>JAEUHJ010000039.1 GCA_016795375.1 Verrucomicrobiaceae bacterium
GCTTCGAGGAGATCATCCTCGCCTATCCGGGACTGGAGGCGATCGCCATCCAGCGCACGGCGCATGTGCTTTACCAGGAGCATGTGCCGCTCATCCCGCGCATGATGACGGAGTGGGCGCATGGCCGCACGGGCATCGACATCCACCCCGGCGCGGAGATCGGCACCCACTTCTTCATCGACCACGGCACCGGCGTGGTGATCGGCGAGACGGCGCAACTTGGCAATCATGTGAAGCTTTACCAAGGCGTGGGCCTCGTGGCGCGCTCGCTGGCCGCCGGGCAGGCGCTGCGCGGCAAGAAGCGTCATCCGACGCTCGAGGATCACGTCACCGTGTATGCCAATGCCACCATCGTGGGCGGAGACACGATCATCGGCGCGCGCAGCACGATCGGCGCGAATGTTTTCATCCTCGAGTCCGTGCCGCCGGACATGCTCTACGCGCTGGGACAGCAGGAGCACAAGGTGCAGGTCAAAAAGAAGAAGTAAGCCATGCGTGACTTCTCCCAGCTCTGCTTCGACTTCACGGCCTCGCCGGTCTGGTCGCCGTTCCAGTCCGTCCGCGAACTGGAGCCGGTGGCTCCGCCAGAGTCAGGCGGGGAAGCCGCGCAGGAGGGCCGCGACGCCGAGCTGGAGGCCCAGGCGCGTGAGTGGCTGCTCGCGCTGGAGCTGCCGGGCGGCGCGAAACTCGTCACCGTGACGTGGAATGCGCGTCTGCGCAGCACGGCGGGTTACGCGCGTTATCCGAAGTGGGAGGTCGAGCTGAATCCGCGTCTGCGTGAGTTTGAAGGCCAGGTCGAGCGCACGCTGAAGCATGAGCTGGCGCATTTGATCGCCTACCATCGCTGCGGACGCCGGCGCATCGAGCCGCATGGCCGGGAATGGCGTCAGGCCTGCGCGGATCTCGGCATCGCCGGTGAAAAAGCACAGCATCGCCTGCCGCTGCCGCGCAACGCCATCGAACGCAAGCTCGCCTACGCCTGCCCGGCATGCCGGACGGTCGTCCACCGCGTGCGCAAGTTCAGCCGTCCCACCGCCTGCTTGCAGTGCTGCAACCGCCATGCGGGCGGGCGCTATGACGGCCGTTTCCGGCTGGTGCTGGCCACCGGCGCGTGAACTCCTGCCGAATCTCCGCAAAGCCGCAGCCATCCACCTGCGTTTAGTCTTGACCATCAGGCCGCAAGACGCTGCTTTAGCCGCAACACGATTCCCGTCATGAAAACCGCCCAGTGTTTCCTCATTCTCGCCACCACCGGCCTGTTCCTCGCCTCCGGTGTCCGGGCCCAGCTCGCGGAGGAGTTCCGCATGTGGACGAACACCGCCGGCAAGCAGGTCGAGGCCGCGTTTGTCTCCGTCGATGCGGTGGCGAAGACGGTGAAGATCAAGAAGAAGGACGGCAAGGAGTTCGATGTGCCCATCTCCAGCCTCATCCCGGCGGATTTTGAATACGCGAAGGCACGCTACACCGCCATGCAGGCCGCTCCCGCAGCTCCGGCCGGGACACCGCCTGCCGCCGCGCCGCCTGCCGCCGCACCAAAGGGCAAGGCAGCCCCCGCCGTGGCCAGCAAGCCCGCGCCGCCGCGGCCGCAGATCACGATCCTTCCCGTCGCCAAGTTCAAGGCGCCGGCGGCGAATGATTATCTCGGCGGCATCGCCAAGGTGCGCCCGCGTCTGATCCACAACGCCGCTAGCTGGGGCTTCCTCAAGAACCAGGTCGCCGCTGATCCGATGCTGGCAAAAATGATGGAGTCTCTGAAGGCGTCCGGCGAGGATCTGCTGCAAGACCCCGGCCTCACCCGTATCAACGGCGACACCGGCGGCGAAGGACCGAAGGCCATCTACCGCATCGCCCTCATCGGCGCGCTGCATTACTGCGATGGCGACTTGAAGTGGCTGGACAAAGGCGCGCAGGAGGTCATCTCCCTCACCGACAAGGTCGCCTTCCGTGACTGGCATCCCGAGCTGGTGGACAACCTGGCGGACATGGTCGTGGCCACCAGCCTGGGCTACGACTGGTTTTACAGCGCCCTCAACGCGCAGCAAAAAACTGAAATCCGCACCTATCTGACACAAAAAGGCATCGAGGCGCTCATCGCGCACCTGGAGGGCGATGAAATCCCCGAGACGGCCAAAGGCACCTCCGGGGGCCAGACGGCCGCGCCCAAGGCCAAGGCTTCTCCCAAAAAAGCCCCTGCCAAGGATGACGGCAAGCAGCCGCCGGACAGCAAGCAGATGGCCGCCGCCAGCGCGCTCCTCATCGCCGCCATCTGCCTCGTGGACGACGAACCTGCCGTCGCGAAGAAAGCCGCCGACGTGGGCGCGAAAATTTTCGGCAAAGGCATCTCGCGCTTCGCTCCCGCCGGCATCTGGCCCGGCGGTCTGCAGGCGGGTGAGGATGTGATGGATTACGTCGCCATGCTCTCGCAGACGCTCAAATCCGCCTCCGGCCGCGACCTCGGCATCAGCATGCTCGAAGGCATTCCGCAGTTCGGCGTCGCGCGCATGCATCTCGTCGGCCCCACCGGGTTGTTGTTTAATTTTGGCGACAGCAAAGGAGCGGCCTCCACCCGCCCCTGGGTCGCCACCTGGCTCTGCGGCCAGCATGGCAACCCCGGCATTCGCGCCATCGCCGCCGCAGGCAAACAGGCGGTTTCCTCCAGCTACTTCGGTACGCTGGTCGGCAATTTCCTTTACTACAATCCGCACGCGGCGGGGGATGGCGTCGCTGACTCGCTCGACTACGCGCAGCCTGGCGGCCTCGTGGCCGCCTCCCGCTCCGGCTGGGCCAAGGACGACTACTTCATCGCCGTCAAAGGCGGTGACAACGAGGACCATACCGCCCAGCTCGACATCGGCAGCTTCGTGCTCGACGCCGGCGGCCTGCGCTGGGGGCTGGAACTCGGCGCGGAGGCAGACCGGGTCACAAGTTATGAAGTCAAGCCAGGCGCCGACCGCACCAGGCGCTTCGCCTACTTCCTCGCCGGAACAGCAGGCCAGAGCACCCTGATGTTGGATGGCAACCAGGATCTCGAAGCTCGCGCCAGCGTCTTGATCGGCGGCTCGACCCCGGATCGCGGCGTCGGCGTGATCGACATGACCAAGGCCTACTCCAAAGACGCGAAGGACGTGCATCGCGGCATCATGGTCGTGCGCGGCGCGACGCCTTATGTGGTCATCCAGGACGAGCTGCAGGTGAAGAACACCAAGGCCCTGACCTGGAGCATGCAGACCGATGCCGAGGTCGCCGCGGATGGCAAAAGCGCCAAACTCACGAAAGGCGGCAAGACGCTCCTGGCCACCATCGTGTCCCCGGCAGGCGCGGTCTTCACCGGCGACAAACCTCCGGTTCCAGAAAATCCGAATCCGGCGGCCCGCGACCTCAGCAAGCTCAACATCCTCAAGGCGACCATCGCTGATGCCAAGGGGCCTGTGAGCCTCTGCATCACCTTCACGACCTCCGACACGGCCCCCGCGCACACGCCTCAGCCGATCGCCGAATGGGTGCCTAAAAAATGACGCGCCCTTTCACCGCAGCGGCAGGCCGTGGCGTCGCCAGAAAGCCTGCAGCGCGGCATGGGAGCCGTTGAAGACATTGCGCTCCACCGGCCGGTCGAGATTGCCAAAATAGAGCGGAAAACGATGTGCGCCGTGATGATAAACCTTCGGCCGTGAGCGCCCGCCCTGCCACTCCACGCCCCCGTATTGCCACAGCGTCCAGTCCGGCCAGACCTGGTATTGGTCCAGCAGCCCGCGCGGATGCCCTGGGGCCGGATACACCGGCCCCGCGCCGCTGTCGTGCGCATACAAGGCCAGCCAGTAGGGCATGCGCCGCAGTTTCGCCTTCGTCGCCGCGTCCGCGCCGCTGAGCGTCTGTTTCAACTGCGTGCTGTTCTCCAGATAGGCCACAGGGACGACGCCCGTGCGGCTCTCCACGCGGTCCATGAAGCGCACAATGGCCGCCAGGCCCAGGTCCCCGTCGAAATCCGCGCACAGCAGCAACGATGACGCGCCCCACGCGCGGCTCCGCGCCAACGCGAAGGCGCGGCTCACGAACTGGTCCGCCTGCGTCGCCGCATCGACATGCCGCTGCACACGGTAGTAAATCCCCGGCAGCATGTGTTCGCAGTCGGCGGCGGCGAGGAAGCCCGCGCACTTCTCATCCAGATTCCCGCCCTTGCCCGCGCGGGCGATGAGGCCGGCCGCTCCATTGGCACGCAGCGCGGAGACATCATGCTGCGAATAGCTCCGGCCCGCGCGCTGCCGCTCCTTCGGATCATACGCCGACACATTGATGATCTGCGGCCTGCCGCCCGCGACCGGCAAGGAACAACCCGTGAGGACAAGCAAAAGAACAGAGACAAGACTTTTCATGGCAGGAGAAGCAACCGGGCGGAACCTGTGCCGCCCGCCCTTCTTTTAACCGTCCGGCGTTTTCTAGCATTGCATTTTTTCACCACGCAGCCCATCATCCGCAAAATTCGATCCCGAATCCCATCCTCCTCATGAAACTCGCCCGCACATTCCTCCTTCCGGCCTTCGCCGTGCTGTCCCTGGCTTCCTGCAACCAGCCCGTTCCCGTCGGTGGCGGTCACGCTTATTCCACGCTCCACACGCCGCGGAAATACGACCCCCTGAGCTTCGGCGGCCATGGCGGCGGCTACGGCAACGGCTACGCCATCTGGAACATGCCGACGGACAATTACGCGAACTACGGCCGCTTTGACGATCCTTACGCCTGGGGCAGCGGCGGTTACACCCCGACCCGCGCCCCGGTGAGGAACTACGCCCCGGTCGCGTCCACCGCGCCCCGCGCCTACACCAAGTAATCTCCGTCGCGAATTTTTGAGCGCCACCGGCCTGATTCGGATGAATCTGATGCCTGTGGCGCTCTTTTTTTGAGGTGTCCATCGCGCTCCGCATGAACCTGAATCTCACCGGCCAGTCGGTCGCCCTCATCGGCTGCGCACGCGGCATCGGCCGTGCCATCGCGGATGGATTCAGCGCCGAAGGCTGCCATGTGCGCGGCTTCGACCGCGAAAGAAGCGCGGACTTCATCACGGCGGGCGATGTGACGAGCCACGAGGCGGTGAAAACCTTCGCTGACAGCTTCGCGACCGTGGATCATGTCGTCTATTGCGTCGGCATCGGCTCGGGGAAGTTCGGCTTCCCCTTCTGGAACCTGGAGCCTTCCGACTGGACCCGCGTGCTGGAGGTGAATCTCGTCGGCGCGGTGAATGTGGCCCACGCGTTCGCGCCGAGGCTGATCGAACGCGGCGCGGGCTCCATGCTCTTCCTCACCTCCGTCGCAGGGCAGGTCGGCTCGCAGACCGATCCGCCTTACAGCGCGTCGAAGGCCGGGCTGATCAATTTCATGCAATGCGCGGCCAAGGATCTCGGCCCGCACAACGTCCGGGTGAATGCGCTGGCCCCAGGCATGGTGAAGACGGAGCTGAACCAGTCCATCTGGGCGGCAGGGCAGCAAAAACTGCCTGAAGAGCAGCGCCAGAGTTTCGATGACTGGGCGCGGGGAAAGATCAAGAAAGTCTCCCACCTCGGCCGCTGGCAGATGCCCGAGGAGTATGCGGCGATGGCATGCTTCCTGGCATCGGATCACGCGAGGAACATCACCGGCCAGACGATCAACATCGACGGCGGTCAGGTGATGCATGCGTGATCACTCGTAAAGCCGGAACAAGCCGCTGTGATCGAGGTCACCGAGGTTTTTCTCGTGAACGAACTTCTCCCACTGCGCGAGCGAGTTCCGCAAAGTCGGTGAGTCGAGGCCGACGGCGTCTGCCAGCTCGCACATGAGACGCACGTCCTTGAGTTGAAGCTCGGCGCGGCCGCCGGGCTTGAAGTCGCGGCGCACCATGCGGTCACCATGGAGATCGAGGATGCGGCTTTCAGCGAAGCCGCCGAGCAGAGCCTTGCGCACGAGCGCAGGATCGACGCCGGAGAGCTCGGCGAGGCGCAACGCCTGCGCGACAGCGTCGATGGTCTGCGCGACGATGAGTTGATTTGCCAGCTTCGTGACCTGCCCGCTGCCAACTGGGCCGAGGTGCGTGATGTTTTTGCCGCAAGCCTGGAAGATCGGCAGTGCGCGCTGGAAATCCGCCTCGCTGCCGCCGACCATGATGGTCAGCGTCGCGGCCTCGGCGCCGACCTGGCCGCCGGAGACGGGCGCATCGACCCAGTTCACGCGTTCGGCAAATTTTTTCGTCTCCGGCACGCCGGTGGTGCCGAAGTCGATGATGAGCGCATCTTTATGCAGGCCTTCGATCAAACCACAGGGACCAAAGACCACCTGCCCGACGACATTCGTCGATGTGAGGTTGATGCAGATGACGCCGGGGCCGATTTCGCGGGCGAGATCGGGCAAGGTGGCCGCGCGGCGCATGCCGAGCTTCACGGCAGCCTCGGCAGGCGCATCACTGCGGTTCCAGACGACGACATCGGCCCCGGCGGCGTGCAAATGACGCGCGTTGGCCCGGCCCATGTTGCCGAGGCCGACGAATCCGATCTTGTGTCCTGCGAGTGGCTGGCTCATGTCGGCGAACTCACATCAAACCGTGCCTGCTGGCAAATCTCTTCCCGATTCACGCATGAAAATCATCATCACCGGCGGCGGCGGCTTTCTCGGATCACAGCTCGCCCAGAAGCTGCTCGAACGCGGCACCTGGAATGGCGGGGCGATCACGGAGATGGTGCTGCTAGACGCTTTTTTCCGCAGCGAGCCGGCGGATGCGCGGGTGAAGCAGATCCAGAGCGACATCAGCGACCGTGCGACGGTGTTCGCGGCGGCGGGAGCGAAGTTCGACGTGATTTTTCATCTGGCCTCGATGGTGAGCGGTGAGTGCGAGGAGAGTTTCGATGATGCAATGCGCGTGAACCTCGACGGCGGGCGCAATGTGTTCGAGGCCGCGCGTGCGGCGGAAGGACGGCCGCGCGTGGTGTTTGCGAGCAGCGTGGCGTGCTACGGCGGCATGGACATGGCGCAGATGATGTCTGATCACACGAAGCAACTGCCGCAGACGACCTACGGCATGACGAAGGCGATGTGCGAGATGATGGTGAACGACCACACGCGCAAAGGCCACTTTGACGGCCGCAGCGTGCGCCTGCCGACGGTGATCGTGCGCCCCGGCAAGCCGAACGCCGCCGCGTCGAGCTGGGCCAGCGGCATGTTCCGCGAGCCGCTGAATGGCGAGCCCTGCCATCTGCCGATCCGTCGCGATCAACCGCATCCGATGACGGGTTATCGCACCGTCACTGAATCGTTCATCGCTTTGAGCGAAGTGCCGGAGGAGAAACTCGGCAAGGATCGCGCCTATGTGCTGCCCGCGCATCGCGTCACGCCGCAGATCGCGGAGAAAGTCATCACCGAAGCGGCATCCGAGCGCGGGATCAAGCTGGGGCCGATCGTGGATGCCTTCGACGCGCGCATCCAGGGCATCGTGGACAACTGGCCGCAGCAGGTGGACGGCGCGCGCGCGGTTGAAATCGGCGTTCCGCGCCCGCCGGGGCTGAAGGTGATCGTGGAGCAGTATGTGGAGGATTTTCTCTGAAGGGCGCGGACGTGGAGCATGCCGCTTGCCGCCCGCTTTGAATGCGTTAGCCTCGCCGCATGGCTTCCCTGCGTCCGCCTCCCCTTCCCGGTCCTTCACGATTCGGAATCACGATCACCCCCCGGCTCATTCTGTTCGGCGTCGGCGCGTTGTTCGCGCTCATCGGGATTTTTTCCGGCATCTACCAGGTGCCGACCAACTCCGTGGCGGTGGTGCAGCGTTTCGGCGGCTACCTGGGCACCACGCAGCCGGGGCTGCATTTCAAGCTGCCGTGGGGCATCGACACGGCGACCATCGTGGAGGTGCAGCGCCAGCAGAAGTTGGAATTCGGCACCGCGACGCATGGCGCGTCCAATTTGTACCAATACAGCGAGTACGACGAGCAGCAGCGTGAGAAGAACATGGTCACCGGCGACCTGAACGCCGTCCTGGTCGAGTGGGAGGTGCAGTATCATGTGGAGGATCCCGTGGCCTATGTCTTCAACTTCCGCGAGCCGCTCGCCACCCTGCGGGATCTGACCGAGGCGATCATGCGCGAGGTGGTGGGCGACCGCACCGTCGATGAGGTGCTGACGATCGGCCGTCAGGAGATGGAGCAGAAGGCGCTGGAGCGTCTGCGCACGCTGGTGGACAGCCTGGACATGGGCCTGCGCATCGACTTGATCCAGCTCGGCAACGTGAACCCGCCCGCGATGGTGAAGGCGAGCTTCAACGAGGTGAACAGCGCGCAGCAGGAGAAGGAGTCCGCCATCAACCAGGCGAGCGGTGAATACAACCGTGTCGTCCCGCGCGCGCGTGGCGAGGCGGTGCAAAAAATCAGCGCCGCCGAAGGTTATGCCACCAAACGCGTGAACGAGGCCGAAGGCGATGCCGCGCGCTTCAACGCGCTCCTGTCTGAATACAAAAAGGCCCCCGCTGTCACCAGGAAACGCATGTACCTCGAGACGATGGGGGAGATCCTGCCCTATGTGCCTGGCAAGATCATCCTGGATGACAGGGCGTCGTCCTTCCTGCCGCTGATGAACCTGCGCCAGGCCGCCCCGCAGAAAACCGAACCCGCCCCCGCACGATGAAATCCACTGTTGTCCTCATCGCCGGCCTCGTGCTGGCCATCCTTCTCAACTCGGCCTTGTACACGATTGACGAGCGGGAGCAGGTCATCATCACACAGTTCGGCATGCCGGTGGGGGAGCCCGTCACCAAGGCCGGGCTGCATTGGAAGATGCCGTTCATCCAGACCGTCAACCGCATCGAGAAACGGGTGCTGGAATGGGATGGCGAGGCGACGCCGATGACGACGAAGAACAAGGTCTTTGTGATGGTGGACATCTTCGCGCGCTGGGAGATCGTGGATCCGCTGGTGTTCTTCCGCCAGCTCACGGATGAAAGCCGCGCCCTCTCGCGGCTCACCGGCATCATCGGCAGCGAGGCGCGCATCGTGATCGCCAGGCACGATTTCATCGAGGCGGTGCGCAGCACGAAGGACCGCAAAGTGACGCGTGACCGCCCGGCTCCAGGAGCGGGCGCCGTCATCTCCACGGCCGAGGCGCGCATCGGCGTGCTGCCTGTCATCACCCAGGGCCGTGGCGAGCTGGAGGCGGAGATTTTCGCCAATGCCGCCCCCAAGGTGAAGGATCTCGGCATCAAAATCCTCGATGTGCGCCTGAAACGCATCGACTACGACGCCTCCGTCAGCCAGTCCATCTACCAGCGCATGATCACCGAGCGTCAGCAGATCGCGGAACGCTACCGCTCCGAAGGCGCGGGCGAGGCGGCGAAGATCAGCGGCGAGCGTGAACGTGACCTGGCCATGATCGAGTCCGAGGCCTACCGCAAGGTGCAGGAGCTGGAAGGCGGCGCTGATGCAAAGGCGACGGAGATTTATGCGAAGGCCTACAACCAGACGCCTGAGGCGGTGGAGCTCTTCGAGTTCAAGCAGACCATGGACGCCTACAAAAAACTGATCACCGGCGACACGACGATGATCTTCACCACCGACAGCGACTTGTTCCGCTTCCTGAAATCCAGCAGCCCGCAGACCGCGCCTGCGGCCGGCGGCAGCAGCACCGGATTCACACCGCTGAACAAGCTGCCGACACTGCTGGAAGTGGGCCGTTGAGCCAGCGCCGCTGCTTTGAGGAGTTCCAAAACCCTCCACGGGTTGGAAAACCCGTCCCACTTCGGGACTGCGGAATCCGGCCAAGGCTTGACCTGGTTTGACTGGCCTTGACCGCCCCAGTGCGGTTCGTGTGAGTTTTAAAGACTCCGGCGACGACGGCGGGCGAACAGGCCGAGAAGGCCGAGAAGCAGCAGCAGCGCACGGGAGGGTTCGGGCACCACCACGATGATGCCGTGGGTGGCGAAGGCGCTGGTGTCGAAGGCGAACTCCCCGCTGAAGCCTGCGGCGGTGAAGTCAAAATTGACGGTGTTCAACGAGGTGTTGGTGCCGGTGAAGAGCATCGCTCCGGTCCAGTCCATCAGGTTGAAAACATCCCCGACGGCAGGCGTGGCGGTGGTGTAAGGCGCGCCGGTGCGGTTGAGCACCTTGAACAGCGGTGTGGGACCGTCCGCATTGACGGAGAAGGTGCCGGTGATGTTGACGAAGTCATGGTTGCCCGGCGGGGTGGTCTTGTAGGCGTCCAGCTCGCCACTGGTGAACAGCGCGGCGACATTGGTGTAGGAGCCATTGGTGAGGGCTGTGGTCAGCGCGTTCATGTCGCCCGCTGAGAGCTGCTGGGTGTTGTCGCTGATGCTGAGCTGCACCTGGCCGCCGTTGTCGATGATGACATTATTCGCGAAGGCAAGCGTCTGGTTGCTGGCATCCGTGTCACCGACACCAGGAGCGAGGAAGGTGCCGCTGCCGATGGTGGTGCTGCCGGTGATGCTGCCGGAGCCGGAGAGCTTGCTGCCGGCATTGCTGACGGTGACAGCACCGGCCCCGGTGAGCGACCCTGTGACGCCATCGCCCACCTGGAGCGTGCCGCCGGTGACATTCGTGGCGCCGGAGTAGGCGTTGGTGCCGGACATGACCAGGGTGCCTGCGGTGGTCTTGGTGAAAGCACCGCCGCCGTTGAGTTCGTTCAGATTTTTCAGGGTGCCGGACTGGGCGGCAAGAGTGACATTCGCCGCGCCCGTGCCGATGTTTTTACCTGTCATGTCGAGCGTGGCCCCGTCGAGGGTCACGGTGGCGTTTTCCGTGCCTGCGCCGCCGGTGCGGACGATGTCGCCCGTCGTGTTCACGATTCCTCCGGTGAGGTCGATGGTGGAGGTGACGGTGCGGCCTGCGCCGGCATTCGCCATGTTGACGGCACCCAGGGTGACCAGGCCGCCGGTGACATTGAAATCCGCGCTGACCGTGCCGCCCGCGCTGGTGTTCACGGCCATGTTCAGCAGGCCGATGTTCGTCACGGGCATGCCGGGCGCGGCACTGTCGCCGAGGTTCAGGGTGGCGGTGGCATCTCCCGTGCCCGAGCCCGTGCGCCGTGCGAGGACGACGTTGGTGGCATTCAACTGACCGTCGTCGAAGGTCATCGTGGCGGTCGTTGCCGAGTTGCCGGGCGAGACACCCGCGCTGCGGTCAGCCATCGTCAGGGTGCTGAGGAGAAGATCGACGCTGTGTCCGCTGAAATCGACCGTGCCGGTGAAATTGCTGGCGGTGCTGCTGCTGCCTGCGGCCACATTCATCACCGCCGCGCCGGTCCCATCCGCTGCACGCAGGGTCATCGCACCAGTCGAGGATGCGAAATCGAGCCGACCGATGCCGCGGATGTTTCCACTCACGTTGAGCGTGTTGGCATTGAGGAGGTTGTTGCTTGAGCCGAGGTGCAACTGCTGGAGGGAGTTCAGGTCATCCGCTCCCACCGCGATAGTGCCTGCGGTGATCGTGTTCGCCGCGGCAAGCGTCAGTTGCGAGGAACCGCCCACCCCCGTGTTGTCGCTGTTGTCGCCGATGCGGAAGGTGCCGGTGGCGCCGAGGTTGACCGTGAACGAACCGAGGCCGCTCAGGTCGGCGGTGACGGAGTTCTCGTTGGCCGTGCCGGTGGCGCCGCCGACCTGGAAGGTGCCGCCGGTGTTGTTGTTGACGAAAGCTCCTCCCCCGGTGGCGTTGATGAGCGTGATGGAATTGTCCACATTCGCTCCCAAGGTCACCGCACCGTTGACGGTGAGCGTGTTGCCGCTGTCCACGATGATCTGGTTGGTCGCCGAGTTCGAATTGGTCTGCGAGGTGAGGGAACCGATGGTCTGGTTGAAGCCATTCAAGTCCAGCGTGCCAGCGGTCGTGCCGGTGCCGAGGCGCACGGCGGTGTTGGTGGGCAGCGCGTCGGTGAGGCCGATCTTGAGGACGCCGTTGTCGATCTGCGTGGCACCGGTGTAGGCATTGCCGCCGTTCACCAGCCAGGTGTTGGCGTCGGCCTTGTTCAGGGTCAGCACCCCGCCGAGTTCCGTAAGGCCGGAGATGGTGTTGTCGATAGCGGCGGCCGAGGAGCCGCGCAGGATCAGAGACTTGTTCCCGGCGTTCTCAAAACGAACCCCGCCGGTGAAGGCCAGCGCCCCGGTGCCGTCCGCGTCGAGCGTGACGCTGCCGGTGGAGCCCTGCATGCCGATGATCCGGTTGCTGCTGTGGCCGGAGCCGGTGTATTGCAGCGTCGTCGCCGTCGAGGTGAGGCCCATGCGGATAATGGAGTTTTCCGCCGTGGATGGATTGCCGAGGGCGCTGGCCCCGCCGCCCACGTTGGCGATGCTGTTGATGCTGAGCGTGCCGGCCTGGATTTCTGTGGTGCCGGTGTAGGTATTCAGCCCGGTGAGCGTGAGCACGTTGGTCTGATTCTTGAAGAGGCCGCCCGCTCCCGCCAGGATGGCACCCACGGAGATGTCGCCAGCATTGGTGAAAACGAAACCTCTCGACGCGGTGATCGCCCCCGTCCCGGAGATCGTCGGACTGATCCCAAAGACACGCACCAGCCCTGCGGTGATGTTGTTGGCACCGAGGTCCAGAGTCGCGCCGGCACCGATTTTGAGGTCGCCTCCGGCCCCGGTGGCATTGTTCGCTCCGACAGTCAGCGTGCCGCCGAGGATCGTGGTGGCTCCCGTGTAAGTGGCGGCGGCGTTGAGCGTCAAGTTGCCCAGGCCGACCTTCGTCAGGCCGCCGAGGCCGGAGCCGACGCTGTTGGCGAGCGCGAGACTCACGCCGTTCGTATCGATGGTTCCACCGCCGTCCAGGAGGGTGATCGTCCGCAGGGAAATGTCATCGGTGAGGCTGGCACCGAGACGCAGGGTGCCGCCGGCGAAGGCGAGCGCGCCGGTGTTGCCGCCGATGTTGTCGAGGTCGGCGATCTCGAGGACGCCTTCGTTGATCGTGGTTTTTTTCGTTCCGCCGCCGGCGGTGTTGACGGCGGTGAAGATGAGCGTCCCGCGTCCGGATTTCGTGATGTCCGCGGTGGAGTTCAGCGGGGAGCTGAGGGTGGCAGTGAGGTTCTCGAGAGTCGAGTACCGGAACGTTTGGCTGGACGTTGTCCCTTCCGCCGGCAGGGTCATTTCAAAGGTGGTCGCGTTCGTGACGCTGGCCACCGTGGCACCGACAGGAATTCCGTTGCCGAAAACCGCCATTCCCGGCTGTAAACCTGTCGTGCTGACCACCGTAACACGGGTCGAGCCGATCGCGGTCGCGCCACTTGTTCCCGAGAAGGTGACCTCCGTGCCTGGATTGACGACGTGGATGACGTATTCATTGGTCCCACCGACGGTGATGCCACTGTCGAAGCCTCCGAGAACGGTGCTGTAGGCGGTGTTCGTCGTCGCGCCCGTGACGGTGAAGAGCATCGCGCCGCTGGTGACGGCGAGGGTCTGGCCCGCGCCGGTGCCGGTCACGTTGACCAGCGGAGTGGCCGCGTTATCCAGGACGAGCGCGTTGATCGTCTTCCCGGCGATCCCGGTGAGGTCCGTGGCGAGGGATTCACGCGCATTATCAGTCGTGCCGGCTAGAGCGATCGTGTTGTATTCCGTGGCGAGAACGAGCGGGCGGAAACCGCCCGGGGAGGTGTAAGTGAGCAGCGAATTGCCCATGTGCGTGGCATTCAGGGCACCGGGGGTGCTCTGCCCAATGGCCCATGGGACGATGCTGATGTTCTTCGACCCGGCCAGCCCGCCGCCGCCGACAAGCGTGGCGATGAAGGCCGCCTCGTTGGCCGGATCGCCGATGCGGAATTCATTTTCCTGCGGGGTGTTTCCCCCGAGGTTGGTGCCGCGTACGTTCATCGTCGCGTTGTTCAGGCGCACGATGTTGGCCGCGATCAGGTCCGAGTTGTCGTCCGCGGTGGTGGCCTCCATGCCGAGATAGCTCGCGCCAGTGTTGAAGTTGATCGTGCCGACGGTTTCATCCAGCGTCGTGCCCTGGTCGGTGCGCAGCGCGAGACCGCGCACGACGGCGGAAGCGGCGTATCCACCATCTGCGGAATTGAGCGTGATGGTCGTGGTGTCAGGGATGCGCGTGCCCGAGCGGGTGGTGCCGAGCTCATCAATCATGAACGTGCCGCCCTTGTTGATCCGGATGGTGCTGGCATTGATCTGGCCGACGCCGCTGAGGTAGAGCAGGCCGCTTTCCACCGTGAGGATGCCGGTGAAGCCACTGCTGACGTTGGTCAGCACCAGGTTGCTGGAGCCCTGCTTGATGATCTGGCCGGTGCCCGTGAAGAAACCCGAGTAGGTGGTGCCGCCGTCAACTTGGTTGATCGTCAGTGTGTGGGCGCCGACATCGACCGTGCCGAGATCCAGGTTGGTATTGCGGCTGCCACCAGCGAGGCGGCCGATGGTTTCATCGGCGAGGAGTTCCAGCGTGGAGGCGCGGGTGTTCGATAGAGTGACGATGGAGAAGTCACCGATCGCGCTGCCGCCGCTGACCTGAAGGACGCCTTCCTGGATTTCCGTCTCGTCGGTATAGACATTCTGTCCGGTGAGACGCAGCGTGCCGGAACCGGTCTTGATGAACAAGTGGTTGATCCGGATGTCCGCGTCCAGCGTAAAGGTCTGCCCGCTCGCTTGCGTGACGATGAGTTCGGGGCCGCTGCCGGAGAAAATCGTGCCGTTGACGAGGCTCGGGGTGCCGCCGACGCCGCCGGTCACCAGCAAACCGCCGCTGGCGATGCCCAGCACGCCTGTGTCGGCGAGGATGAGGTCCGAACCGCCCGCCGCATTGAAACGGAGGCTGTTGACCAGCGCGGTATTCAACGTCCCGCTGAAGCCGGTCGAATCGCTGATATTTTCGCCACTGCCCCAGGAGCTGACCGAGTCCTGCACCGTCGTCACCGCCGAGACGATGTTCCCGTCGGCCGCATTGGTGAGATTGCGGGCAAAATAGATGCCGCTCCCGTCATCCACCGTCGCCCAGGCGCCCAGGATCGCGTTCGCACCGGAGCCGACAGCATTCAGGGCATCGGTGGTGATGCCGTTGGTGGCGCTTTGCGTGCCGGAGGGGAGGATGAAACGGATCGTAGCGTCGCGGTTGGTCAGCGTGCGATTGACGCTGTTGAGGTTCAGCACGATCTGCCGGCCGGCTCCCGCGTTGAGCGTGATGTAGGCGGAGCCGGAGGTGTCGTCGCTGGCGGTGGAATCGAGATTGAGGCTGCCGACCGTCTGCACCGTGTCGGCCCCGGCGTTCCCATTGAGAGTGAGATTGACGCCGCGCACTTCCAGGGCGGATGCCGCACGGAGTTTCGTCGTGTTGCTGGTGGTGTAGTCGAGGACGAGGGAGCCAGTCTGCAGGATCGCCGCTCCGGTGGACGTCAGCCCGCTGTTATCCCCGCTCAGAGTGACCGTTCCGACGCCGATCTTGTTGAGAGTTCCCGTCCCCGTGCTCGCGAGGTTTGCGCTGATCGAGCCGGTGTAGAGATCAATATTGCCGTTCAGGGTGAGCGTGCCTGTGCCATTGATGACACCGGTGATTCCTGTACCAAGGCTCCCCAGTCCAAGCGCCGTAGCTGTCAGATTGTTAGTCCCCATGTTAAGCGTGCCGGTGCCGGCGCTGTAACCGATGAGGAGGAGATCGAACTGCGTCGCGACCACCGCGTCGTTGGCACCGAGGTTGATGATACCGCCGGAATTGGCCTGGAGCGAGGCATTGGTGGAGTCCGTGCCGATATTGAATGAGAGGGCACCGGTTCCATTCAGGTTCAGCGTTGAGTCCGAATTCACCGAAAAATCATCACGAACCTGAAACAAGCCGCTGCTGAGGTTGAGGATTGTGCCCGCGCCGGTGAGGGTGAGGTCGTCGCCCACACGGCTGGTGCCGGTCTGGTGGGTCCATGTGCCGCCACTCACGACCATGTCAGCCGAGTCACCTGTTTGAGTCAGACCGCCTCCGATGATGCCTTCCCGCCCCGTGACGCCGGTGAGCGTGATCTGGGTGCCGTCCGCAATGGGTCCCACGGTGATCGCGCCGTTGTAGGTGATCGTGTCCGCAGCCGTTGCACCATTCGCGGAGAGTGTGACCGCGCCCGTGGCTGTGGTGATGGGCCGGTCGGTGGATTGAGCCGAACTGCCGATAAATCGGAGCGTGCCGCCATTCATGGTGATCGCCGTGCCGTTGCCGAGGGCACTGGCGCCGCCGCTGATGTTCGTGACCGTGTTGAATTCCAGGATGCCGGCATCCAGGCTGATATTGCCCGTGAACGTGTTCAGCCCCGTGAGCCGCAGCGTGCGGTTGGTCGCCGCCCAGCCGCCGGCATCGTCATTGACGGCGAGGGAATAACCGCTGCTGCCATCGGAGATGACGCTGGAGATGGTCGCCACCCCCGCGGCGTCGCCGCCCACCGAGATGCTGCCGTTGCCACCGAGGGTCACGCCGCCGGTGATGTTCAGCTTGCTGAAGGCATCGGAGAGATAGATGCGCATGCTGGCACCGGTCCCGGCAGAACCGAGGACGACCGCACCGTTCTGATCCACGATGAAGTCGGAGTTGACGACGGCCCCGGTGTTATCGACGCCCAATTCTGCTATGGCCCCCGCTGCGAATGTGAGTGTTCCCGTCCGAGTGAGGGTGGCACCGTTTAGCCCCTGAAGATTGAAGCGGCCGAAGGCGTTGAAGGTGACATCGTTGGTCGTGAAGTTCGGGCTGGCCGCATTGGTGAGCACCACGGTGCCTTCGTTGAAAATCAGATCGCCGTTCCAGGTGTTGCCCGCGTTGCTCAGGGTGAGTGTGCCATTGTACTGATTACCCCCCGAGGCACCATTGTTGCTGTCGATGGTCAGGTTGCCCGATCCGCCGACGACGCCGGAGAGAGTGATGCTCCGCGCGGTGTTCGTGGCCGGCCCGTTGTTTTCGGCCATGTTGATGAACGAATCCGCGCTGACATTCACCGTGCCGCTGTAGGTCTGGGTCGCCGTGCCGGCGGAGAGCGTGCCGCCGCCGAGCGTCAGCGCCATGGCCAGGTTGGTCGCGCTGCTCGCCGCGCCGTTGTAGTAAAACGCCCCGGTGCTGTTGACGGTGACGGTGGCGAAGTTGCCGTTGGCGGGGTCGCCCAGCGCGGCCACGTTGGTCATCTCCAGCGTGCCGGCGCTGATCGTGATGTCGGTCGAGTCGTCGCCGTTGAAGGTCGCGTCGGCAGCGGCGGTGAGGGTGATTTTTCCAAGCCCAGTCTTCGTCACGTCCGCCTTGTTGAACAGGGAACCGAGGGAGAGGACCGATGCGGAGTCGGCGACGCCCCAGGTTTGGTTCGCGCCGAGGCGCACCGGGCCGCTGATCGTCACCGTGGCCGGTCCGCCGGCGGTAATCTTGATGCCGTCGGTCGCAACCTGCGGGGCGACTTCGAGCCGGTTGGTCAGCGAGACGCCGGGATTGATCGTCACCGAGGTCGGCGTGTTGGCGGGCGTGGTGCTGGCTTCAAAGGTCAACGAGTTGATCTTGAAATTCTGCTCCAGCGTGGTGGTGACTGCGGCGTTACTGGCCGCATCCCACTGGAAGATCACATCCGTGCCCTGGCCGGGAATGGAGAGCGCTGGCGTGGCACCCGCCTTGTCCTGCGACCAGTTGTTCGCTGCCCCGTTCCAGGTCGTGTCGGTGAGTCCGCGCCAGTAGGAGGTGCCGGTGATGAGCGTGCCGGTGGTGATGAACACGCTGCCGTTGTTTGCCGTCAGGATGATGGAGCTGAAGCCACCCGGCGTGGCACCGAGAATGTAGTCGGTGTTCGCCAGCGGCCCGGAGGTGAAGCCGCCATCGACGAATTTGAGCAACTCGTAGGTCTCGCTGGCATTGAGGCCCGCGTCGGTGAGATCGAACCGGACCTGATTGCCGACAAAGAGGTTCAGCGTGCCGCCGGTGAGCAGCGTCAGCGTGTCGGTGTTCAATTCGTCGCCGGGAACGCCCACGTCGCCGACGTTGAATTTCAGCGTGGTCAGCGTGCCGGCGGTGGAGCCGAGCTGCAGCGTGGTGAGGCCGCCGAGCTTGTTGCCCGCGCCGTCGAGCAGGTTGAGGGTCGCGCCGTTTTCCACCGCCACTCCGGTGATGGCGGAGGGAGCCGCGAGGCCACCGGTGAGGGCGAGGGTGCTGCCGCTGTTGCGGACATTGAGCGCGGTGGTGCCGTTGAGCGGGGAGGAGATCGTCATCGTGCCGCCGTTGACCGTGGTCGCGCCCTGGTAGCTCAGCGTCACGCCGGTGGAAACGGTTGCGGCGGCCGTGCCGGTCTTGGTGATCGAGAGCGCGCCGGCTCCGCTGTCGGTGATGGTGTAGGTTCCGACACCGCCGCCAAAGCTCACGGCCTGGTCGTTGGCGCCGAAGGTGAACGACGCGGCGCTGGCGGAGGTGTTGTCGATGACCGCCGTGCCGGCGCTGTTCGCGGTCAGGCCGTTGACGGTCTCGGTCCTGCCGTTGAGATCGAGCGTGGCGGTCGCGCCCGCCGCGGAAGTGATCGCCAGATTGCCTTTGGTGGCTCCGTCCGGGATCACCTCGTTGTTGCCGAGCCTCAGGGTGCCGTTGGAGACCGCCGTGGCCCCGTTGTAGCTGTTTGCCCCCGCCAGTGTCAGGCTGCCGGTGCCCGCGTAGGTGATGCCGATCGTCCCCTGCGTGTTGCTGATGATGCCGTTGATGATCGTGTCGCCGGAACCGTCGAAAACCCAATTGGTGCCAGAGGTGACGCTGGTGAAAGTGTAGTCACCATTGATGGTCAACGTCTTGCCGGAGACGATGTTGTTGCGGGTGAATCGCGCGGACGCGCTGGAGGTCTTGTTTGTCCACGCCCCCGTGAATGCCAGACTGTAGTCGCCGATGAAGGAGGCGACGCCACCCGTGTTGTCATTCTCTGACACTGGATTGGCGAGGGTGCGGTCCCCGCCGTAGGCGAAGATGGCACCACCAAAATCACTCGCGGCGAGAGTGAGCGTGCCCGTCCCACCCAGAGCATTGTCGTGTCCAACGCCAAGCGCGCCGCCGTTCAGCGTGGTGGCACCGGTGTAATTGTTGGCACCGTTGGTCAGTATCCAGGTGGCGCCACCGTCCACCACGACGCCAAGCGCGCCGCCGTTGTCCGACAACTGGCTGGTGATCATATTGCCGGCCGCGTTGGTTCCGCGCAGATAAAGGAGCTTCGCGCCGGCCGCCATGTCGTTGGCCACGTTGGTGAGGATCAGCGGGCCGGCTCCGTCGGCGTGGATCTGGGTGCTGCCCGTGGTGGTGTTGAGCCGGATTTTGCGATCGCTGGTCTCGCCGATGCCGACGTATTGAAGGATGCCGGCCGTCGTGCCGGCGTTGCCGAGAGCGATCGCTCCGGCGTCTGTGTTACCCAACGTGGAATCACCGACGCTGGTGGCTCCCGGAGAGGTGCTGTTTCCGAAGCTTTCGACGACCAAGGTGCCTTGGCGCACCAGGGTCTGGCCGGTATAAGAGTTGAGACCCCGCAGGTTCAGGATGCCCGCGCCTTCCTTGGCCAAGTTGCCCGCGCCGGAGATGACCCCACTGATGGTGGCGAAGTCAGCGCCGATACTGGTGAAATCCCCCACATTGATCTGGCGGTAGCCGTCCCCTGACACACTGGTCGCCACAGCCGAGCCGGCCGTAACACCTGAGCTCGAGTTCAGGGTGAATGTCGTGGCTCCTGTGATCGCCGTGATATAGTAGCCCGTGGGAATGTTCGCATTGCCGCTGATCACCTGGCCAGCGGTCAATCCAGCGGTAGTGCCGCTGCTGAGAGTGACCGTGGCACTGCTTGCGGTGGTGGTGACATTGAGCGCGGCGACCGTGCCCTTGGTGATTTGGAAGCTACTGATCACGTCCACGTCGGATTTGGCAACCCCGGAGTTATTAAGCAGTAAGGCTCCCGCGCCGAGGAAGCCGGTGGTACTGCCCCAGATGTTTCCGTTGCCGAAGTCTGCCGTCAGCGGAGTTCCCCCCGCTGAAAAGCCGCCGGAACCGAAGGCAGTCCACTGCATCTGGCCGGAGCCGGTGCCGATGGTGCGGCTGAAAGCGCCGGAGGTCGCGAGATTACCGCCGTTGAAGACGACGTTGGAGGCGGTCGGCAGGGAGCTGCCATCGTTGGCGTAAAGCGTGCCCGCGTTCAGAGTCGTCGCCCCGCTGTAGCCATTGGTGGCCATCAGAAACCAGACACCGGCATCCGACTTGTAAAGAGAAGTCGCCGCCGCCCCGTTGTCGTTGATGATGGGGAAGAAGCGGTTGTCG
This sequence comes from Verrucomicrobiaceae bacterium, assembly GCA_016795375.1. Classification (GTDB taxonomy): domain Bacteria; phylum Verrucomicrobiota; class Verrucomicrobiia; order Verrucomicrobiales; family Verrucomicrobiaceae; genus Prosthecobacter. The sequence continues at coordinate 20,226 of JAEUHJ010000039.1, forward strand.
CCGGTGGAAGCGCCGCCGAGCACGAGTCCCTGGGCATTGCCCGTGGCATTCGTGCCGAAAGCCAGCGCCCCGGTGTTGGTCCAGGTGCTGGTGGCGTGGTTGACGCCGTTCGACTGGATGCGCACACCGCCGTTGACTCCGCCATTGAAGGTGAAAAGGCGGTCGGTTTCGTCGTTGGTCGTGCCGGTGTAACTAAGGCCAGCGTAGGCTTGGGTGGCACTGGCACCGGTGAAGACCAGATTGCTCGCAGCGTTGCTGGACGCGCCGATGCCGCTCGCCATGCCGCCATTTTGCAGATTATTGATCGTCACGATGCCGGTCGAGTCGATCGTCGTCGTGCCGGTGTAGGTGCTCAGCCCCAGCCAGCTCTGCCCGCCGGTGCCGAGCTTGACCACGTTGACCTTGGCCAATCCGCCGTCCTCGATGATGCCGTAGGAGGTGCCGCCGCCGTTGCTGGCACCGACGGTGAGGGTGACATCGGTCGTGGCACTGGTGTTCCGCACGATGCCGTTGTTGGCGAAGGCGGTGACGTTGTTGGGCGTGACCCCGTTCAACTCGAGAATGCCGTCCTGCCGCATGGTCAATGCGCCTGATCCGCCCAGCAAGCCGCCACTGAGACGCACCGTCCCCTCCGCGATGAGAAAAGTGCCGGTCACGGTGTTGGGACCCGCCAGCACCAGCGTGCCCGCGCCGCTCTTCGTGATTCCCACGGTGCCCGTGATGGTGGACTCGATCCGGAGCGAGTCGGCGCCGCCATTGACGCGCGCCACCAGCGGTGTGGTGCCTGAGATCGCGAGTGCCGTGCCGCCGGTGATGATCGAGCTGCCACCGGTCGCCAGCACGCCGGCGCCATTCAACGTAAGCGTCTGAGCTGCGTTGATCGTCAGCGTGCGGCTGCCGTTAAACTTGATGGTGGGAACGGTGATCGTATTGGTCGAGAAATCGCCGGTGACCTCGTTGTTGACCGACGCGGTCAGCGCCGAGGCGGAGGTGGCCGTGCCGGAGTCCACCCCATACACCGGCGCGCGCAGGACACCGCCCTGGCGGAAGGCGTAGTCGGCGCCGTTCCAAAAGACGCTGCGGGTGACGATTCCATCGCCGCCAACCGATCCATTGATCTTGGCGAGGGTGAACTTGTTGCTCGTAAAGTCGCCGCCGACAAAGTTGACCGTCCCCGAAGCGCCCGTGTTGATGTCTGCAAAAATCAATGAGGCGGTTCCGCCTGAACCGGGAGTGAGCTTGACGGTCGCCGCACCGCCGCTGGCGTAGTTGAGGGCGCCGAGGTTCTCGACATTGCTGACGCTGGCCTGGCCGACGAACTCGAGCGTGCCACCGGCATAGTTGTTCACCTGGGCAAACGTGATGGCGGAAGCGTCGTTGATGATCGTGGAGGCGGCGGCGTTGGCCTTCACCTGAAGGGTGCCGTTGCTGATCGTCGTCGTGCCGGTGTAGCTGTTCGTGCCAGCCAGCACCCAGCGGCCGGCATCAATCTTGGTCACGGAGGTCTTGTTCGTGCCGCTGTTGTCCACGATGGCGCCGTTGATCGTGTTGGCGGCGGTGTTCGTGCCGCCGAGTTGAAGCGTCTTGCTGCCCGCGCCCGAGGCGGTGAAGTTGGCGTTGAAGATCAGGCCCGGGCTGCTGCCGGTCTGGTTGGCGAGAATCGTGGCGCTGCCCGTGGTGCCGGAAAGGTTCATCACCTTGCTGGTGGTCAGATTGGCCTGGGAGACGTTGTTGCCGACGACGCTGAGGATGCCGGCCACCGTGGTGGCACCGATGTTGATGGCGCTCGTGTTGTTGGTCACCGCCCGCCAGTCGCTGACCGCCAGCGTGCCGTTGCCGATGGTGATGTTGCCATCCAGCGTGGAGGCGGTGCCGGTCACAGTCAGGGTGCCCGATCCATTCTTGATGAAGTTGTGATTGAAGGATGCCGCAGAGGCGATGATGCTGCCGTTGATGAGGGTGTTGCCGTTGCCGCCGATGGTCATCGTCCGGGCTGCCCCGTTGTCGGTGTTGCTCCAGAAGTTGCCCGTGAAGCTGAGCAGCCCGCCTCCCTGGAGGTTGTTGGTAATGGTGGTCTGCTCGTTGCCACCGTTGACCGGCGCGGTGGTGAAACTCATCCCGTAGCCGTTGCGGCTGTTGAAGGTCAGCGTGATGTTGTCCTCAAAAGACATGTTGCCGAACGCGACCGTCCGGTCCTTGACGGAACTGCCCGGTGTGTGGTCCGCAAAGATCGTGCTGGTGGCACGAAAATAGACGTTGGCATTGGTGCCATTCGAAACCTTGACGTCGGGCGTGTCCATGAGCACCGCGAGGGTGCCGCCGAACAAGTCAAGGACGGCACTGGTGGTGCTGGCGGTGCGGGTGCCCAGGACGCCGGGCAAACTGATCCGCACCTCGTTCTGACCACCGGCCGCGCTGCCTCCCACGCGGATGGTGCCGGAGAAGCCGGAGGAATCCGAGGGGTTGAGAAAGAGCGTGCCGCCGCCGCTGCTTTCGAGCGTGCCGGTGCCGGCCAGGGTGCCGGTGACTTTGTAGAAGCTGGCTCCCGCCTGGTTGTAACCGCCGAGGGTGCTGATCGTCGTCGCCCCCGTGCCCAGGACGTTGAGCGGGCCGCTGATATTGAGCGTTCCATCCGCAGCAACCATGCGGGTGTTAACGTTGACGGCGCCGACGGGGACGCCCATGTCCACCGTCCCGGAGAGCGTGTTGTTTCCGAGGCTGACGAGGGCCGCGCCAGTGTCGCCAACCGGTCCCCGCCCTTGCAGCGAGAGATTGCGCGTGAGGGTGATATTTCCCCCCGTGCCGTCGAGCATCAGGGAGCCGCTGCTGACACCGTTCAGGTTGGCAGGGGACGAAGTGGGATTGGGATTGAACGCCCGGACCTCGATGGCCGAGGTGCCCGTGCCGAGCGCGCCCTCGCCGGTGATGATCAGGGTGCCATTGCTGATGGTGGTGGTGCCGGTGTAGTTGTTGCCCGTGTTGCCGAGCCGGATGGCGCCGCCGCCGGTTTTGACGAGGCCGTCGGAGCCGGAGATCTTGCTGGCGATGGCGGCCGATTCGCCGAGATTGGCGTGCAGACCCGCCCCGGTCCCCGCAAGGGTCAGGGAAGTCCCCCCGGTGAGGGTGTAGCCGCTGCGCAGGAAGGAAAGCTGGTTGGCAGTGATCCCGCCGCTGAGGGTGACGGTGTTCAGCGCGGGAATCCCAAGCGTTGGAAACGCATAAGTGAAGATGGCCCGGTCAGCGTTCGTGTTCGGCCAGGCGGCCAGGCTCGAGAGATTCCACCAGTTCGTGAGCGAGGTGTCCCAGGTGCCGGTGCCTCCGAGGTTGGTGCCGTCGAGGTTGTTGCCTGTTGTGCTGCCGTCCGTGTCCCAATAAACCGTGGCGGCCTGTGGCGGTGACCCTACTTGCCAGGCAAACAAAAGCACGATCATCATCCGGCCGAGCAGATGCTTTTGGCGACGTAGAAATTTCATCATCGTTGAATTGGAATGAACGGGAGAAGGGGAGGATACTGAAGTCAGTCCTTAATAAGCAAGACTCATACGTTGGTCTTTTTTCGTTTTCACACAAAAATTGTACTTGCTCTTTCTGATTTCTAGAACTCTGCACGCCGCTACAATCGGCGTGCTCATGTTAACCCAGGGTATGATTACGCTTTTTTAGTATAATCACGCCTTGCACATCGCCGATTTTTCACCGCGAGTCCCCTTGGCATGAAACCACCCCGCAAGATGCCCTGTGCCACGCCGTTTCCGACGGCCACCATGACACTGATGACCCGCCTGCTCGCGACAGTCACGATGGCTGCCGTTTTTGTCGTTTCCGCCTCCCCCGCCGCCACGCGCCCGAATGTCCTCCTGCTGATGGCAGATGATTTGAACAACTCGCTGGGCTGCTACGGCCATCCGCTGGTCAAAACGCCGAATCTCGACAGACTCGCCGCGCGCGGCGTGCGTTTTCAGAATGCGAACTGCCAGTTTCCCCTCTGCGGCCCCAGCCGGAACTCGATGCTCACCGGCCTCTACCCGAACAGCACCGGCATTCTGACCAACTCCCAGCTCTTCCGCCAGGCCATCCCGAGTGCTGTCAGCCTGCCGCAGGCATTCCGGCGTGGCGGCTACTTTGCCGCGCGCGTCGGCAAACTCTATCACTATGGCGTCCCCAACTCCATCGGCACCAACGGCCACGACGACCCCGTCTCGTGGGAACTCGAGCTCAATCCCGCCGGATGCGACCGCCTTCTCGAGCACCCCGACATTTTCTCCCTCATCCCCGGCAACTTCGGCGGGACGCTGAGCTGGCATGCCTCGCCTCGCCCCGACGAAAAGCACACCGACGGCCTCCAGGCCCGTGACGCCGAGTGGGTGCTCGAACGCTGCGCCAGGGACAAAGACCGCCCTTTCTTCCTCGCCCTCGGCTTCTTCCGTCCGCACACGCCGTATGTCTCGCCTGAAAAATGGTTCAAAGGCTACCCTGTGGCCGACATGCCCGTCGTCACTGATGTGAAGGAAGACCAGGCCGACCTCCCCGCGCCCGCCCTCGGCAGTTACAAAAAGGAGCAGGACAGGCTCACCGACGGCCTCCGCCGCCAGACCGTGCAGGCCTACTTCGCCGCCATCAGTTTCATGGACGCGCAGGCCGGCAAAGTTCTCGACGCGCTCGACCGCCTCGGTCTCGCTGAAAACACGATCGTCGTTTTCACCAGCGACCACGGCTACCACCTCGGCGAGCACGGATTATGGCAAAAGCAGAGCATCTTTGAGGAAAGCGCCCGCGTTCCGCTCCTCATCGCCGCTCCCGGCATGAAAAAGGGCGCCGTTGCCCCGGCGCCCGTCGGCCTCATCGACCTCTACCCCACGCTCGCCGAGCTCTGCGGTGTCCATGCTCCTGCGAATCTCCAGGGCCAGAGCCTCGTGCCCATGCTCAAAGATCCCGACGCCAAAGGCCGCGGCTGGGCACTCAGCCAGGTCGTGCGCGGGGGCGGCTTCAAACGCCAGGGAGCCAGCGCCGCCACAGGTGACAAAGGCAGACGCATCATCGGTTACTCCCTGCGAACCGAACACTGGCGCTACACCGAATGGGATGAAGGCAAAGCCGGCCAAGAACTCTACGACCACGAAAACGACCCCAAGGAACTCACCAACCTCGCCGGCAAACCTGAACACGCTGCCGCGCAGGCCAGGCTCGCCGCGCGGCTCCAGGCTGCCGTGAAAACCACCTTCCCTGCCGACGGCAAAACGCCCGTCATTCCCGAAGGCAACGTGATGCACATGCCTCTCCTCGTCGAGTAAGGCGCCTTGAGCCTCACTCCGCAAACACCGGTCGCTTCCAGATCGGCACGCGGCTTTTGATCTCCTTCAAATACCAGCGGCAGAGGTCAAAAGCCTCCGCGCTGTGCTTCGTGCGCACCTTGATGAGGATGCTCGGCTGCTCTGCGGCGACGAAACCAAGGCGGTGCTGGATGAACACACGATGCGGGCCGTGTTCGTGTTCACCACGTTCGATCAGCTCCTGTAGCATCTTCTCCGCCATGGGCCGATACGCGGTGTACTCGATGCCGCTGATCGGTTTGCCGTCCTCCTGATCGCGCACCGTGCCGAGAAACTGCACCTCCGCGCCTTCGCCTGGCTCAAAGACGGTGGTGGTCGGCTGGATGGGTTCTTCGCTGAGGATGAAAACGGGCGGCATGAAAGTCTGAAACAGACGAGAGGAACCACGGAATACACGGAATACACAGAACACCAAGCCTCAGAGCCACATTTCATTACTCTGATCATGGATGTTGGAAGGTGTTTCTGGACATTTTCGTGTATTCCGTGTGTTCCGTGGTCATCTCATTTCGGATTTTGAACGAATGGCCGATGGCGCATAAAACTTGTCCGCCAGCGCCCATTTCTGTTAGCGTTGGTTTTCGCCCAGCCATGAAAACGGTCTTTTTCGCCCTCCTCGCGGCCTCCGGTCTTCACGCCGCCACACAGATCACCTGGAAGCGCCAGCAGCTCCACGGCGATTTTTATTCTGAAGGTGCCGCCATCGGCGACATCAATGGCGATGGCAAAGCGGATGTCGTCGCAGGCCCGTTCTGGTGGGAAGGCCCGGCGTTTGAAAAGAAGCACGCCTACTACGAGCCGAAGATTTTCAGCATCAATGGCTACTCGGACAATTTCTTCGCCTACGTCCATGATTTCAATGCCGACAAGCGCAACGACATCCTCATCCTCGGCTTCCCCGGCAAGGAAGCGCGGCTGTATCTGAACGTAGAACGAGATTTCCATCTCGTTCAGGAGGAGGGAACGAGTTCGAAAACTCGTTCTACCTACTGGCCCATGCACATCGTCGCCGACGTGGTGGACAACGAATCGCCCGTCTTCACCGACATCACCGGCGACGGCAAAGCGGAGATCGTTTGCAGCACTGGCGGTAAATTCGGCTACTTCGCCCCGAACTGGGACAAGCCGACCGAGAAATGGCCCTTCGTCGCCGTCACCGACGACATGAAGGTCGCCAAATTCACCCACGGCCTCGGCGTCGGCGATGTGAACGGCGATGGTAAGCCCGACCTGCTCGAAGCACGGCGCTGGTGGGAGCAGCCGACCGGAAAAGCACTACCCAACGGAGCGGTGGCCACAAATGGTGCTCCACTTCTTGATGGTGGCTTTGGAGAAACGCGCTGGGCCCAGCACAACTTCGCCGCCGGTGTCGGCGGTGGCGCGCAGATGTTTGCGTATGACTTCGACGGCAACGGCACGAACGACGTCTTCACCAGCCTGGCCGCGCATCGCTACGGCGTCGCCGTCTTTCTCCAATCAGCGAAATCAGCGCAATCTGCGGATCAACCCAACTGGCGTCGTGTGCTGCTCGCCAGCGAGCAGCCGCAGGACAACGACTACGGCATCGTCTTCAGCCAGCCGCACGCCGCGCACCTCGCCGACATCGACGGCGACGGCATCCAGGACATCGTCACCGGCAAGCGCTACTGGGCCCACAACGGCCACGATCCCGACGAGCGCGGCGCTCGAGTCATCTACTGGTATCAAACCAAGCGCGAGGCAACGGGCGGCGTCGATTTCGTCCCGCACCTCGTCGATGCCGAAAGCGGCGTCGGCACCGATGTCCAGGTCGGCGATGTGAACGGCGACAAGCTGCCCGACATCGTCGTCGGCAACAAAGCCGGCGTCTTCATTCTCACGCAGGAGCGCAAGGAGATCAGCGAGGACAAGGCAGAATTGTTGAGGCCCAAGAAGCTCTATGGCGCGGCAGTATCCATGGAGAGCCGACGAGTCGTCGGCAAAAAACAAGCTGGGAAAGGCGACGAATCGTCGCCACTCCATGAGGGACTGCTGCCGCAGGCCGAATACGCCAAAGGCCAGTCACCGCAGGATGCGTTGAAGTCCCTGCAACTTCCCGGCGGCTTCAAAGCCGAGCTCATCGCCGCGGAGCCGGATCTCGTGCAGCCCATCGCCTTCACCTTCGACGAACGCGGTCGCATCTGGGTCGTGGAAGGCAACAGCTACCCGAAACCACGCGAAATCGGTGCCGGCCAGGACCGCATCAAAATCCTCGAAGACAAAGACGGCGACGGTGCCTTCGAGACGAAGAAACTCTTCTGCGAAGGTCTGAACCTCGTCAGTGGCATCGAGTTGGGCTTTGGTGGTGTGTGGGTCGGTGCCGCGCCGTATTTGATGTTCATTCCCAAGGGCGATGACGACAAGCCGCTGCCGCTCGGAAGTAATCGGGCCATTCCTGGCCCGTCTGGGGCAGATGGGGCCAAGAATGGCCCCGCTACTCAAGTTCCCGGCGTGAACTTCACCGCCTACGCCCTCCTCGACGGCTGGGGCAATCAAGACACCCACGAAACCCTCAACAGCTTCATCTGGGGCCCGGACGGCTGGCTGTATGGTTGCCACGGTGTCTTCACGCACAGCCGCGTCGGTAGGCCCGGCACACCGGATGAGAAGCGGGAGCCGATCAATGCCGGCATTTGGCGTTACCATCCCGTGCGGCATGAGTTCGAGGTCTTCGCGCACGGCACCAGCAACCCGTGGGGTCTCGATTACGACCAGCATGGCGAGTTCTTCGTCACCGCCTGCGTCATCCCGCATCTCTACCACATCGTTCCAGGCGGACGGTATCAGCGGCAGGCCGGGCAGCACTTCAACGCGCACACCTACGACGACATCAAGACCATCGCCGACCACGCGCACTACGCCGGCAATCCGCGACCCGATGTCACCTTCGACAAAACGACCGGCGCAGGCGTGATGAACAACGACACCAACGCGCTGGGCGGCGGACACGCGCACTGCGGCCTCGCCATCTACCAGAGCAGCCTCTTCCCGCCGACGTATCGCAACCAGCTCCTCTTCGGCAACCTCCACGGCCATCGCCTCGTCGCGAACTACACCGACCCGCACGCCAGCACCTACATCGGCAAACACGCCGCCGACTTCCTCCGCGCGAACGACATGCACTTCATCCCGGTCACGCAGAAGGTTGGGCCGGACGGAGCCCTCTACATCAGCGACTGGAGCGACCAGCAAATCTGCCACCGCGGCAGCGGAGCCGTGGAGCACTGGGATCGCAGCAATGGGCGGCTCTACCGCATCAGCTACGACGGCTGGAAACCGTGGAAAGGTAATCTCGCGAAGGAAAGCGATGAAGCACTCGCGAAACTCGCCGTGCAGACCGAGAACGAGTGGGAATCGCGGATGGCGCGGAGGGTGCTGATGGAGAAAGCGTTCTACACCAAAGAACTCGAAAGCGATCACCTGATTCGTGCAATACCTCAGGCAACGCCTAAAGCGCTGCTCTTGAAGCATTGTGTTGGTCTTAGCGGCTACTATTTGAATCGCGATCCAAAGATTGTGCCTATACGAGAAATCGCTGCGCTAGAGTCGCAGGATGAGCGCACCCGAGTGATGGCTGTTCGACTTTTAATGAGCATGGATTTGGTCCAAACAGAGTATCAGTGGATCATCAAGGACACGTGGGAAGCAAGGTCGCAGCATCTTGCTCGCGTCGCGACATCGGAGCCTGTTCCCATGGTCCGCCGCGAACTCGCCTCCGCTCTTCAGCGTCTTCCCACCGACCAACGCAAAGACCTCGCCACCGCGCTCCTCAAGCAT
>JAEUHJ010000104.1 GCA_016795375.1 Verrucomicrobiaceae bacterium
CACCCTCGCGGGCCTCGCGCTCGCCATCACCCTTGCCTCCTGCGGCAAGACGGAAGAAAAGAAAACCGGAGACGCGGCTCCAGCGGCCCCGGCGGCGGCGAAAGCCCCGGCAGGTGATCTCGTCGAAGTGACCATCGCCTATCCGAAGCCGATGTTCATCGGCACCCCGGTGCCCGCCGAGCTGCCGAACCTCGAAAAGCCCGGTTCCTACAAGCCCTCCCCCAGCTTCCAGGCTCCCAAGGGCACCGTGAACCTCGCCAAAGGCCAGAAAGTCACTTCTTCCGACTCTGCGCCGATCATTGGCGACCTCACTCTCGTCACCGACGGCGATCCTGATGGTGCCGACGGTTCCTTCGTCGAGCTCATGCCCGGCAAGCAGTGGGTGCAGATTGACCTCGGTGCCGAGGCCACCATCCAGAAAATCGCCCTCTGGCATTATCACAAGCAGGCCCAGGCCTACATCGACGTGGTCGTCCAGACTTCCAACGACCCCGAGTTCAAGACCGGTGTCACCACCCTCTGGAACTCCGACCACGACGACTCCTCCCAGATGGGCAAAGGCTCCGACCCCGCCTATGTGGAGACCAACCACGGCCGCCTCATCGACGGCAAAGGCACCAAGGCCCGCTATGTGCGTCTCTGGAGCAACGGCAACACCAGCAACGACATGAACCACTACTGCGAAGTTCAGGTCTTCGGCACCAAGTAAGCCGCCGCCATCGTCACTTCGATCCGCCGCCGTGCAGCACTCCTGCACGGCGGTTTTGTTTTCCGCCCTGAACGGCAGTCACGCGAATCTTCCTCCTGATCACGCGCCCGCGCCGCCGGTGGTCGAGCCACCACTTCCCTTGCGGCTGCCCGCCTCGCGATCGAGCACGAGGAGGCTGGCCGGGTCGTTGCCGGCGAGTTTCAGGCGCTCCAGCATCTCACGCACGGTTTTCTCCTCCTCCATCTGCTCGTTGAGGAACCAGAGCAGCAGGTTCTTCGCCGCGTGGTCCTTCACCTGCTCGGCGACTTCAAAGAGGACATTGATCTGCCGCGTGACCTCCTGCTCCTGCCTCAGGCTGTGTTCGAAGACATCCAGCGGGGATTTGAAGCTGGCCTTCGGTTTCGCCACAGGCTGCAGCTCGACCTTGGCGTCGCGATCGACGACATACTGGTAGAATTTCAGGGCGTGCATGTTCTCCTCCCGGCTCTGGGTGAACATCCACTGCGCGAAGCCGGAGTAGGGCGTCTGCTCGAACCACGCGGCCATGGCCAGGTAGATGTAGCTGGAGGACAGTTCGTTGTTGATCTGCTCGTTGAGCAGCTTGCTGAGCTTGGGATTGAGAGTCATGGCGCGGGTGGTTGTGAGGATTGAATCAGCGATCTCAATGCGGCGCAAGAGCGGCGGAGGATTTTTTCCCGTGTCCGGTGGCAATGCGCACGGCGGAGGATGATTCGCTTTCCTTTGAGGCGGTACGCGCCACGATGGGCGACCCCCCGCAATGGCTCCCGACAACGCAGCCCCGCCCCAGCAGCATCATCCGCAGGTCGTGCGGCGCAATTTCATCTGCCACTGTCTGGAGGGCGGGCTCTACATGGGCGGCGTGGCATTCCTCCAGCCGGAGACCGTGATGCCGAAGATGGTGGAGCAGCTCGGCGGGCGCTCCGCCGTCATCGCGATCATGCCGGCGCTGCTGCCCGCCGCGTTCGCGCTGGCGGGTTTGTTTGTCTCCCCCGTGGTGGAGCGGCTCGCGCGTTTCAAACCGTGGGTGATGGTCTTCGGCCTGTTGCAGCGCCTGCCCTACCTCGTCACCGGTCTGCTGCTGTGGCATGCGCAGGACGCGCGCGCGTGGCTGCTGCCGCTGGTGGTGCTGACCCCCGTGGCATCCGGCCTGGTGGGCGGCGTGGGCGTGGTGGCGTGGATGGAGATGGTCACGCGCATGGTGCCGGAGCGCATCCGTGCCGCAGGCTGGGCGGCGCGCTACATCATGCAGGCGTGCATCGGCATGGGTGCGGGCGCGGTGATCCACCAGGTGCTCACCCATGCGCCGGGGCAGCGCGGTTACGCCATTCTGCACCTCATCGCGTTCGGCTTTCTGCTGCTCTCATGGGGGGCGCAGGCGTTCATGCGGGAGCTGCCGGCGGCGCATCACCACCACCATCATCATCATCCGCCAGCCGGCGGTTATTGGAGCTATCTGCGCGCCCTTCCAGGGCTGCTGCGCGGGCAACCGCTGCTCTTGCGCATGATCGCCGCGCGCTTCACCGGCATGGGCTATCTGATGGTCGTCTCGTTCCTCACCCTGCACGCGCTGCGCACCACCGGCAGGCCGGAGGCGGACGAGGGGCACTTTGTGTCGTTCCAGAACATCGGCGCCATCCTCGGCAGCATGCTCGCAGCCTGGCTGGGCTACCACAGCGGCGGAAAAGTGCTGCTCATCCTCTCCCGCGTCGTCTGCCTGGCGCTGTGCGCCTGGGTCTGCCTCACCCGGACCTTCAGCGGCTTCACGGCTGCGTATCTGGTGCTCGGCTTCGGCCTCTTTCTGGACCGCGTGGGGGATCTGACCCTCACTGCGGAGCTTTGTCCGCCGTCGCGCCGCTCCACGTTCCAGGCGGTGCTCGGCTTTTGCAATGTGTGGTCGTTGATGCTCGCGACGAGCCTGGGCGGCCTCATCCACTCGTTCAGCGGCTCGTTTTATCCGGTCGCCATGCTCGCGGCCGCTTTTTCCCTCGTCTCCCTTCTCATCCTGTGGTGCATTCCGGAGCCGCGGGAGCGGCGCTGAGCGCACGCCGGGTCACTCCGCGCACTCGATGGTCGCCCGCATGGAGACGCGGCACTCCGGCACCCGTTTGTCGGGACCGTACTCCTCGATCTGCTGCTGGCGCAGCTCTGCCAGCTCCTTGTGGACGGTGGCCACGACCACCCGGCCGGAGGCATGCACCTCCCGCGCCATTTTCAGCGCCAGCTTGTGTGGATGGCCGAAGATCGCGCCGAGCATCTCGACGACATACTCATGCGTGTGGACATCGTCATCCAGGAGGATCACATGCCATGGCGGCTCCAGCGCCGGCGGTGCCGTCTGCGGTTGCGCGACCGGTCTGTGCGGCACCACACGGGGGGCGGGCGGCGCGGCAGGCGCGTTACGGACATCAAGAGGGAAGGGCATGGCCACAGTATGCCCCCGCTTCGCAGGCTCTCAAGCGTCCGCCGAAGGCTGCCGCGGACATGGAGCCTCACTGCGGCGCACCCAGATCGAAGGACATCAGGCCGGTGCCGGCGACGTGCTGCGCATGGCGCGGCTTGCGGCGTCTTTGAACTGCCTGCGGGCCAGCGCTCTCGAGGCAATCCACGACAGGTTGATCCGCTCACTTTGAGCTTGGCGGCGGAGGCTGTATTTGTTTAGCTGACCGCATGAGCGACCGCACCTGGCACCTTCTCAAAGCCTCCGACAAAGACATCTTCGGCCCCACGGACCTCGAAACCCTGCGCGGATGGGCCGCTGACGCGAAAATCTCCCCTCTCGACAAAATTTCGACCGACGGCCGCATGAGCTGGCAGCGCGCGCCGATGATCCCGGAGCTGCAGATGGACCTCCTGGTGCAGATGCCGGACAATTATCTCTACGGGCCGACGAACGTGGCCACGATCCAGGAGTTTCTCGCGACGGGCGAGATCGACGAGAATGTGACCATCATCAACTGCCTGGACAACACGGAGTCACGCCTGGCCGACCTGGGCTGGTTCAAGGCGAGCCCGCACCATGTACGCAGCGCCTCGACGACGCTCATCGGCACACAATGGCCGGACGACCGGAGACTGCCTGGCGACACGCAGCAGCAGTCACGCATCAGCACGCTGGAGCGGCAGGTGATGGATCTCCAGCGCGTGGTGGACGAATGGCAGCATGCCTACGGCAGCCTGCGGCGGCAGTTCATCGAAGCCACGGGCCGCGATCCGTTGTGAGCACACGTCACGCCGCTCACGCCGCCCCGTCCTTCTCGTCCCCCTTCAAGCCGGGCAGCTCCCTGGCCTTGTCCGCATAGCGGTCAAAGCGGTTGGAGAGGATGAGCAGCGTCGGCGCCCACAAGCCGATGAAAATGCCGAAACGCTCCGCATGCGCCTGCTCCTCCGGCGCGTCGCCATTGAGGAACCACCAGATCCAGATGGAAAGCAGGATGGAGAGGATGCCTCCCTGGAAGCAGATCGTGCTGAGCGTGCGGCAGATGGACGGGTTCATGACGATGAAACTGCCACATCCCCCGTCTCCGGGGCAAGTCCTCAGTTTCAGAAACGCAATCATGACGTGCCATGACGCTTGCGAGGACCGGACACCGCTCACCAGGGCGGCGGCACAACAACAGGCTCGCGGCAGCAACCTTTCTGAAAACCGCGTCGCAAACAATGGAAGGAAATTTTCGTGACAGCGGAAAAGCCGGCGCGGAGGTTTCCGGATGCCAGCTGCCGCCTCGCCGGATAACATCGCCTTGCTGATTGACGCGGACAACGCTCCAGCGTCGCGGATCGGATTCATCATCGCCGAGCTGGCATCGTACGGCGTGGTGAACATCCGCCGTGCTTACGGCAATTGGAAGAAACCGGAACTGGGGAAATGGGAAGAGGCGCTGCACGAGTTTGCCATCCAGCCGATGCAGCACTTTGATCTGGTGAAGGGGAAAAATGCCTCGGACATGGCGCTTCTGATTGAAGCAATGGACATTTTGTACACGAAGAACATCGGGACATTTTGCCTGGTGTCGTCGGACTGCGACTTCACCCCGTTGGTGCTGAGACTGCGGGCCGAAGGACGACAAGTGATAGGATTTGGTGATCGTCGGGCTCCACAACCGTTCGTAAGCAGTTGCACACGCTTCCTTTATCTGAACGAGCCAGGCACGGCGAAAAACGCCACGCCAGCGGTGGCTCCACCAGATGTCAGTATCTTGAAAGGAGACGCAAAGCTGATGAACATGCTGCGCAATGCAGTGGAGGCCAATGTCGGGGATGATGGCTGGTCGGCCCTGGGCGGGGTGGGGCAGCATCTTTCGAATCAAGGCTCGTTTGACAGCCGCAACCACGGCTTCGGCAAGCTGAGCGATCTGTTCAACGCCATCGACTGCTTTGAGGTGAGAAGGATCAATAACGGATCCGGGGGGATTCAGTGCTCCGTCCGGCGACGCCTCAAAAAGAACGCGACATGACGTCAAGGTGATGTGAGTCATGCGACAGGGAAATGAGCCGACGGCAGGCTGGCGGCCTGATTTTCAGCGAGCACGACACGACGAGTTCCTACCATCACCTGTTTGAAACCGGCCGCGCAGGAGACGCAGCCCTCCGACAATCTCACACCGCCGCGAGGTGGAAGTAGCCGTGGATGTGCGGGCAGCCGCGGAAGTACCAGACCATGTCGGGGCCTTCGATCTGCCAGGTGTCCCACACCTTGTCGCCGCCGATGTCGTATTCGCCGCCGTAGCAGGAGATGAAGAGGCGCTGGACGATTTTCTGGTCCTCGATGGTCTTCAGCGTGGCGGCGACGTCCGCGGGCCGGAGGCAGACGAGCATGCGGCGCATGGTGTCGAGCAGCTTCGCCTGCTGGTCCTTGGTGAGGTCGGCACCGGCGAGGCCGGGGAGATCATTCGCACGACGGGCGATGACCTGGGCGGGTTTTTCGGAGCGCGGCTCGCGGGCGACGAGGATTTTTTCGCGCTGCCTGCCATCGAGGGCGCTGACGAAGTCGTTGAAGACCAGACCCTGATACCAGAAGGGATTGCCGGCGTGGTCTTTCTCCTCGCGGAAGGCCTTGGCGAAGTTCCCGTAGAAGATGGGGCGTCCGCCGAAGCCTGCGGTGTGACCCGGATGCACGAAGGTACGCCGTGTGACGTGATGGCCGGTGTAGATGAACTCGAAGTCGGCGTCCTCCGGCGTGCCGAAGAAGCCGACAGCGGGCGTGTTGTCGATCTTGCCCATGAGATCCTTCCGCACCTGCCAGTTCATTTTCTCGCGATGGTCAGGATGATGCAGGGACTCGAAGATCTGCCTCACGAGATCCTGCTGGCCCTGCGTGTAGAAGGTGTGCAGGCGCTGGTCGGGGCAGATGTACCACCAGTTGCTGACGTAGCCGCGCTTCGCGTGGTCGCGCGACAGGACGATCTTCGCGCGCTGCTCGTCGGTGAGGCTCTTGTAGAACTGCATGGACAACGAGTCTTTCGAGGCGGCTGGCGCGGCTCTCAATGAGGGAAACGCGGAGAGGGCCAAGGTGGAGCCGAGCGTGCGCAGGATGTCGCGACGACGGACGCTTTTCATGCCGGAGGATGGGGCGGGCGCATTCATGGGCGGAGTTTCCCAAATACGCCGGCAAAAGGCGAGAATGATCTTTGAACCGGAAGGATGGCCGGGAGGGGCGTGGAAATCCCCTTCTTTTTCGTCCAGTCAGAGGCAATGAACCATGCGACTCACGGCCGCCGCGATTGCGCCAGCGCCTCGGCCTTGAGCTTCTGGATGGCCTCGTCGCCCTGGACGATGAGCGGGTCGAACATGGGGATCTCCTTCGCGTTCTGTCCCTGTTCGTGTTTGCGAAAGCCGAAGAGGTAGGTCTCGTTCTGCGGACGCCAGCGGTTGAAGAAGAGCGTGTCCTTGGCGATGACGGCACGGCGGAGGCTTTCTAGCGCGGGGGAGGGGGCGTCGGGCACCTTCAGGCCGAGACCCTCGACGAGCTTCAAGGCGAGTTTTTCATAGCCTTCCCGTGTGTAGTGGACGCCGTTTTCGGTGAGCGGTTTCGCGGTGCGGCCTGGCTTTGGCAGGCCGCCCATGAGTTCGAACCAGTCGATGAAGTAGGCATTCTGCAGGCCGGCGAATTTTCGCAGCGCGTCACGCAGGCTGGAAAGGTTGCCGTTTTCCGTCCCAAGCTCAGGCAGGGGCGGCGCGAGCGTCTCGAGCGGCGGTGGCGTGACGATGATGACGCGCACGCCGGGAGATTTCGCGCGGATGAGATCAATGAGCCTGCGGTAGCCGCTCAAAAAATCCGGCATGCCGCCGAGGCGCTCGAAGGCGAGCTCGGAGCCGTAGCAGAGCATGACGACGGTCGGTTTGAGCATCTCCAGATGCACGGAGAGGCGCTGCAAGCCCTCCTCAGGCGGGCCGAAGTACGAGCGCGCGTGGCCGAAGACGGTGTCGCCGCTCCAGGCGAGGTTGCGCACGCTGACCTTCAGCTCCCCGAGAGCGAGGTCGAGACGCGGCTCAAAGGCGCCGTAGCGCTGCTCGCGCTCGAAGACGGTGTTGCCGAGGAGCACGAGGCGGTCGCCGTCCTTGAACTCAAACACCGTCGGCTGCGACGGCACAGCGGGCGCGCCAGGCGTCTGGGCAAAAACGGAAACGGCGCACATGAGCGCGGAGAGGCCGGCGAGGAGACGGAGATGCATGCGGGGCGTATTGGAGCGGAGGCGGCGGGAATTGTCCAGCGTGCAAAGCGGACTCAGGCCCGTTTGCGCAGCACCAGCAGCACGTCGGCATAGCTGTCGTCCAACCGGCGCGGCGCGGCGAGGTCGTAGGAGAAGTCATGGCATTCGACGAGCTCCAGCTCCGGCACCTTGCGCAGCAGCGCCTTCAACTGGGCGGCGTCGTAGGTGCGGAACTCCCAGCGCGTCTCCTGCAGGTGCGTGCGGCCCGCGTCGGTGATCTTCAGCCGCGTGCGCAGTTTTTCGAGGCGCGTTCTGCGGTCGGCGGGCCAGGTGCGCGTGTTGCAGACGACTTTGATTTTCTCCCGGCTTGCGACCCAGCGTTCGTGCTCGGGGCCGCCACGGTCGTAGTCGGTCAGATGCAGGCCGAGGAAGAACAACCCGCCGGGCCGCAACGCCTCCGCGACGCGATGCAGGCATTCCGCGGCGTCTTTTTCGGTGCGCAGGTATTTGAAAGTGCTCACCAGGCAGTGCGCCATGTCAAAGCCGCCCCTCACGCCCTTCGGCAGTGTGAAGCTCTGCATCCAGTCCTCCCACAGCCGCGCTTTGAGGCCGTGCCGTGCCATGCGTTCCTTCGCAAAGTCGATCATGTTCGCATTCCCGTCGAAGCCGGCCACCTCCCAGCCCCGGCGGGCCATCTCCAGGGCCAGACGGCCGCTGCCGCAGGCCGGTTCGAGCAGACGGCGGCCTCTGCCATCTCCATGTTTCACGAACGCGCCTTCGAGAAAGTCCGCCTCCTGCCGCGTGCCGTCGTCAAAGACGATGTCGTAATAAAGGGGCGTGTCGTACCAGTCGTGTTGTTCGGTGGGCATCCGTGCATGATGGCGAGCCGGTGCGCCGACGCCAGAGGGTAACCACCGGGCCGGCATCACTTGAGAAAAACCCGCCACGCCGGCTCCCGATTTGCCGCTTGATTGTTCGTGAACGGTGGGGATTGATGCGCCCCCCTGCCAAGCCGACGCCCTCCCCGACATGAATTTGTGGGACAATCCTTTCTGGTTCACCAGCTACATCCTTGTTTTCACCGCCCTGTCCGCCTTCGGCGCGCACCGGATCAAGGTGTTGTATCAATTCTGGAAGCACCGGCACAACGCGCCGCAGCCGAAGTGCGAGTTCGCCGAACTGCCGGTCGTCACCATCCAGCTCCCGATCTTCAATGAATACGACGTGGTGGAAAACCTGCTGCGCTGCGTCAGCGTCCTGGACTACCCGCGCGACCGTCTGCAAATCCAGGTGCTGGACGACTCCACCGACGAGACGGCGGCCTATGCGGAGAAACTGAGCGCCGAACACGCGGCGAGGGGGCTCGACATCGAATATCGCCACCGCACGAATCGCCACGGCTTCAAGGCAGGTGCCCTCGATGAGGCCATGCCGTTTGTGAAGGGCGAGTTCATCTGCATTTTCGACGCCGACTTCCAGCCACAGCCGGATTACCTCAAGAAGGTCATCCATCACTTCACCCACGAGAACGTCGGCATGGTGCAGGCCCGCTGGGGGCATGCGAACAAGGATTTCTCCCTGCTCACGCGCCTGCAGGCATTGTTCCTCGACGGTCATCTCGTGCTGGAACAGACCGCGCGCAGCCGCCACGGAGAGTTTTTGAACTTCAACGGCACCGCCGGCATCTGGCGCAAGAAGGCGATCATCGAAGGCGGCGGCTGGCAGCACGACACGCTGACCGAGGACCTCGACCTGAGCTACCGCGCGCAATTGAAGGGCTGGAAGTTCGTTTACCTCAAAGATGTCGTCGTCCCTGCGGAGCTACCTCCCGACATGGACGGGTTCAAGAGCCAGCAGCACCGCTGGACGAAGGGCTCCATCCAAGTGTGCAAAAAAATTCTCGGCGATATCTGGCGCAGCGACATCCCGCTGCCGCTGAAACTGGAGGCCACCGCGCACCTCACCTCGAACTTCGCCTACCTGCTCACACTCTGCACTCTGGTGCTCATGTATCCGGCGAACTTTGTCATGGGCAGCTCCTGGCACAAGGCGGTGTTCGTCGATGTGCCCGTGTTCTTCTTCGCATCGTTCTCCGTGGTGGTGTTTTACATGACCGCGCAGGGAGCGCAGACACGCTTCGGCTGGCTCAAGGCGTTGCCCTATGTGCCCGTGCTGCTCGCCCTCGGCATCGGCATGAGCATTAACAATGGCAAGGCCGTGCTTGAGGCGCTGCTGAACAAGTCCTCCGAATTTGTCCGCACTCCGAAATACGGCATCGCTACTCAGGCCCAGGCCACCGTGAAAAAATCCCGCTACAAGGCTGGTAAGTCGATTGCGCTGTGGATCGAAGTCGCACTCACCGGTTATTTTGGCTGGATGATCGCGCTCGCCGCCCAGCGCGGCCAGTGGGGCTCGATTCCGTTCCTGCTGCTCTTTTTCTTCGGCTTCGGCTATGTGGCCGCTGGTTCGTTGATGAAGCGCTTCAGCATGGAGCGCTTCCAGACAGCGCAGGTGGCGGCTTGAGGTCGTTTACTTTCCCAACGCCAGCCTTCCCGCAAACTGCGGCGGCAGTCCGGCGGCCATGATCCCCTGCTGGGCACCTTCAATGTCATACGTCACGCGACGCCACCAGACATCACCCTTTTGCGGCCGATAGATCGCATAACAGGCCCGCTCGTCCTTGTCACGCGGCTGACCCACGGCTCCCACATTCACGAGTTGATGCCGGTCCAGGCGGATGTCCTCCAGGCTCGTGATGTCACGCCGCTGGTCCTCTCCTGCGACCCAGAACGCGGGACGATGCGTGTGGCCGATGAAACAGACGGCGTGTGTTTGATGCGGGAAATGCAACGCCGCATCCGAAGGTGTGAGCACATACGGCCACTCGCCCGGCTGATGCAGCGAGGCATGAACGGCCTGATAGGCTGGAGTGGCATGCGACATCGGCAATGCCGCCAGCCAGCCCCGCTGCTCCTGCGTGAGAACTTTTTGCGTCCACTCAATGCTCAGACGCGTCGGCACGTTCAAGCCGTCCATCGAAGAGTTCATGCCAACCATCGCGTCGTGATTGCCCTGGATGCAGGTGAAGCGGTGCTGCCGCACCAGCTCGATGCATTCGGCAGGGCTGGCCCCGTAGCCCACGATGTCGCCGAGACAGAGCCGTTCTCCCACGCCCTGCACCGCCATGTCCGCCAGCACGGCACGCAGCGCATGAGCGTTACCGTGGATGTCACTGATGATGGCGATTGGCTGCGACATGCAACGCAGTATCAAACGCGCGCACCTTCACGGCAAGCTCATCCTTGCCATTTGCGGGCACCAATGACCACAGCGTTTGCAAAGTAGCTCATTTCACCGATTCTGGTGCCGCGTCCTACCACGACGCGTTGAAACCATGTTCGTCGCCCTAGTTACCCTCGCGCTCTCAGGCATTCCGCCGCCGGCCAAGCCCGGCGCACATGAACCTGAATCGTGTTTTCGTGACGCAGTGGCGCCTTCGGAACCCATCGCAACTTCCCGCACTCGTGGAAGCCGTTGGGGATGGTGCGCCTTTCCCACCCGTCCTTCTCGCTGAGTTGGAGGACGGCACCGTTTTCATCCAAGATGGTCATCATCGCTGCCTGGCCTTTGTGCTGGCAGGCCGCACCAGGTTAAACTGGGGTGAATTCACCCTGCTCCAAGTTGAACACGCCCGCCCAATGCGCGGCAAACTGATGGATGCGGCGGTCATCAAGCGGCTACTCGGCGAGCAGCATCCAACTTGAACAAGTTTCTCGAAACGCGAAAAAACTCATGCTCGTTGCCGCCTTCTAGCGGGCAAAGCACTGCGAGCCGTTCCTCTGACGAAACAAGACCGTGGCCTCGGGCGAAACGAAGCAGGGTTCTGTCGGAACCACCTGCCCAAGTTTCCGGCGCTGAACCGCGCTGGCCCGAAACTGCCGCGTCACATACGTCAGCGTCACCACGGAGGGCCGTGATGGCGGCGAGGAGGAGGCTGGCAGGAGGTGTTTCATCGGACATCGCAGTAGTGCGGCTTGCACGGCGAAAAGTCAACGAACAGACCGGGGCATGCAAGCCGAAGACGAAGACTTGCATCCCATGTGACTTTTCCCGGCGTGTGGTTTTTTTCGCCGCCATGAAACCACTCCTCGCCTGTGCTCATCGGTGCCAAGCTGGTCTGCGTCTCACGCAAAAACGGCACCAGCATCATCGCCGCGAAGCCGAAATACGAGCTCGTCGGCCACAACGTGCTCTCGCTCGGCAATTCGCAGTTCAACGCCACGCCTGCGGTCAGTGGCGATCAATTGATCCTGCGCAGCGAAAAGGCAGTGTATTGATCGGATCGAAGTAAGTTCGCCGCATCGCACGAAAGGCCGTTCCACATGACGCGTAGTGTTCGGCCTCATGATTCGCTCCCTGTTTCTCGCCCTCGGCGCCTTTGCGCTGTTCTCCATCGAAGCCACCGCCCAGCACGTCCGCGCCGGCATCATCGGCCTCGACACATCGCACGCCGTCGCCTTCACCAAGACGCTGAACACCACGCCGCAGCGACCGGAAGTGATGGGCGTGCGCGTCGTCGCCGCATATCCTCAGGGCTCGAAGGACATCGAATCGAGCACGAAACGCGTTCCCGAATACACCGAGAAGGTCAAGGCGCTCGGTGTCGAGATCGTGCCAAGCATCCATGACCTGCTCGACAAGGTGGACGTCGTCTTTCTTGAAACCAACGACGGCCGCCCGCATCTGGAGCAGCTTCTGCCCTGCCTGGAGGCGCACAAGCCCGTCTTCATCGACAAACCCATCGCCGCCACGCTGGTCGATGCGATCAAGATTTTCGACGCCTCCAAGAAGACCGGCATCCCGGTCTTCTCCTCGTCCTCGTTGCGTTTCGGCAAAAGCACCCTCGCCGTGCGCAACGGCAGCATCGGCCGCGTCAGCAACGCGGAGACCACCAGTCCGGCCAGTCTTGAGCCGCATCACCCCGACCTCTTCTGGTATGGCGTCCACGGCGTCGAGTCGCTCTTCACCTTGATGGGAACTGGCTGCCAGAGCGTGAAACGTGGGACCACCGCCGACGGGAAGATCACCGTCACCGGTTCCTGGTCCGGCGCGCGCACGGGCACCTTCACTGAAAGCAAAGGCTACGGTGGCAAGGCCGTGGGGGACAAGGGCGCGGACGACACCGTCGGCAAATACGAGGGCTACGACCCGCTGCTGTTCTCCATCGTGCATTTCTTCCGCACAGGCATCGCCCCTGTCACGCCGGAGGAGACTCTGGAGATTTACGCCTTCATGGAGGCTGCCGACGAGAGCAAACGCCGCGGCGGAGCCGTCGTGACGCTCAAGGAGGTCATGGACAAGGCGCTGGCCGAGGCGCGGAAATGACCGCTGTAAACGCCGCGCCTCCGGCTTTTTGTGCGCGGCGTAAATTATTACACACACGCGCTATGCAGCGCGGGAAATTCATTCAACATTCCTTCCGCGCATCCGTCTGTTAGCGCGTGCCCCGCCCCGTGCGCGAGGCACACAAACAAAACCCAACCCAACACCGACATGAAAACTCCCGCCCGCCTCGGCACCGCACTCGTCTGCGCCAGCATGCTGGCCGCAGGATTCCAGCACACCATCCAGGCCGAAACAACGCCTCCGAAGACCTCGGTGGCCGACTTCCAGGCCAGGATCACCAAGGACGGCTCCCCGCTGCCCAACGGCGGCCAGCTCCAGATGAGCTATGCCACGGTCGTGGACAAAATCCTGCCGAGCGTCGTGACGATCTACTCCTCCGCGCCGATCAAGACGCCGGAGATCGACCAGATTCCGCCGCAGCTCCGCCCCTTCTTTTACCGCTTCTTCGGCGCGCCGGATGACTTCGGCGGCATGAACGAGGATGACGAGCCTCAGGTCAATCCGCGTGGCCGCCGCGGCCAGCCCCAGCGTCCACAGCCCCAGCCGGAGGATGAGCAGCACCAGCAGCGCGGTGTCGGCTCCGGCGTCATCATCTCCGCGGACGGCTACATCATGACCAACAACCATGTCGTCGCCGACGCGAAAAAAATCGAGGTCTCCGTCGATGTGGACGGCAGCAAGAAAAACTACACGGCCGCGGTCGTCGGTGCCGATCCGCTCACCGACGTCGCCTTGATCAAAATCGACGCCGCCGGCCTCAAGCCGGCCACCCTCGGCGACAGTGCCAAAATCCGCGTGGGAGACATCGTCCTCGCCGCCGGTGCGCCGATGGAACTCAGCCGCTCCGTCACCCAGGGCATCATCAGCGCCCTCGGCCGCAGCGACGAGGGCATTGTCGGCAAAGGGCGGATGAAGGGCTACGAGGACTTCATCCAGACCGACGCCTCCATCAATCCGGGCAATTCCGGCGGCCCGCTCGTCGATGGCATGGGCCGCGTCATCGGCATCAGCACCGCGATCCTCTCCCGCTCCGGCATGAACGCCGGCATCGGCTTCGCCATCCCGATCAACATGGCCCTCGGCATCGTCGAGGATCTCCTCGATGACGGTGCCGTGCAGCGCGGCTTCCTCGGCGTGCAGATCGCCGACCTCGACGCGAACATGGCCGAGCGCCTGAAGATGAAGGAGCAGGGCGGTGCGGTCGTCATGATGGTCGGCGCCGGTTCACCTGCGGAAAAGGCCGGAATCCAGCTCGAGGACGTCATCACCTCCATCAACGGCCAGAAAGTGGACAGCAGCAGCCGCCTGCGCCTCATCGTTAGCGGCACGAAACCCGGCACCGCCATCCCGGTCGAGCTGCTGCGCAACGGCAAATCCATGAGCGTCACCGCCACGCTCGAGACACTGCCGGAGGAGGCGCTGGCGGAGGTCGGTGCCGGCGGGTCCCGCGCCATTCCACGCCCCGGCGCCCCCAAGCAGCAGGAAAACATCTCCGAGCTCGTCACCGGCGTCACCGTGCAGAGCCTCACCAAGGCGCTGCGCGAGCGCCATGACGTCCCCGAAAATGTCAGCGGCGTCATCGTCACCAAGGTCGATCCCGACAGCCGCGCCGCCGCCATGGGCGTCGAGGAAGGCGATGTCATCTCCCATGTGAACCGCAAGCCCGTCACTCACGCCGCCGAGGCCCGCACCCTCGCCAAAGGCAGCGACAAGACCGTCCTCCTCCGCGTCTGGCGCAAAGGAGACGTCATGCTGCTCATGATCGGCAACAACTGACCGTGAAACAGGCTGCCAGCCTGCTCATCCCGTTTTGACAGAAGCCCGCGCATGAACCGCCATGCGCGGGCTTTTTCCTCCCATGCTCTACGACGCCCACAATCACCTCCAGGACGAGCGCCTCGCCCCCTGGCGTGATCAAATCATCGCCATGCTGCCGCGAAGCGGACTTGCGGAGATGATCGTGAACGGCTCGTGCGAGGAGGACTGGCCGCAAGTCGCCGCCCTCGCCCGCGACCATGCCTGGATTCGTCCCGCCTTCGGCCTGCACCCGTGGTACGTCACGGAACGCGGCCCGCAATGGCTGCAAACCCTGCGTCAGCATCTCCAGGCCCATCCACGCGCCGTCATCGGCGAAACCGGCCTCGACCGCTGGATCGAAAACCCGGACATCGACGCCCAGCTTGAATGCTTCCGCGCTCAACTCGCCCTCGCCGTCGAGTTTGACCGCCCGATCACGATTCATTGCCTGCGCGCCTGGGGACTGCTCGAAGCAACGCTGCGCTCCGCCGCGCCGCCACAGCGCGGTTTCCTGCTGCACTCCTATGGCGGCCCGGCGGAGATGATCCCCGCGTTCGCCAGCATGGGCGCCTATTTTTCCCTCAGTCCGTACTTCGGCCATCCGCGCAAAGCCGCGCAGCTCGCCGTCTTCAAACAAGTGCCGCTCGACCGCCTGCTCGTCGAAACCGACGCGCCCGACATGTGGCCGCCGGATGAAATGAATCACCGCCCGCTCAGAACCCGCGACGGGTCATCCCTCAACCATCCTGCCAACATCGACGTGAGCTACCGGCTGCTGGCGGAGGTGCGCGGCATGCCTCGCGAAGAACTGCATGCCGCCGTCGCGGCGAACCATCGCGCGCTCTTCGGTCTCTGAACACCGCATTCCAGCCTTGCGCATGCCCTCCGGCCCGCCATTGGCTCTCCCCACATGTCCTTCATGCGAAAAACCAAAATCCTCTGCACCCTCGGCCCCGCCACGGAGAGCCCGGAGGTCATTTCCGCCCTCATCGCCAAAGGCGCCGACATCATCCGTCTGAACATGAGCCACGCCTCGCATGAATGGGTGCGCGCCGTCAATGCCCGCGTCCGCGAAGCCGCCGCCGCATCCAGACGCGAGATCGCCGTGCTCATGGATCTCACCGGCCCCAGCATCCGCACCGGAGATGTCGAGCAGCCCTGGCAGCTCGAAGTCGGCGACACCGTCGAACTCCGGTGCAGCCCCGAGGCCACCGCCAGCACGCGTTACTCCGTCAGCGTGAACTACCCCGACCTCGGCAAGGACATCAAGGAAGGCGACACCATCATGGTCGATGGCGGCATGATCCAGATCAAGACCACGGAGGCATCCCCCCAGCACGTCATCGGCACCGTCATGACCAGGGGCGAGATGAAATCCCGCCGCCACATCAACCTCCCCGGCGTCCCCGTGCGCCTGCCGCCGCTCACGCAGAAAGACTACGCCGACCTCGACCTCGGCGTCGAACTCGGCGTGGACTACTTCGCCCTCAGCTTCGCCCGTGAACCCGGCCATGTGCAGCACCTCCAGCTCCTGCTCGAACAGAAGCGGAGCAAGGCCCGCGTCATCGCCAAGATCGAAAACCAGCAGGCCATCAACAACCTCGACGCGCTCGTCGAGGTCAGCGGCGGCATCATGATCGCCCGCGGCGACCTCGGCAGCGAATGTCCCATCGAGGATCTGCCGCTCATCCAGCGTCAGATCGTCGAACGCTGCTCTTACCACGGTCGCAAGGTCATCGTCGCCACCCAGATGCTCGAAAGCATGATCGAAAACCCCGTGCCCACCCGCGCCGAGGTCACCGACATCTTCAACGCCGTCATCGAGCAGGTCGATTGCGTCATGCTCAGCGGCGAGACCAGCGTGGGCCGTTATCCTGACAAGTGCGTCGAGGTGCTCGACGCCGTCATCCGCCGCATCGAGCAGAAATATCCCTCCGGCCGCTTCGCCAGCGACGCCCCGCTCAAGACGAACAAGCACAAGACCGTCAAGGCCGCCATCACACTCGCCAACAGCATCCAAGGCGCGAAACTGCTCGTCTTCACCCTCCGCGGCGTCATGGCGCACCTGCTCGCCCATCAGCGCCCCGAGCACGCGCCCATCTTCGCCTTCACGCCGAACCTCCACGTCAGCCGCACCCTCGTCACGGCGCGCGGCGTGCATCCCTTTGTCCTCAAGTTCACCGAAGGCCAGCCCGAGGCCAGCATCCGCGACGCGCTCGACCACCTGCGGCGGGAAAACCTCATCAACGCCGGCGACCCGCTCGTCATCCTCAGCGACGCCCTCTACGACGGCGTCAATGTCGATGCCATCCTGCTGCGCCAGGCTTGAACAACCCGCCTGTTGGCTGCAACTTCTCATGGGGAGCCTCGTAACCCTCCCTGCTCCGTCCATGCGCGTCCTGCCCCTGCTGTTTCACACCTTTCTCCTCACCGGCATGCTCCGGGCGGAGACACGTGTCTTCGTCAGCCTCGCCGGCACGCTGCTGGAGGCGGAGATCACCGCGGTTTCCGGAGACAGCATCACGTTGAAGCGCGGGAACGACGAGCAGCCTCTCGTCGTGAGCCGCAAGACCCTCTGCAAGGAGGACAACGCCTACATCGCCCGCTGGATCGAACAAAACCCGGAAAAAGCGCTCGCCCCGGCCTCCCCGGCTGCTTCCCCGACTGCTCCGGCGCAAAAATTCAGCCTCGCCTGCCAGACTCTCCCGGCCAAGAGCAATCGCGGCCCGGCTGACGGTGGCATGCGCGCCGTCGAACTCTCCTACAAGTTCAACCTCAACAACCGCGAGGTGCGCCGGGACTTGCAAAATGCCACCGGAGTCGTCGTCACGCTCGCCAAGGACACGGCGGCGTCCGGCAATGATCTGATCGTCCTGCAAAAAGAAGTTTTTGAGGTGGCCATCCCCGCCCAGTCAAAAATGGTCTATTCCACCACTCCCGTCCGCCTCTCATATTACATGGGCGGCTCGGGCTACGGCGTCAAAAGCTACGGTTACGCCCTCATCATCCAGGATGCCGGCGGCAACGTGATCTTCACCGAATCCAGTCCGGACGGCAATTCCAGCTTCACCAAGGAGATCATCGCGCTCGAGAAGACACCCTGCGTCGTGGACCGCGACTTCAAACTCAAGCCCGCCGCGCAGGTGCCGATGAATTACATCAGCTTCTGAGCCAGCCATCTGCGATGGACGGAGCTTCCCAGTTGCCAGCAGGGCACGCCCGAACCTAGCATGGTGTCATGCACATTCCGTCACTCATCGAGCGCAAGCGCGACGGCGGCATCCTTTCCACGGCGGAAATCCAGTCCGTCATCGCCGCCTTCACCCGCGGGGACATGCCGGAGTATCAGATGAGCGCCCTGGCGATGGCGGTCTTCTTCCGTGGCATGACGCCGGAGGAGACCGCCGCGCTCACTGAGGCCATGCTGCACAGCGGCACCATGCTGGCATGGAACGATCACGATCCGATGCGTGTCGATAAACACAGCACCGGCGGCATTGGCGACAAAACATCCCTCATTCTCGCGCCGCTGCTCGCCTGCGATGGCGTCTGGGTGCCGATGATCTCAGGACGCGGCCTCGGCATCACCGGTGGCACGCTCGACAAGCTCGAAAGCATTCCCGGCTTCCGCACGCAGCTAAGCGAAATCGAAATCCACAACGTCATCGACCAAGCCGGCTGCGTCATGGTCGGCCAGACCAGCGGCATCTGCCCGGCGGACAAAAAACTCTACGCGTTGCGCGATGTCACCGGCACCGTGCCGAGCATCCCGCTCATCACCGCCAGCATCATGAGCAAAAAACTCGCCGAGGGACTCAACCGCCTCGTGCTGGACGTGAAATTCGGCAGTGGTGCGTTCATGAAGACCGAGGAGCAGGCGCATCAGCTCGCGCAGAGCATGGTGACTGTCGGTCGTGCGCTCGGCGTGCGTTCCAGTGTGCGCTTGAGCCAGATGAACGAGCCTACTGGTGAATCCGCAGGAAACGCGCTCGAAGTCGCCGAGTGCGTGCGCTGTCTCAAAGGTGAAGGTCCGCAGGATTTGGAGGACATCGTGCTCGATCTCGCCTCCGCCGTGGCCGTTTCACCGCGTGTCGATCTGCAGAAGATGCTGCATCGCGGCGACGCGTGGCGCAAATTCCAGCAGATGGTCGCCTTGCAGGGCGGAAGCGTCGAAGCGCTCGAAAAAATCGAGTCCGTGCATCGCGCGCCGTTCATCGCCGAACTCAAGGCCGGAAGCAGCGGCGTTTTGCAACGCATGGACGCCGGCGGAATCGGCCAGGTCGTGCTCGAACTCGGCGCCGGCCGCTCCAAAGCCGGTGATCCTGTCGATTTCGCCGTCGGTTGCGATCAAATCGCCAAAACCGGCACTGAAGTTCGTTCTGGCGACGTTTTGCTCCGCATCCACGCACGCACCAAGGCCGCGCTCGCGCACGCATTCGACGTTTTGCCCCGGCACATCAAGATCACCTGACGGACCTCGCCCATGAACCGCCGCCACTTCCTTCAAACCGCCGCCGCGACTGCTCTTCTGCCTGAAATCACGCATGCAGAGCCTCCAGCGATGCGCATCATCGACACGCACACGCATTTCTACGATCCGACACGTCCGGGCGGGGTGCCGTGGCCGAAAGAAGGAACACCATTGTATCGCACCGTGCTTCCTGCGGACTGGCTCGCGGTTGCATCGCCGCATGGCGTCAAGGAAACCGTCATCGTCGAAGCCAGCCCGCTGGTGGAGGACAACCAGTGGATCCTCGATCTGGCGGCGAAGGAGAAGTGTATCATCGGATTTGTCGGTCATCTCGATCCCGGGGCCGATTTCGCCGCCAACTTGAAGCGTTTCGCCGCGAATCCAATCTTTCGCGGCATTCGATGGAGCGGCGCGTTTCTTCAAGACGCGACCAAGAATGACGTCGTGCTCACTGGAGCCAAGTTGCTCGCTGAATACGGCCTCGAACTCGATTTGAACGGCAACGCGACTTACCTGCCGCATGCCGCGAAACTCGCCGCCGACGTGCCTGATTTGCGCATCGTCATCAATCACCTTGGTGCCTCCGGTGATCCGCAGACTTTAAAGCCGGGATGGAAGGACAACATCCGCGCCGTCGCGAAACAGCCGAACGTTTTCATGAAGGTCTCGGCGCTTGTCGAGCAGGTGAAAGCCGAACCCGGCCAGGCGCCCCGCGAAACGGCCTATTACCTGCCCATTCTCGATCACCTGTGGGAAACGTTCGGCCCCGACCGCCTGATCTACGGCAGCAACTGGCCCGTGTCCGACAAAGGCGCGCCGTATGAGGTCGTTTTCAAAATCGTGGACGGGTATTTCCGCTCCAAGGGCACGGATGCCTGCGAGAAATTCTTCTGGAAGAACTCGCTGGCAGCATACGGACGCACGGGAGCGGCGCGTGGAAGCCGGGAATGACCGCCTGTGGCAGCGGGCCTTCGCGGTGATCAGCCGCGCAGTTTCTTTTCCGCCTGCGTTCCCGGCGCTGTTTTTTTCGCAGGCGTGGCCGGGCGTGAGGAGGGGATGTAGCCGCCGCCGCCCTGGCCCCCAGACCAGCGGTCGTGATCCTGCCTGTTTTTGAAGGGGCGTGGCTGGCGGTTGTTTTGCTTCTGGCTGCGCATGGGATTTTCTCAGAGTGCTTTGTTCGCGCGTCCGCGTCAAACAGCAGGACGCGGCGGCTCACCGCACCTCACGGAAGACGATCTGCGAGGGGTTCCCCACCGGCGTGTAATGACCGGTGAAGGCCAGCCTGCCGGTGCTTTTATCCACGCGGAAGACGGCGATGTGGTCGGCGCGCTGGTTGCAGCAGTGGAGAAAGCCGCCGCCAGGATCAAACGTGAAGCTGCGCGGGTAGTCGCCGCGCGTCCATTCCTCGGTGACGAAGGTGAGCGTGCCGTCCGCGCCGATGGCGAAGATGGCGATGCTGTCGTGCAACCGGTTCCCGGCATAGACGAACCTGCCGTCGGCGGAGACGAGGATCTCGGAGCAGAAATTGCTGCCCGCATAACCCGGCGGCAGGCTGGAAATCGTCTGGCGCGCGGTGAGGCGGCCGTTTTGCGCGTCGAAGTCAAACAGCGCGACGGTGGAGCCTTCCTCTTGAATCGAATAGAACCAGCGGCCATTCGGATGAAACGCAAAGTGGCGCGGCCCGTCGCCTGCTGGCAGCGAGACGAACGGCGTCTCCGCCGGGGCGAGCGCGCCTTTCTCCGCGTCGAACTTCCATACGAAAATCTGATCGAGCCCGAGATCCACATGAATGACGAATTTGCCGGAAGGATCGGCCTCGATCATGTGCGCGTGTGTCTGATCGTGGCCGCTGAATGCAAAACTGCCCGGCGCGGCGTTGGTGGCCTTCACGGGGCCGACTTTGCCCGCATCTCGCTTCACATCCGTCGCTTCGCCGAGGCTGCCATCCTCCTTGACCGGCAGCACAGCCACGGAGCCGCCGAAGTAGTTCGCCACGAGCACAAATTTGCCGCCCGGATGCACCGTGAGGTGGGCCGGGCCTTTGCCGCCGGAAGGGACGCTGTTCAGCAGCCTCAGCGCGCCGTCTTTTTCAATCGCGAAGGAGCTGACCGTGCCGGATTCATCGTCGCCGACGCGCTCGGTCTCGTTGCCGGAGTAAAGACGCGTCTTGTCCGCGTTGAAAGCGAGACAGCTTGGGCTCGTGCCCATTTCATAAACTCCTGCGGGTTTCATCGCACCGCTGGCACGATCCACCTCGAAAAGATGAATGCCGCGTCCGTTCCCCGGCGGCAGGTCCACCTGCGTGGGCCGCATGTTCTTCAAGGGTGAGGTGTAAGTGCCCACATAGGCCATGAGCCTGCCGCCTTCGTCCGCCGCGCGCGCCCCCGTCAAAGATGCCAGCATGAGTCCGGCGGTTGATTTCAGAAGGGAGCGACGTGAGGCGGGAGATGAGGTCATGGGCACGCAGGCCTACGGCTCGCGGCAGGCTGCTTTTGCACGCGCTTCACGCATGCATGCGTTTCGTGCATGCTGGGCGGATTGAAACCCCAATGAGAACTTGGCTGCGGTGCTGTCACGCGCTATGCGGCGGTCATGTCTGTTCTTGAACGCCTCTTTTCCATCCCGCCCGTGCGCAAGGCCATCTGGCGGCTGTGGTATCCCTTCCTCACGCGTCGGCTGCGTGGGCAGGAGGTGCTGTTTCTCAATTACGCCTTTGAAACCGATCCGCCGGCCGGGTTGCGGCTCGATGCTGACGACGAGCCGAACCGCGCCTGCATCCAGCTTTATCATCACGTCGCCACGCAGGTCGGTCTGCGCGGCAAAGACGTGCTCGAAGTGAGCTGCGGCCACGGCGGCGGCGCGTCGTGGATCACCCGCACGCTGCGGCCCGCGAGCTACACCGGCCTCGACCTCAATCCCGCCGGCATCGCCTTTTGCCGGCAGCGTCATCGCGTTCCATGCCTCGCCTTCAAACAGGGCGACGCGCAAAGGCTGCCTTTCGCCGACCATTCGCTCGACGCGGTCATCAATGTCGAGGCCTCCCACTGCTATCCCGATTTTCCAGGCTTCCTGGCCGAGGTGGCGCGTGTGTTGAAGCCCGGCGGACACTTCCTCTACGCGGATTTTCGCTTCAGCGACCAGATCACGGAATGGGAGGCCGCCATCAGCAGCGCGCCGCTCACCATCGTGCAAACGCGTGACATCCGTGACGAGGTGCTGCGCGGCATGGACTGCAACGCGGCCCGCAGCGAGGCGCTCATCTGCCGGCGGCTGCCGAAATTCCTGCACTCGCTCGGCCGCGACTTCGCCGGGCTTCCCGGAGCGCGCGTTCATGAGGCGTTGAAAGCCGGGGAGATGTCCTACCGCTCGTGGTGCTTTCAGAAAATCTGAAGCTCAGGCCGTGACCAGCAGCGTCATTTTCTGGATGCCGTTGCGTCCGGATTTCGGAAACGGGCGTGGCATGGGTTGCGCCGTGCCGCTCGCATCGATCGTGCGGCAGCGGACTTCGTAGCTGCCAGCGGCGACTTTGACCGGTTTCGCAGTCCAGCGGCACAGCGTGTGGCGCAGCGGCCATTCACGCGGCTTTCTTGTCGCCGGATCGAACTGCGCGGGATGCAACGGCGCGCCTTTGAAGCCGGCGATGCCGCTGCTGTCGAACGGAACGATCTGCGCGTCCTGCCACGGCGCTTTCGTGAAGTGCGGATCATTCGCGGGCAGAGGCTGGTTCACATCGCGCAGCCAGTACTGCACTTTTCTGAGGCCGGAGATGCCGACCTGCGCGTTGCCGTGAATGGTGAGCAGCTCACCAGCCTTGACCTGCGAGGGCAGGTCACCGAAGCGGGCAAAGGTCTTCAGCCACGAGTTGATGTCGTTGTTGCCGTTCGCGTAGGTGTCGTCGGACTGGTGCGCGTTGGTGAAACCGACGCGTTGCAGCCATTTCACCGATTTGAAGCCGTAGGCCTCCGGCACGATCATGCGCACCGGGCCGCCGCGTTCGCCAGTGAGGAACTCGCCGTTGAGCTTGTAGCAGAGCATCACGGGCAGCTCTCCCGGCGGATCCTCAAAGACGCGGTTCATTGGCAGGTGGCATTTGAAGATCTGCTTCGGATCCTCGTTGTGGTGGCCGTGATACCAGACGTGGCGCAGGTTTTCGACCGGCCCGCAGTGCCACAGCACATCGCGCAGCGGCACGCCCTCCCACAGTCCGTGGCCGAGCGGATCGGAGAGGTTGTTGCAGGTGATGACCTTCAAATAGCTGACCGCCTTCGTCTTCGCGATCTCCATCAGCCTGCCGAACGTGAGCGCCGTTCCGTCGCTGCGCAGCATGGGGCGCTCGATTTTCGCGTTGCTGGCGGCATCGGCGATGATTTCGAGCTGCCACGTCTCGCGCAGCATGCCGATCTCACGCTGTTTCTCGGCGGGCAGCTTGTAGGGCAGCGGATTGCCGCGTTCGACATTGTAAAAATCACCGGACGGCGTGATGCAGCAGCCGCCTTCCTCGCACACAGGCCCGGCTTTTTTCCCGGCGGCCTGTGTCTCACCACCGG
>JAEUHJ010000132.1 GCA_016795375.1 Verrucomicrobiaceae bacterium
CAAGGCTGAGGTTTACCTCCTGAACCTCCCAATCTTTGTTGAGTCCGAGGAGTAGATGATAGTGATGTTGCAGGCTGTGATCGGCGGGCATTCAGCCTCTTACTCCATCTTCAGCACCCATCAAAACCCGCGAAGAACCACGCCGTTCCAACGCGCCCGTTCGTAGCCAACTCTACGGGCGGCTTCCCGTGAGTCGGAAGTCCCCAAGGCTTCGCGGATGTGTTCTTTCCCGAGAGCGTCCCGAAGGTCGAGAGGGACTTTGAAATTGGAATACCAGCGCGAACCGCGAAGCAGCAAACCCTGTTGGCGGGGCATGTCTTTGGAGTGTTGAAGTGTGACAGCCTGGGGTGACATGTCCACACTTTACCCCTTGAGCCACAAGCCTTTCCACGTCTTTAAGGGTCGTGAAAAGGGGGTGGCGGACAGGGAGGGATTCGAACCCTCGGTACCGGATTAGGGTACACACGCTTTCCAGGCGTGCTCATTAGACCACTCTGACACCTGTCCAGATGCTTGCTCCTGAGAATGGAGAGCGCGGATAGTGGCGCAGTCGAAGACGCAGGCAAGTTGATTTTGCCCTTCTTCGCCGGAGCGCCGCATGAAACTCTCACTCGGCCTTCTTCCAGGCGTGAACGATGTAGGTGGAGGCGGAAGCGCCGAGGGCGGCGACCGCCTGCTCCTTCGTCAGCGAATCCTTGGAGGATATGACAGTGACTTTTTGCGTGCCGGGCTTCTCCCCAACGACGATCTGCACCTTGGAGACGCCTTCGAGCTTTGTGAAGGAGGCGGTGACATGCTCCTTGCAGCCGGCGCAGACCATCCCGGTCATTTCGGCGACGTAGGTGACGCTCTTGCCGTCTGCGGCCGGAAGCGGCAGAAGGCTGAGCGCAAGGAGGGCGAGGAGAAGAAGGGTGCGGTGCATGGCGTTCGTGGCTTTCACATCTTTAAACGACAGAGTTGTGCCGCCAAGTCCAAGTTTTTCCAGGATCGGGCGTTGAAGGGGATGATTCGCATCTGCGGCGCATTTTTGCCTCCGCCGGTGCTTCGACATGCACCAGTGCCCCCCCATCATGAAAACCACCGCTATTCTGTTCCTGCTGCCTTTGATGCTGGCCACCGTCAGCGCACAAACCCCTCCGTCACAGCCGGCTGAGGGCGCGCCTCCTGCCGGCCCCCAGATTTCGCTGACGCCAGGGCAGCTTGACCACATCCTCAAGGAACTGGAGAAGGTGGAGACACAAATCGGCCAGGGACGGGACTCCATCCTTGGCACGGCGCTGGCAAAATTCAAAACGGCGGCGGCGAGCGAGGCTGCGGCGCTGGCGCTCTACCTTGACTGTTACAAGCTCGAAAACTTCGAGCGCAAGGATTTGAAGCAGACCGATTTCATGGAGTGGCGGGACAGGAACGAGGCGCGTTTCAAGGATGACAACTTCACCAGGGCGCTGCTTTTCCAGCTCGAATACCTGGTGATGACGATCCAGGCGCAGGGGATCGAGGACACCAAAAAAATGGGTCCCGTGGTGGCGGCGTTGCAGGCATTTATCGCGAAGGAGATCGTGGCGGTGCAGGAGACGATGAAGCACACCGCGTCAGGCGCGGTGGAGGTGAAGGACAACAAAGGCGGCCAGGGACGTGGAGCCCGTGGCGGGGGCGGTGACATGGGCGGCTCGAGCCCCCTGGCCGGCATGCTGCGCCAGTCGGTGAAATCCACGGAGTTCAGCCGGGCCTACAAGCTCGACGATCATTTCAAGAGCAAGAGCTGGGAGTATTCGCCGCTGAACATTGGCGGCATCTATTCCAATTTCATTCTTCCCTACTACCTGGCGGAAAAACCGGCGGAGCTGGCCGCGCAGTGGGACGCCCGCATCAACGCCGAGATGAACCTGCGCAAATCCGGCATGAGCGAGACGGAGTTCGGCATTCTCCAGGCCGAGCAACTGCCGCGCCTGCAATGGGAGAAAAGCAACCACCTCCTCTCGAACAACGTCAACGCCATCAATGCGCTGGCGGACATGCTCAAAATCATCCAGGCCAATCCCAATCATCCGGATGCCGCAGGCTGGCTGACGGAATTCAAGGGAGTGATCAAGTCCATCCTGCCACCGCCGCCGGTGGAAAAACCCATAGGCAGCCCGTAAGCTCACGGCATGATCCCATGGTTGTCCGCCGTGCTGCGTAGTTTTGGACCCGCCTTGGCAGGAGTGTTCCTGGCACTGCGCACGCAGCGTAATTTGAGAGTCCACGCCGCAGCCTCCGCTCTCGTCATCATTCTTGGTGCGTGGCTGGGGATGGAGGCATGGGAATGGTGCGCCGTGCTGCTGGCGGCGGGCATGGTGTGGACGGCCGAGTTGCTGAACACAGCCATCGAAACACTGGCGGACCGGGTCAGCAGGGAGCGCGAGGAGGCTGTCCGACGGGTGAAGGACATCGCCGCAGGCGCGGTGCTCATGGCGGCGCTTTTCGCGGCCGCTGTCGGCGCGGTTGTGTTTCTTCCGAAGCTCTGGCGGTTGTTTTGAGAATGTTCCGCCGCCGCCTTGACGCAGCGGGCCGGACTCCTATGATGCGCGGCCTTTCCGCCCTCAAAAATCTTCACCGCACACATCCCAGATGGCCATCCTCGTTGAAACTGACACCCGCATCCTCGTCCAAGGCATCACCGGTGATTTCGGCTCGCGTCATGCAAAGGCCTCTATCGACTACGGCACGCAGCTCGTCGCCGGGGTGACTCCAGGCAAAGGCGGCCAGGTTTTCGAGCACGGCGGGAAAAAAATTCCGATTTTTGACACGGTGGCCGAGGCCGCTCGTGAGACTGGCGCGACCGTCAGCGTGATTTTTGTGCCGCCGCCCTTCGCCGCGGACGCCATCCTCGAAAGCGTGGACGCCGGACTCGATCTGGCCGTCGCCATCACCGAGGGCATTCCCGTCAATGACATGATCAAGGCCAAGGCTGCGATGAAAGGCGGCAAGACGCGCCTCGTCGGTCCAAACTGCCCCGGCATCGTCACCCCCGGCCGTGGAGAGAAGTCCCACGGCGGCTGCCGCATCGGCATCGCCCCTGGTTACATCCACAAGCGCGGCAACGTCGGCGTCGTCAGCCGTTCCGGCACGCTCACTTATGAGGCCGTCTGGCAGCTCACCACTCGGGGTTACGGCCAGAGCACCTGTGTCGGCATCGGTGGCGACCCCGTGAACGGCACGAACCACCTCGACGTACTCAAGATGTTCAACGACGACCCCGAGACCGAGGCCATCATCATGATCGGCGAAATCGGCGGCAACGCCGAGGTCGAGGCCGGTCGCTGGGCCAGGGACAACTGCAAAAAACCCATCGCCGCCTTCATCGCCGGTGCCACCGCGCCTCCCGGACGCCGCATGGGTCACGCCGGTGCCATCATCGGCGGCGCGGACGACACCGCCGCCGCGAAGAAGCGCATCCTCGCCGAGTGCGGCATTGCTGTCTCCGAAACGCCCTCCGACATGGCCGCCACGCTGCTGAAGCGCTGGGGCAAGGCGTGAGTTTTTTTGCGAAAGCTTGAGATGCTATACCTCTCGCCATCATGATTTGTGATTTCCACAGATGCGGTTTTCACAATTTGTGATGACGCGAGGTATAAAACAGAAAAGCCGGATCGCACGATCCGGCTTTTTTGATGCGTCACCATTGAACGGGATCAGGCCCAGAAATGGAACCACTGGTTCAGCCAGCCGGTCACTGCGGCGATGCAGCCGAGGACGAGGACGGACTCCAGCACCATGCGCAGGCGCTCGCCGCTCCGGGCACGTCGCTGGGCCAGGGGGGCGCGGCGTTGGCGCGGGGCCGGGGTGGAAAGCTGCATCGGCGGAACCATGTTCACATTCGCCAGCCGACGCTGGCGTTGAAGACGCGGAGCCACGGTGATCATGCACTCGAGGCGGTGGATTTGCTGGCGCAGCTCATCCGCGCGTTTGTCGAGCTGGCGCGACTTGCTGCGCGGTGACAGCTTCTGGATGTCGTCCTGCGCGGATTTTGGACGCCGGGGACGCACTTTGCGGTTGCCAGAGAAAAGGGACATGACCGGGAGGAGGGGTGGAGGGCGGAATCAGAACATGAGGCGGACCAGCACGATGGCGACGAGGAGCGTGGCCATCAGCGGCAGGGTGAAGGCAAAGCCGCGCTTCAGCCAGGTCGCCAGGTCGTCAGCGCCGTCCGGTCCCGCCGCGAGTCCGAGCGCGCCGGAGTCTTCCAGGCTGGCAGGGCCGGTGTAGGCGGCGTTTTCAGGCGGGGCCATCATGTGCAGGCGGCGCACGCCTTTGGCGAAGCCGTTTTCAGCGTCCTCGATCGCGGCCAGCGCGCTGTCCAGTTCCTCGTCCACCTGGGTGCGATGCCATTTCTCCGGCAGGAGGTTTTTCAAAATCTCCAGGTGACGGCTGAACTCCTCGTGGGTGATGCGCAGCTCGTCGGCGCGCTTCTGGGTGTCATCGAGCTCGTCCTCCACATGGTCGTTGGCGCGGCTGATTTTTTCGAGCAGGTCGCGTTTGCCCGCGACGAAGCGCTCCTGTTTCACGCGCAAATTTTCCAGGTGCTGCTTCTGGCGTTCGATCTCCTCCTGCTGGCGGCGCAACTCGGTCAACTGGTCCTGCGCAGCCTTCACCTTGGAGTCCACATTGTCGAGCGCGGCGGGATCGTGCATGAATTCCGGTGCGGAATCGAACACCAGAAGGTTATCGTCGGAGTGATCGGATGCAGGGGCTGTGGCGTGATTTTTGCGAGTGACCATGGCGATGCTGAAAATTTGATTCAGCACGGAAATACTACAGATGCCTTAAATATTCCAGGTTTTTCGTCTGCTTCCTGGCAAAAAAATAAGGAATGGCTCCAAAAACCACGGTCAGCACAGCCAGTCCAGCCAGGGCTGCCAGCTCCATCCATCCGTTCCCAGGCACCAGCTCCACCGCATCCTGCCGCAGGTTTTTCCAGGACGGGATGAGGGTCAGGAGCGTCCCGCAAACGATATACACAAAACTGGCGATCAGGCACACCGTTCCGCCAAAACCGGAAACGATGCGCGCCGGGTTCGACTCTCGGAAATTCGGCACCAGCGCCCCCAGAGACAGCGCCAGTGAAGTCAGCCCGTAGCTCAGCATCACGATGGCGGCGCAGAAAAAGAAAACACGCTTCCAGGGCAGCCCCAGTGACAGGCCGGACACCACCACAAGTCCCGCCATCGCCAGGGCGAGCACGCTGGCGCTCAGCCGCAGCTTCAGTCCCAGCACGCGATACAGCGGCAGCGGTGAGAGCCCCAGTATCCACAACCGCTGACCCTCCAGGCTGAACTGCGGATAGATGAAGCGTGTCGTCAGTGTGGAGAGCGCCAGGCAGCAGACCAGCAGGTTCAAATGGCTCACCACCGTGATCCAGAACGGGCTTTGCAGGTCGTAGCCCAGTTTCCGCAGATTCATGGAATAAATGAGCAGCAGGCAGAAAATGATCGCCGTCTGGCCCCACTGCACCGGCTCGCGCACAAACACCCGAACCTCCTTCACCAGCAGGGCGAATGAGGCCCGGTCCAGTCCCAGCATACGGCGCAGCCAGTCGGCAACGCGGCCGGACCCGGTGCTCAACGTGTCGCGCGCATCACGTCCGGCAGATTCAGGGGCCGCGCTCATGACACGGTTCCACGCCGCGTAAAAATGCGCGCCGGCCACACGGCTGGTGATCACGATGCTCATCAGCGCGTGGGCCAGCAGCACAAGGTTGAAAAACAACGCCCGCTCTTTGATGCCGCGTCCCGCCGCCTGGATCGTCTCTGCCACCCATGAGCTCGGCAACAGCGGGTGCATGCAGATTTCCGTGTGCAGCAGTACCTGGTTGAGGCTTGTCGTCAGATCGCCCGTGTTCATTGTTTCAAATCCGCCGCGCCAGACCGGCAATGTCCGCGCCAGCAGCACCAGCAGGATCAGCGCGGCGGGTTTCCACATCCACCGCCGCATCCCGCGCACCAGCGCGATGACGAGCCAGGTCGAGACATTGGCCGAGATCGTCACCAGGGAGAGCAGCGCCGGCAGCACGGCCAGGATGAACCCCGCATCCGCCTGGTAAACGCGCGCCAGCGCCAGCAGGATCGGCGCACTGAGCACCAGCAGTCCCCAACTGGCCAGCAGCATGCCCTCCAGTGTCTTCCACTGCACCAGGCTGCGTGGCGGCAACGGCAGCGCCACCTGCCACTCCATGTCCCGCCGGCGGAACAGGCCCATCCCCGTGATCGTGGCGTTCGAGATGACCAGCATCACGAAAAAGAAAAAGAACAGCAGGAAAACCATCCGCTCCGTCAGCAGCGGCCCGATCAACGGCAGTTTGGCGACGAACTCCAGTCCGCGTGCCACCAGGAAATAAGCCGCCACGCCATAAAACACCAGAAACGAGCCCACCGTCGCACTCAGCAGCCGGTTCTCGCGCAGGCCGTGGCGGATTTTTTGCCGCAGCATCCGCCAGTGCGCCCTGGCGAGCAATGAAATGGCGTGCGTGACGGTCATGGGTTGTGTGTTAAGCCGGATGGCGCGGCGCACAAGAGGCCGGATATTGCCCCGACTTGCTCATTCCGCCAGTCTCATGCCGCGCCTTCCGCCGGGCGAACATCCTGGCAATTTCACGCATCCGCGCGCGTATGACTTTGCCCCCATCAAGAATGTCTTTTCTCGCGCAGCATCCGGTTCTTCGTCTTGTCGCCTCGCCGCAACATCTGTGGCGCACGCTGTCGCTGGGCATCAAGACGATCTGGCTGCACAAACTGCGCTCGTTTCTGACGATGCTCGGAGTTGTTTTCGGCGTGGCCTCGGTGGTGGCGATGCTGGCCATCGGGGAAGGGGCCAGTCATGAGGCGCAGGAGCAGATCCGCAGGCTGGGCAGCCAGAACATCATCCTGGGCAGTGTGAAGCCGCCGGACGGGCAGGGGGCCACCACCGAGTCGCGCAGCGTCGTCAGTGAATACGGCATCACGCTGCGGGACATCCAGCAGATCCGCCAGACGGTGCCTGGCATCAATGTCGTGGTCCCCAGCCGCTTCATCACGGAAAACATCTGGAACCTCGACCGCAGCGTGGACGGCCAGATCATGGGCGTGCTGCCGGTTTATCCGCAGATGCGCAACCGCGAGATGCTGCATGGGCGTTTCTTCACCGATCTGGAGATGGACGGGCGTGTCCCCGTCTGCGTCATCAGTCAGGCCGTCGCCACTAAGCTCTTCCCGCTCTCCTCGCCTACTGGCAAGTCAGTGCGCGTGAAGGGTTACTACTACAAGATCATCGGCGTCATCCAGGACGAAGGCCAGACGGTGGGCACCGACGCGGGTGGCGGCATGAACGGCGTCCAGGCGCAGATGATGATCCCCTTCTCCACGCTCATGGACCAGTATGGGGAGACCTTCTTCCGCTTCCGCACCGGCAGTTTCGAGGCGGAGAAGGTGGAGTTTCACGAGGCGGTCATCCGTGTTGACGATGTGAACCAGGTGGAAAGCCGCGCCGGGGCCATCCGCCATCTCATGACCCGGAATCACAAGAAGCAGGACTGGCGCATCATCGTGCCGGTGGAGCTGCTGAAACAGGCGGAGCGCACGAAGCGCATCTTCAGCATCGTGCTCGGCAGCATCGCCGCCATCTCCCTGCTCGTCGGCGGCATCGGCATCATGAACATCATGCTCGCCAGCGTGACGGAGCGCACGCGGGAGATCGGCATCCGTCGCGCGCTGGGGGCGCGGCAGGCGGACATCGTGGTGCAGTTCCTCATTGAAACAGTGCTGCTGGCCGGTGTCGGCGGCGTTTTGGGAGTCGCGCTCGGCCTGGGCATCCCGATTGCCGTGCAGGAGTTCGCCGGAGTCACCACCGTCATCAAAATGTGGTCGCCCATCCTTGCCTTCTCCATCTCAGTGCTCACCGGCATCGCCTTCGGCATCTACCCCGCCAGCCGTGCGGCCCGGATGAACCCGGTGGAGGCGCTGCGGCATGAGTGAGTCCGCCGGAGGGAGGAGTCATGCCTCGCGTCATCACATAATGTGAAAAAGAAGACTCGCGGCTCAGGCTGCGTGGTTAACTCCCGGCGGTCATAGGCCATGCCCCGCATCGAACTCTCGCAGGTTGACATCCGGGAAATGGAAGACGCGGTGGACGGCAAACAACGCGCCGAGCGGCTGCTCATCCGCATGCATCGTTAAGGGGAGCAAGCACAGTTTCATTGCCAAGTGCCTCAAGCTCCACGCCAACACCAGCCGGGCCAGTAGCGTCATGTAGCCGTTCATGGCTTGCCTGTGGCCGAGGCGGCCGTGGCCCGCGCCGAATCGCCCGCCGGTGCGCGCTTGAGCGAAAGCCGGGCACGCTGCGAACACGAACATCAAACAGCCCTGCCTGCCCGTTAACGGTACCAACCGCAATCTGCTCGAGCGGCTCTGGAGGCTCACCAAGAAAAAATGCCTGACCAACCTGCGCGTCCCGGTCTTCTCCCAGTTCCATACCGCTGTGGCTGGCTGCCTCAGGTGTCCGGGGCCGCATTCATCCCGAATTTCGAAGTCGAAAAGGTGGTTCAGAAGGCAAAGTTCACCTCGTCAGATCACCAAATTCAACTCCGGTGAAGTTGGATTTTCGACGCCGGGTGCCTTGTTTTACAAGGGTTGCGACGTTTTCTCCGAGTCTTGATTTCGGAATGCAGGTTCATCACAGTCGCGTGAGGGGTTGTCACGGACGTTGCGCGGCGGACTCCAGCCGTGACGGTTTCCTGTTTGCAATCTGGCGTTTCCACTTTGCAGTGGAGGCATGCTCTGCCGCCTGCTTTTGCTGCTTCTTCTCCTGTCCGGACTCGCCAGTTGCAGCACCGTGCGCAACACCGGCGTCACCACCTTCCGCTACGGGCGCAAGTTCGTGACTCAAGATGTCCCGCATGCCTCGCGTTTCGTCTGGCGTCACGTCAGCGGCCTTTTCCGTGGCAGCCCGGACGATGGCTCCTTCTGGTATGCTGAAGGGATGACCGGCCAGCCCTCCATCGTCATCAATCTCGGGGAGCAGATGGTCTTTCTCTTCAAAGGCGGTGAACTTGCGGGCGGCTCGCCCATCTCCTCCGGTTCGGAAGGCTACGGCACGCGGCCGGGCAGCTATCACATCATGGAGAAGGACATCGGCCACAAGTCCTCCATTTACGGCGACTACGAGGACTACGCGGGCAACGTCATCTGGCAGAACATTGACAACCGCAAGGATCCGCGCCCGCCAGGCACACGATTCGAGGGCGCGAAGATGTATTACTTCATGCGCGTCTATGGTGGCGTCGGCATGCACCAAGGTTATCTTCCCGGCTATCCGGCCTCCCACGGCTGCATTCGGCTTCCCGGCCACATGGCGGAGAAAATCTTTCAGCAGGTGAGTGTCGGCACGCCGGTGCAGATCGTGCCGTGAGTTTGGGAGCCAGGTCCGCAAGTCGGGCTTATGGTGCTGCGCTGAATGCCTCCAGCATCGCCTTCAATTGCTCCGGGGTGTGCTGTGCCTTCACCCTGGCGATGGCCTCGTTGGCGAGCTGGTCGCAGCGTTCGTTCTCGGGATGGCCGGCGTGGCCTTTGACCCAGTGCCAGTGGATTTTGTGGCGTGAGGTGGCGGCGTCGAGCTCGCGCCAGAGGCCGGCGTTTTTGACGGGCTGCTTCGCGCTGGTGAGCCAGCCGTTGCGTTTCCATCCGGCGATCCATTCGCGGATGCCGTTGCGGACGTATTGCGAGTCGGTGTGGAAGTCGATCTCGCAGGGCTCCTTGAGGAGGCGCAGGGCCTCGATGGCGGCCTGAAGCTCCATGCGGTTGTTGGTGGTGGCGGGAACGCCGCCGCTGATCTCGCGGACGTGTTTTCCATAGGCCAGCACGGCGGCCCAGCCGCCGGGGCCGGGGTTGCCATGGCAGCCGCCGTCGGAATGAATGACGACTTTCTTCACGCGTGGGGCCCGCCGGGTTCCTCCGCCCATGCACGCATGCGGCGGTCGATGAAAAATGGCATGAATGGCACCAGCGAGGCGAGGAACACGAAGGCGGCGCGGCTCAAGGGCCAGTTGGTGTGATTCAGCACGCGCCACAACGCGAAGCAGAACGCCACGAACAGCGCGCCATGCACCGAGCCGGCGATGCGCACGGCCATGGGCATGTCCCATGCATACTTCAGCGGCATGGCGACGAAGAGCAGGAACAGATACGAAACAGCCTCAAGCAGGCCGACGCCGCGCAGGAAGGAGACGGGGTTTTTCATCAAGGAAGGAGGTGGGATGTGAAGGCGTGGCACGATCTGCTGGTGAAAGCAAAAACTCCGGCCGTCGTGCGACGACCGGAGCTTTTTTCCGAATCGGTACGGATGAGGCGGCGGTTACTTCTTCCGCAGCTCCTTTTTCTTCAAGTCGTTGTACATTTCGAAAGCCTTGTTCGCGTTCAGGCCGCCGTGAACCACGCCCTGCACCGCCTGCATCATCGAAACCGGGGCGTCGCTCTGGAAGATGTTGCGGCCCATGTCCACGCCGGACGCGCCCTGTTTGATGGCGTTGGCGCACATTTTCAGCGCGTCGAACTCCGGCAGCTTCTTGCCGCCGGCGATGACGATGGGCACCGGGCAGCAGGAGGTGACGGTTTCAAACTCCTTGTCGGTGTAGTAGCACTTCACTACGTTCGCACCCAGCTCGGCCATGATGCGCGTGGCGAGGCGGAAATACTGGGCGTTGCGGGCCATCGCACGGCCCACGGCGACGACGCCCATGACGCCGATGCCGTAACGGGAGGCCGCATCGACGAGGTCGGTCATGTTCTTCAAGGACTGGCGCTCGTAGGCGCTGCCGATGAACACCTGCACAGCCAGGATGCTCGCATTGAGGCGGATGGCCTCCTCGATGTTCAGGGCGGTGGACTCGTTGGAGAGCGGTTCGAAGCCAGGGCGGCCGAACTTGGCCTTCTTGCCGTCGATCTCGCCTTCCCATTCTTCAAAGGGGCTCACCATCGAGGTGCCGCCGCTGGCACGCAGGGCGATGGCCTTCTGCGTGGAGGCCGGGATCACGCTGCGCTGGATGCCGCGTGTGAGCATGAGGCAGTCCGCATACGGTTCGAGAGGGAGGATGGTCTGATCCACGCGTTCCAGGCCGGAGGTGGGTCCCTGAAAATAGCCGTGGTCGAAAGCGAGCATCACGGTGCGGCCGTCCTTGGGATTGAAGACCTTGGAGAGGCGGTTCTTGAGGCCCCAGTCATACTGATGGCTGCCTTTGAGGAAGAAGCCGGGGGCTTGCTGCGGGGTGCTG
Source organism: Verrucomicrobiaceae bacterium (assembly GCA_016795375.1). GTDB lineage: Bacteria > Verrucomicrobiota > Verrucomicrobiia > Verrucomicrobiales > Verrucomicrobiaceae > Prosthecobacter. Next base: position 11,279 of record JAEUHJ010000132.1, read on the forward strand.
GTGAAGTATTCCTTTTCCTTCCGGTCTGCTGCGCTGGTGGAGATGTCGGCCATGGTGTTTTGAGTGGGGGTTTGAGGGGCGTCACAGTGGGCGCGAATCCCGGTGGCGCAAGCATATTGCCAGCGCTTGCAAAACATGCCCGCCTGTGGTTTCTACGCGGCCCCATGTCCGCAAACCTCCTCATCTATCTCGACGGCAAACTCGTTCCTGAATCCGAGGCGAGAATTTCCGTCTTCGACCACGGCCTGCTTTATGGCGACGGGGTGTTTGAAGGCATCCGCTTCTACAACGGCCGCGTGTTCCGCCTCACCGAGCATCTGAACCGGCTTTACGATTGCGCCAAATCGATCTGCCTGACGATTCCGATCAGCCACGAGGAGATGGAGAAGGCCACGTTGGACACCATTGCCGCGAACAATCTGCGCGACGGCTACATCCGCCTCGTCGTCACACGCGGTGTCGGCCCGCTCGGCCTGAATCCGTATCAATGTCCGAAGGCCGGGGTGTTCATCATCGCCAGCAGCATCGCGCTGTATCCGGCGGAGCGTTACGAGAAAGGCCTGAACCTGATCACCTGCGGCACCCGCCGTCCGAACAGCGCGGCGCTCAGTCCGCAGGTGAAGAGCCTGAACTACCTCAACAACATCATGGCCAAGATCGAGTGTCTGCAGGCCGGTTGTGACGAAGGCATCATGCTCAACGACCAGGGTTTCGTGGCCGAATGTACCGGCGACAACATCTTCATCGTGAAGAACGGCAAAGTCACCACGCCGCCGGTCTCCTCGGGCGGCCTCGATGGCATCACCCGCCGCGCGGTGATCGAGCTGCTCGGCGAGATGGGCATCCCGTGCACCGAGGCCGTCATGACGCGCTTCGATGTTTACACCGCCGACGAATGCTTCCTCACCGGCACCGCGGCGGAGGTCATCGCCGCCGTGCAGTATGACCGCCGCCTCATCGGCGACGGGAAACCGGGCAAGATCACGAACGAGTTGATCCAATGCTTCAAGAAGCTCGCCAATAGCACCGGTACGCCGGTGACGTATGCGTGAGGAAAGGCGGATTCCCGCTGGAAATCCGGCCCGCACGTTGCAGCCTTGGAGGCGCATGCTTTTTCAGCAAGTCATTTTCATCTGCATGGGCGCGACTCTCGTGACTTTCACGGGCGGTTGTGCCTCCACGAAACAAAAAGTTCCGGCGGCGCCTGTGGACAATCGGGCGTGGTGGAAGGGGGACGGGGTGACGGGCAGCCCGCGCATCGTCATCAACCTCAGCGAGCAACGTCTCAATTATTTCAAAGGCGGCGAGCTTGTGGGGGTGTCGCCGATTTCCTCGGGACGCGAGGGCAATGGCACGCTCAATGGCAGGTTCAAGGTCATCGAAAAGGACATCGACCACCGCTCATCCCTCTTTGGAGCCTATGTTGACGAGGCGGGTGACACGGTGGTGGGAGACGTGGACACACGCAAAGACGCCCGACCTGCAGGCACGAAATTCATCGGCGCGAACATGCGCTACTTCATGCGCATCGTTGGCGGCATCGGCATGCACGAGGGCTATCTGCCGGGTTATCCGGCCTCGCACGGTTGCATCCGGCTGCCCACGAAAATGGCGGCCATCTTTTTCCGCGAGACGCCGCATGGCACGCCGGTGGAGGTCATCGGACACGGATCTGTGGCGGAGAACGAGGAGGCCATCCCGTTGAGCCATGATGATCCCGAGGCGATTCCGGCTGGTGAAGCCGCCGGCGCCACGGAGGCGGACACGGTGGCAAAGAAAAAGGCAGGCTCCCAGGAGGAGGTGCGGCGTGCCGTCGTGGAATTCAAACGTGGCAGGGATGGCAATGTGCGGCCCAAGCTGCCGCGGAGGAGCTGGTTCAGCAGCCCCAAAACGGGCGAGACTTATTATTTGCAGTGAAGGCGGGTTTCAGCCGCTTTCTTGCTAGCGAACCGGCCGGCGTGCGTTTGTTTAAGCCCCCCCATGCCAGACTCCCGGCCGAGTGCTTTCATCAGATTTCTTGCGTTCATCCTCGTCACTGGAGGTGTGGTTGCCGGCGGCTGGTTGTACCTGAGGCGGCATGAACTGCCGGCCGCGGAGAAATCAACATCGGCGGCGAAAGGAGCCGCGCCGGTGTTTGTCGCCAAGGTGAGGAAGGAGAATTACGCGCTCGATCTCGATGCCATCGGCACGGTGAGGGCGTTTGAATCCACCGACATCAGCTCGAATGTGACCGAGTCCGTCACGCAGATTTCCTTCAACGACGGCGACTTCGTCAAAAAGGGCACGCTGCTGGCCACTTTGAGCGACGCCGAGGAGCAGGCGATGCTCGCCTCGGCCAGGGCGTCGCTCGCGGAGGAGGAGCGCGAGATCGGGCGCCTCGGCAAACTCGTCAAAGACGGCGCCGCGCCCGAGGCACGGCTGGCGGAGCGCATGACACTGGCCGACATCGCGAAGCAGAAGATCCGCGAGGCCGAGGCAAAACTCGCCGACCGTCGCATCACCGCTCCGTTCGACGGCTGGCTCGGTCTGCGTCGCATCAGCGTCGGCGCGTTGGTGTCTCCCGGCAGCGTCATCGCGTCCCTCGACAAGATCGACGTGGTGAAGATCGACTTCGCCGTGCCTGAGACGTACTTTGGAGCCATCCAGCCCGGCACGCGGATCACCGCGCGCGCGCAGGCCGCCGCGGCCCGTTCCTTTGAGGGAAAAGTGTCTCATCTCGACTCCCGCATCGACCCGGTGACGCGCTCCATCGCCGCTCGTGCGGAGGTGTCGAATCCCGACCTGCTTCTCAAACCCGGCATGCTGGTCATGGTCACGCTCAAGGTCGAACCGAAGCTCTCGCTGTCAGTTCCGGAGCGCGCGTTGGTGCCGGTGGGGACGAAGGCTTTTGTGTTCACCATCGAAAGTACCAAGGCGTGCCGTCGCGAGGTCAAAACCGGACGCCGCAAGCCGGGCCACGTCGAGATTCTCAAGGGGTTGAGTGAAGGACAGGTCGTCATCGCGGACGGCCTGGTCGGCTTGCAGGAGGGCGCGCCGGTCAAAGTCTCCGGTGACTTCGCCGGCCCGGTGCCGCCGTTCAATCCAGAACAACCCGGGACGGTGACTCCCTGACATGTGGCTGTCTGACACATCGGTGCGCCGCCCTGTGCTGGCGATGGTGATGAACTTGATCCTCATCGCCTTCGGCGTCGTCGCCTACACGAGGCTCCAGGTGCGCGAGTACCCGGACATCGAGCCGCCGATCGTGACGGTGGAGACCTACTATCGCGGCGCGTCGGCCAGCGTGGTGGAGCGCCGCATCACACAGCGCCTCGAAGACCGCATCTCGCAAGTGGAGGCCATCAAGAACATCTCCTCCGTCAGCACGGACGGCAAATCGGAGATCACGGTCGAGTTCAACCTCGGTCGCGACCTCGACGCGGCGGCCAATGACATCCGCGAGGCGATCAGCCCCATCCTGGTGACGATGCCGGAGGAGGTGGAGACGCCCAACGTCGGCAAGACCGAGCTGAGCTCCGAGGTGCTGATGTATCTGAACCTCACCAGCGAATTTCGCAGCACGCTGGAGCTGAACGATTACGCGGAGCGTTACCTCGTGGACCGTTTCTCCCGGCTGCCGGGCATCGCGCGTGTGCGCGTCAGCGGCGGCGCGCGTTACGCGCTGCGCGTCTGGTTGGACCGCGAGGCGCTGGCGGCGCGCGGGCTCACCGCTGTGGATGTGGAGGAGGCGTTGCGTCGTGAGAATGTCGATCCGCCCGCGGGCGCCGTGCAGTCGCTCGACCGCCAGTTCACAGTGCGGCTGAACCGCCAGTATCAGAAGACGGCGGATTTTGAGAACCTGGTCGTCGCCCGTGGTGAGAACGGCTACCAGGTGCGCCTGGCCGAGGTGGCGAAGGTGGAACTGGGCGCTGATGAGGCGCGCACGGTTTTCAAAGGCAACCGCGTGCTCATGGTGTCACTGGGCATGGTGCGGCAGTCGCGGGCCAACCCGCTGGAGGTCGCGCGCGCGGTGCGTGCCGAGGCGGAGAAGGTCCGGGAGACGCTGCCGAAGGACATGCGGCTGGAGAACAGCTACGACATGAGCCAGTTCATCGAGGAGTCGATCCAGGAGGTGTACCGCACCCTGCTCATCGCGCTCGTGCTGGTGGTGGTGATCATTTACCTTTTCCTCGGCAGCATGCGCGCGGTGCTGGTGCCGCTGCTGGCGGTCCCGGTGAGCATGTTCGCCACCTGCATCGTGCTGATGATGCTGGATTACTCGATGAACACGCTGACGCTGCTGGCGTTCGTGCTCGCCATCGGCCTGGTCGTTGATGACGCCATCGTGGTGCTGGAAAACATCCACCGCCGCATCGAGGAGGGCGAAAAACCGCTGGTGGCGGCTTATTTGGGCACGCGGCAGGTCGGTTTCGCCGTGGTGGCGACGACACTGGTGCTCATGGCCGTGTTCGTTCCGGTGACTTTCATGCCGGGGGACACGGGGCGCTTGTTCGCGGAGTTCAGCGTCACCCTGGCGGTCGCCGTGGGCTTCAGCGGCTTCGTGGCGCTGACGCTCTCGCCGATGCTCGCCTCCAAGATACTGCGCGGCAGGGAAGGGGACGGCCTGGTCGCGCGTCTCTTGCAAAAAGTGTTCGAGTTCGTGCAGGCCGGCTACCGCAGGGTGCTCGGCCTGATGTTGAATTTTCCAGCCACCGCGTTTCCCGTCGTGCTGGGCGTGCTGCTGATGTGCTGGTGGCTGCTCAAGACGATGCCGGACGAGTTCACGCCACGCGAGGACCGTGGCTCGTTCTTTGTCACCGCCACCAGCCCGCCAGGGACGACGTTTGGCAGCACGACGCAGACTCTCGACAAGGTCATCGAGCGTGTGATGTACCTTGTCGATGACACCCATGAGGCCACGCGCGTCAATGCGCGCGCGCCGCGCAGCTTCGGCACGGCGGCGGATTTCAACGAGTCCATCGTGGTGATCACCCTCAGGCCCTTCGGCGCGCGGAGGAGCGGTTTTGACATCATGAACGAAGTCCGGCGGAAGACAGGGGACATGCCGGAGGCGAAGGTGTCCGTGGTCATGCGCCAGGGCATGATGCGCGGCCTGAACAAGCCGCTCGAAATCGTCCTCAGCGGCCCCACCTACGAGGAGCTGACGGAGTGGCGGGACATCATCATGACCAGGGCGAAGGAGAATCCGAACCTCGTCGGCTTCGACTGTGACTATCGCGACACGAAGCCGCAGCTCCGTGTCAGCATCAACCAGACCCGCGCCGCCGATCTCGGCGTCTCCTCCGCCAACATCGGGCGCACGCTCGAGACGCTGCTCGGTGGTCGCCGGGCCACCACCTTCATCCATCAGGGGGAGGAGTACGACGTCATCCTCGAAGGTCGCTATGCTGACAAACGCAGCCCGCTGGATCTGAACAACATCTTCGTGCGCAGTGAACGCAGCAAGGAGCTCATACCGCTGGCCAATCTCGTGACGATGGATGAATTCGCCGACAGCGGCACGCTCAACCGCTACAACCGCATGCGCAGCATCACCTTCGACGCCGAGCTCGCAGGCGGCTACAGTCTGGGTCAGGCCGTGGAGTACATGGAGGGCCTGATTCGTGACAACCTGCCAGCCTCCGCCGTGGTCGGCTACAAAGGCAACGCGCTCAAGCTCAAGGAGAGCAGCGGCAGCAGCGGCTTCATCTTCGCGCTGGCGCTTCTGGTCGCCTTCCTCGTCCTGGCGGCGCAATTCGAGAGCTTTGTGCATCCTCTCACCATCATGCTGACGGTTCCCGTCGCGGTGGCGGGAGCGCTGCTGGGTTTGCAGTTCATGGGCATGAACCAGAGCATCTACAGCCAGATCGGACTCATCATGCTGATCGGTCTCGCCGCCAAGAACGGCATCCTCATCGTCGAATTCGTCAACCAGCTCAGGGATGAAGGCGTGGAGTTTCGCGAGGCGCTTTTGCGCGCCAGCGAACAGCGTCTGCGGCCGATCGTGATGACCGCGCTGGCCACGGTGATGGGCGCGCTGCCGCTCATGCTCGGTCACGGCGCCGGCCACGAGACGCGCATGGTCGTGGGTGTCGTCATCGTGTTCGGCGTGTCGCTGGCCACGCTCGTGACCCTGTTCCTTGTGCCGATGGTGTATGACTTGATCGCCCGGCGCACCGGCTCGCCGCTGGATGTGACGCGCCGCCTCGAGTCCGAGCTTGCCGGTGGAACGCTGCAGGAGCGGTCAGGCGCCGGGGTGCTTGTTCCTGTGCTGTTGTGCGCCCTCCTGCTGCTGCCTTCCTGCAACTTCGCGCCGAAATACTTCTCGCCGAAGCCCGGGCTGCCGCTTGAATTCAAGACTGACGGCCCCTGGCGCACCGCGAGGCCGGGTGATGACGCGCACCGCGGCCATTGGTGGGGTTTGTTCAATGACAGGCGTTTGAACTCCCTCATGAAACAGGCGGAGGCCGGCAGCCCGACGCTCGAGCTCGCGGCGCACCGGGTCACCGAGGCGCGTGCGATGGCGCGGGCCGACCGGGCCGGACTGTTCCCTTTTCTGACGTTGAACGGCTCTGGCACCCGCAGCCGCAGTTCTGGCAACATGCAGTTTCAATTTGCCGGCGGCCGCACGCGCAACGTGCTCGGCGGGACGCTGGACTTTGACTACGAACTCGATTTCTGGGGCAAGGTGCGCAATCAAGGCCGCTCAGGCGCCGCCAGGGCTGCCGCGCAGCAGGCGGATTATCAAAACGCCCTGCTGGGACTGCAAAGCGAGCTGGCGCTCAATTACTTTGCCCTGCGGGCGCAGGATGCGCAGATCGCGCTGCTGCGGAGGACCGTCGGCCTGCGCCGCGAGACTGCCGGGCTGGCCCGCAAGCGGTTCAGCCAGGGCGACATCGCACAGATCGATGTGGCGCAGGCGGAAACAGATCTTGCCGCCACGGAGGCGGAGGCCATCGGCCTGGAGAAAAGACGCGCCGAGCTCGATCACGCCATCGCCTTGCTGCTTGGCGTCACCCCTTCGCAGTTCAGCCTGTCCGAGCAGGAGATCAGCGGCTCCCCGCCCGCCATCCCGGCCAGCGTGCCGAGCGACCTGCTCGAACGCCGCCCTGACATCGCCGGTGCCGAGCGTCAGATGGCCGCGCTGAACGCGGAGATCGGCGTGGCGAAGGCCGCGTTGTTTCCCAGTCTGCGGGTTGGTCTCACGGGCGGTACGCAGACCAGTTACTTCTGGAAAATCGCCGACGCGCCCAGCCGCGTGTGGGGACTCGGCCCCGCCAGTGTTGAATGGCCGCTGCTGCGTGGCGGCGGAGTACGGGCGAACATTGACGCGACGAAGGCACGCTACGACCAGGCTGCCGCCAGCTACAAGCAAACGGTGCTCTCAGCCATGCGGGACGTGGAGGACGCGCTCAGCGGCCTTTCCATCCTGAGGCGGCAGTCCGAGTCGCAGGCGGCCACCGTGGCCTCGGCACGCCAGGCGCTCGCGCTGTCCCGGAAGCGCTATGACTCCGGCCTGGTCGCCTACTTTGAGGTGCTCGACAGCCAGCGCACGCTGCTGCGTGCCGAACAGGAGGCCACACGCATCCAGGGCGAGCGCTTTCTCTCCACCATCCTGCTCGTCAAGGCTCTGGGCGGCGGGTGGTGAGGGTTGCAAGTCATGGGCACGATATGGTGACACCCATGGCCGGAGGTGCGGAGACGGTTCTGTTTCCCGTGATCCAATTATACCTTGCGTCATCACAAATTGTGAAAACCGCATCTGTGGAAATCACAAATCATGATGACGGGAGGTATATTTCGCTTCATATTGGCAGTTCTGCCCATGGACGGTTTTGACGGGTTGGGATAAAACAGCGCGGAAAATCAAAAATTCGTGCCATGCACTCTCCGCTCTCTGTTCTCTGTTCTCTGTTCTCTGTTCTCTGTTCTCTGTTCTCTGTTCTTCGATGAATTCGCGTGAGCAGAACCCGCGTCCGCTGCTCTCCCGTTTTCGCGGGCGTTTTGCGCGCGGGATGCTGCTGCTGGGGATGTTTTTGTCCATGCTGCCGCCGGTACGGCTGCGGGCGGAGGATGAGGCTCCGGCTGAACCGCCGCCGGTGAATGACACCTGGTGGGGCGATGTGTGGCGTTGGGTCGATGGCGGACAGCAGTGGTTCGCGCTTCAAAACGTGGGCCAGTGGGGGGATGATGACGGGGATGACATCCCCAACGGCCTGGACCCTTACCCGTGGGACGCGAGCAACAACACGGGCTGGCTGCGCGCCTCGAACGTGTGGTCGGACGCGGTGCTGCACGAGACTTGGGAATGGGCCTACGCGGCGGACCGCTCCTGGCAGCTCGACTGGTATGACAGCGACGGTGACGGCCTGCCGAACTGGTGCGACCCGCGCCCCTACGACAGCGCGAACAACACGACGTGGTGGAACGCGCAGGCGGATGTGGATGGTGAATCGCGCGCGCTCAGCGCCATCGGGCAGTCGGACATCATCGACTGGAGTGATTACGACGGCGACGGCCTGCCGAATAGTTTTGACCCTTATCCGTGGGATGCGAGCAACAACACCTCCCGCTGGAGCCTGGAGACTTACATTGACGCCATTCTCGGCCTGCATCAGGGCATGTATGCCACCAGCAGCAGCTGGCAGGACATGGATGACGACGGGCTGCCGGACTGGGCAGACCCGTATGTGGACAGCGCGGAAAACAACACCTCCTGGTGGCGTGGCGGCTCGTTCTACATCAACGGCGCGGAGCAGTGGTTCGGCGACGCGAACACGCCGTATGCGACGGCCTGGGATGACGCGGACCACGACGGCATTCCGAATTTCGCCGATCCCATGCCCTACGACGCGGCGAACAACACGACCTGGTGGAGCGGTGAATACCAGATCGACGGCAGCCTGCGGCAGCTCGGCGGTGTGTTCGCCGCAGGCGGGCTGGACTGGGCGGATTACGATTCCGACGGCATCCCGAATTTTGTTGATCCCTATCTTTACGATTCGGGCAACAACAACTCAAACACCACTGCGGCGGTGACAGACACCACCTCATGGTACGACAGCTACGTTGACACGATGTGGCAGGACTGGGGGGACAATGACGCCGACGGGCTGCCGAATTTCTCCGACCCGTATCCCAATGACGCGACGAACAACACCACGCAGTGGTCCGCCGCGCAGGATTATCTGGTGGACGGCGGCGCGCGAACCGTGGGCGGCATCTACGCCACCAGCGGACTCGACTGGAACGACGATGATGGCGACGAGCTGCCGAACTTCGCCGATCCTTATCCGCATGACCCGGACAACAACAGCGCGTTGTGGTGGGCGCAGACGTGGGTGGACGGCGCGGCGCAGGATTTGATCGGCGCTTACGCCGCGAATGCGGACACGGGCACCTGGAGCGATGGCGATGAGGACGGCCTGCCGGACTGGCTTGACCCCTATCCCGAGGATGCTGACAACAACACCGCCTGGTGGTGGGGGAACGCCTGGATGGACGGCGGCATGCAGGACATCGCCGGGACGTATGCCGCGAATGAAAGCGCCGCCATCAACTGGGAGGATGGCGATGAGGACGGCCTGCCGGACTGGCTGGATCCGTATCCGCAGGACGCCGGGAACAACACCGCATGGTGGATGGACGAGGCGTATGTGGATGGTGAGCTGCAAACCCTGATGGCGAGCTACGCGGCGGATGCAGCGCCCGCCATGAGCTGGGAGGACCGCGACTTCGACGGCCTGCCGGACTGGTGCGACCCGTATGCGGATGATTTTTCCAACAACACGCTGTGGTGGGAGGGCGAGTTCCTCATCGACGGCGAGCGGGTGACGGTGGGCGGGTGGTTTGCCGACGAGGGACCGGACTGGAACGATGACGACGGCGACTGGCTGCCGAACTTCATGGACCCGTATGCGGATGATCCCACAAACAACACGGCGTTCTGGAACGGTGCGGCGTGGATCGACGGGAAGTGGCAGGAGATCGCGGAGCCATATCCGGCCAGCAGCGCGGCGCTGCTGGATTTGAGCGACTCGGATGAAGACACGCTGCCAGATGTGTTTGACCCCTATCCGGAGGATGGCAGCAACAACACGGCGGTGTGGAACGGTGGCGAGTTCGTCATCGACGGCGAAACGCGCACGCTGAGCGGCGCTGGCGTGCGCTACGCCGCCGACGGCGGTGATGTGGACGGGGATCACATTCCTGATTTTGCCGATCCTTATGCCGAGGACGCGGGGAATGACGGACGCGAGCCGGTGTTCGGTGAACCAGTAAACGGTGCGTCGGTGAACGGTGGAACGGTGGACGGTGCGTCGGTGGGCGCTTCAAGTAGCGGGGGCATTTCTGCCCCCTCTGGCGCGGCCAGCGGGACAACATCGTCCACCACGCCGCCCGCAGTGCCACCACCAGCTCTCGATGACGCGGCGTTGCTTGCGTTGCTGGGCACGGGCAGCCTGCCTGCGCCGCAGACGCAAGGCGAAGGCACTGCACCAGATGAAGCGCCTCCGGACCCGCTCTCGGCGGCCAGCGCGGCGGAGGTGGAGCAGCTCGTGTTGCAAATCGCCGATCTGGCGCAGCGTCCGCGTGCGTTCAGCGTGGAGACCGACGCGCAGGCGCTGGCCCTGGTGGTTCAGACGCTGGTCGTCGAACCCGGCGCTGATCCCGCCGCCGCGCTGGCGGCGGCGCTGGCCTTCCGCCAGACACCGCAGGTCACCGCGCAGGACAGTGATGGCGACGGCCTCGATGATCTGGAAGAAACGCTCACTTACCTGACTGACCTCACCAATCCTGACACCGACGGCGACGGCTTTTTCGACGGCTGGGAAATCGACTACAGCCTCGATCCGCTCGACGCCGATGACAACGCGACCGCCGACACCGACAACGACGGCCTGAGCAACGAAGAAGAACTGGCCGCTGGCACGCACCCCCTGCACGCCGACAGCGACTACGGCGGCGTGATCGACGGCATCGAGACGCGCGTCGCCCGCCTGCGCGCGCTGCTCGGGGAAAACACGCCGCAGGAGTACTCCGCCGCGAACCCGCTGGACCCGCAGGATGATGTGCCGCAGGACAATGGCTCTACGGAGAGGGAGGAGGATGATCCCGAGGACCCGGAAGACACGGACGACGACACCCACACCGAACAGGACGAAAACGAGGACATGGGAAATGAAGTCACACCGACCACAGGCGGCGGCACACCGCCCGGCACCGGCGGCGAGGGCATGGACGACGAGGAACAGGACGGACAGGATGAGCAGCCGCAGGACATGGACGACCCCGGCCAGCCGCCGCCGCCGGAGGAGCCGCAGGAGACATTGCGGGAGAAGTGGGCGCGGGAAAAGCGCGAGCGCGAGGCGGTGCTGCAGGAGCGGCGCGACCGCCTGCATGAGGAGCATGTGGCCGGCGTGGAGCAGCGCGCCGCCGCGCGCGAGCAGCAGCGGGAGATGAACCATCATCTGAGCCATCCGCACGGCAACCACGGCGTGGGGGTGAAGAACGCGGGATCGCGCGGGCTTTTTGACTCCTCCCAGCGGCCGCTGGCCTTCGAGCCGACGGCGCAGTACGCGCTGAGCCACGGTTATGACAACGTCACGCGCACCTGGCTGAACCCGCGCCCCGCGAACGAAAGTCCCGAGGACCGCAACACGCGCCTGGCCCAGGACTGGCTGGAGCGCAAGGCGCTGCGCGATCAACAGCGCGTGTTCTGGCACCCGCACGGCAACCACGGCAACGGCGTGATCAATCCTGGTGCCCGCGGCTTGCAAACCGCCGACAACCTCGATGGTGCGCTCGCCTTCCAGGCCAGCGCGGACTATGCCCAGAGTGAGGCAAACAAGCGGCAGAGCTTCGAGAACGCCTTGTTCCAGCTCGTTCGT
>JAEUHJ010000147.1 GCA_016795375.1 Verrucomicrobiaceae bacterium
TTGTTAAAAAAATCGAGCATGCTAGAACTTCTCTGCGCGATCCTTCTAAACGGATCTATTTTTTTAAAAAATCGGCCACCCAGATTCCCGTAGCGATGGTAGTCAAAGCTCACGCTCTGCTCCTGCACATACCACAGCAGCTCCACACGTCCCTCCGCCAAAACAGGCGCATCCGCGATGTAAACCTGCGCCTCCGCCGCCGCCCGCCACACCACCTCCGGCACACGATCCGCCGCCGCATAGCGCACGCGGTCCGTTTCCCGCTTTGAAATGATCTCCGCGAGCGTTTCGTCGCTCTCCTCGATGAATTCAATCATCCCGGCCCAGTCCTCCGTCGCCTCGTGCAAACGTCGGCCCCCCTCGGATTCAAATCCGGGCGGCAGGCTCACCGTGATCCGGCACCCAGCCGTCCGCGCGGCCGCCACGCGCCCGAAAACCTCCAGCGCCGTGTCCTTCGCATCCACACGCACCCGCAGTTCCCGCACCGGCAGATAGCGCCGCGCATTGTCCTGCCCGATGAGCTGGAAATGATCGTGCTCCTTCGAGAATTCATCATTCCAGGCAGCCGCATACCACCGCAGCGCCTCATCAATCCGCATTCCGCAATCCGCATTCCGCTTTGGAACGAAGTTCATGAACTGCGCCACATAGTTCGGCCCGCCCGCCTTCAAACCGGGGCCAAACGCGCTCTTCCCCATGCCGCCGAAGGGCTGCCGCAAAACGATGGCGCCAGTGGTGCCGCGATTGATGTAAAGATTGCCGGCGCGGATGCCGGCCTTCCATTCCGCCTGCTCGCGGTCATCCAGGCTCTCCAGACCGCTTGTGAGGCCGTAGCCGGTTTGATTCACGAGCGCGATAGCCTCGTGCAGCTTCTCAAAACGCATCACACCGAGCACCGGGCCGAAAAACTCCGTCAGATGCGTGTAACTGCCGCGCCGCACGCCCCACTTGATGCCGGGGCTCCAAAGGCAGTCGTTGCCATCCAGCTTGCGTGGCATCAGCGCCCATGACTCGCCGCTTTCCAAAGTAAGCAGCGCGTTTTGGAGATCGCCAGACGGCGGGCGGATCACGGGACCCATTTTCGTCTTCAAATCCCACGCCGGGCCGGTGGTCAGACTTTCCGCCGCCTCGATCAGCGTGCGCTTGAACTCAGGATCATCGTAAACCTCCGCCTCCAGCAGCAGCAGCGACGTGGCGGAGCACTTCTGGCCCGCATGACCGAAGGCGGCGTGCAGCACGTTCTTGATCGCCAGATCGCGATCCGCCATCGCGGTGACGATGGTGGCGTTCTTACCGCCCGTTTCGGCGCTCAATGGCAGATCCGGCTTTGCCCGCAGCATCGCCAGCGCCGTTTCAGTGCCGCCCGTGAGGATCACCGCGTTCACCAGCGGATGCTGCACGAGCTGCGCGCCTTCTTTCCCGCCGGAGCACGGCATGAATTGCAGCGCCTTCTTCGACACGCCGCCGCGCCAGAAGCACTGGCACATCTCCCACGCGGGAATGACCGCGTCCGACGCCGGTTTCAAAATCACCGTGTTCCCCGCCGCCAGCGCCGCCGCGATGCCGCCGCACGGAATCGCGATGGGAAAATTCCACGGCGAAACCACCACCACCACGCCTTTGCCCTTCGCGGTGATGTTTGGCAGCTCAAAAAACGCCTTCGCTGTCTCCGCATAGAACTCCGCGAAATCGACCGCCTCGCTCACCTCGGGGTCGGATTCGGCCAAAGTCTTGCCGGTGTTTGCCAAAGCCGCGCCCATGAGATCAGCGCGGGCCAGCCGCAGTTCGGCCGCGACTCGCCGCAGCACCTCCTGGCGGGCTTTTGGCGTCATTTGCCGCCAGCCATCGTCATCGCGAGCCGCGCACTCCACGGCGCGGGTGATGTCATCGCTGCCCGCTTGGAGATAGCTCCCCACACTTGTGCCAGGCCGCGAAGGATCGAGACAATCGCGAGTGATGCGCCCTTCCCGAATCTCAACGCCATCCATCACCAGCGGCACCTCCGTGCGCCTGTCCTTCCACGTGGCGATGATGCCCTGCGCCCACTCCGCATGATGCGGCAGCGACCAGTCCGTGTCGGGTTCGTTGCGTAGAACGAGTTTTCCAACTCGTTCATCCGTGCCGCACACCTCCCCAGGTTCACGAACGAGTTGGAAAACTCGTTCTACGTTCCGGTCCTGCGTCCGTCGTGATGCGTCGCTGAGCGATTCGAGCCGCTCAAACGCCGCCCGAAAGCCTTTCTCCAGCTCCTGCCACTCGGCACTGCCCGGCACCAGCTTGAAGGTGTGGCGCAGGAAATTCTCCGGCCCCGTGTTTTCATCCAGACGGCGGATCAGATAGCCGATGGCGCTGAGGAAGTGCTCCTTGTGGCACACCGGCGAGTAGAGCAGCAAGTTCGACGCCTCCTCAAACAAAGCGCGCCGCTGATGGTTCGCCATGCCCTCCAGCATCTCAAACTGCACACGCAGCATCGCCTGCCGCTCCTGCGTGAGCACCAGCGCATAGGCCACGTCGAACAAATTGTGCGAGGCGATGCCGAGACGCGCCGCCTTGAGGTTCTCCGGCTCGAAACCGGTGTGCAGCATGCGCTTGTAGTTCGCGTCCGTGTCCAGTTTCGAGTCAAACGGCGCCTGCGGCCAGCCTTTGACCGACGCCTCGTGGCGCTCCATCTCCATGTTCGCGCCTTTCACGATGCGCATCGTGATTTCCGCGCCGCCCGCCGCCACGCGTCTCCGCGCCCAATCGAGCAATTGGAGCTGCCAGCGATGCGAATCCGGCACATACGCCTGCAAAACAATGCCCGCGCTCACTTTCTCCAGACCACGCCGCTCCAGCGTGCGCATGAAGACCTCGCACGTCAGGCTCAGATCACGATACTCCTCCATGTCCAGGTAGATGAACTTCGGCACGCGCACGCCATCGCTGCGCGTGAAGGTGGCGCGCGCCGCGCTGCGATACAGGCGCTCCAGCCGGTCACACAGCGTCGCGATCGTGTGCTCGCGGGCGATGGATGACATCTGCGAGTAGAGCGTGGAGATTTTCACCGAAAAGACCTCTGTCTCCGGCTGCTGCAAGGCCTCCAGATACAGCGTGAGCCGCCGCTCCGCCTCCGCCTCGCTCAGGATCGCCTCGCCGAGGAAGTTCACGTTCATGCGCACGCCCTGCGCGGTGCGCTGGCGCAGATGCTCCGCCAGCAGCTCGTGCTCAGCAGGCAGGATCACATTCGCCGTCTCCTGGCGCATATGCTCCTTCACC
The DNA here is from genome assembly GCA_016795375.1 of Verrucomicrobiaceae bacterium. GTDB lineage: Bacteria > Verrucomicrobiota > Verrucomicrobiia > Verrucomicrobiales > Verrucomicrobiaceae > Prosthecobacter. Next base: position 3,256 of record JAEUHJ010000147.1, read on the forward strand.
ATCGGCACCGACACACCCGGCAGCCAGCCGCCAAAGGTCTGGAAGCCGCGCAGCATCGCCCGGTCCAGCGGGCTGAAGAAACGCGGCACGCCCTGCACATCCAGGATGTGGGTGAACTGATCCGCCACGCGCGCGGAGGACTTCGGACGAAAAGCCTGATCGGTGAGCTGCACCAGCGTGGCCTTGTCCGAGGACGTCTGGAGCATTCGGTCCAGCTCTGCCTGCTGGCGCTTCTCCGCAGGCGTTTGCAACTCCGTGGCGCGGAGCTGGAGTTTCGCGGCGAGTTCGACGGCCTGTTCAATGAGGGTAGCGTTCATGGTGGTGCCGGAAGGATGCGACTGGGAGGTTGTGCTGTCTTGATTCCCGCTGCAATCCTGCCTGTCAATATGAGCACAAGGCCGGGCCTCTTCATCCGCTCAAGTGTCCGTGCTTGTCACACGATCCGCGACCCAAACCTGCACCGATTCAAGTTGCAGGGTCTTGGCCGATGGATGCTCATGATCTATCTTTATCTCATGCCCATCTCCCTGACGCGCACATTGGACGGGGAGAGTGATGTCGCCATGCAAAGCTGACTCATCATTCACAGCCAAAGCCACAAGGAACTGCTCATCACCACGGTGAATGACCAGCAGTGGCGGATGATCCAGCGGCTGTCCTCGCCAGCCCGGCGGGCTGGACACCTGCCAGCCATTTTGAGAGAGGACACGCGCGGTGAGATGAATCGCAGGCGGTGTTCCCTGGAAGCTGTCCCCTGTTTGCAGGGAGGCCAAAATGTTCGCCCACATGAAATCGGATTCCGCTGGCCGGTCCGCCCATGGCAAACCCTCATGCGGAACCTCCTCCTTGATCAAAGCTTGAAGAAAAACATAACCAGAGACCAGCATTCCGTTCTCAGGCACAAGCCCGTCGAGGGCACGATGTTGCATCATGCCGAAGGCCACGCGCAATGCCGGAAATCCATCTGAATTCTCGACGACACCTTCAAAAAGCCAGCCGCGACGGCCATCAAACTTCGCTTCCCGCAGATTCTCGATGCGGGTGATGAACTCATATTTGCCTGGTTCCTCGGCTTCCAGCAGGCTTCGCATGTTTGCCATGGAATAGCTCAGCTTTGTCAGGCTGGCAGGATCAAAACCAGGTTCTTCTTGTGACCTCCGTGCTTTCTCCCTCTCCAGCGCAGGGCCTTCCGAAATGGCGAAACTCTCCACCTGTGCCGCGATGCTATCGACCCAACCGCACAACTCGATTTTGTAATGAGCGCCGTTTCGCAGAATCTGGCGATGTTCAGCATAATCAGGGTCACAAAGCACGAGTTCCCGGCGTCGTTCAGTCAATACGGTGATCTCCCCTGCTCCCTTTGTCTCCTCATCAGCGGCGTGATCCAGCATTTCCACTTCCATCGAAACACCAGTGACTAACACGGGCATCACCCCCACGATTTCGAGCGCGTCTCCTTCTGGGCTTGCCACACGTTCCATGATGAGAGCGAGTCCCAGTCCGTCCTCGCTGTCACTCAGATAGGCTGAATGATGGGTCTCGGACTTGAACTCTATCAGTTCTGATCCCCAATCGCTCCATTTGTCCTTCGGAAGTCTGGCAAGAAAGCCCTCCTCGGTGCCGAGTGATCCGGGATTATCAAAGAGGCAGTGAAGGAGATGCATTCATGAAGATAAGCGGACTTTGGCTGAATCAAGCCGCGCTTCGGATTCAGATCTCAGCAGGACTCGGGATAGAGACATGGCCAGCCTGGCCTCAGCGGCGTTTTCCGCTTTTGAATAGAGATGCTTCAGGCTGCCGACGGGAAAGGTTTCACCTTCGGATTCCTGCCGGATGAGTGAGTCTGTGAGGACGGCTTCGCCAGAAGTGGTGAGCGCGACGTTCATGGATGCCATCTATTGCTATCGTGCGATGAATGAGTCAAGATTCGATCTCGCCCTCCTTCTCTCGTCATGCACTCGATGCAGCCCGCCTCATCCCCCGCGCTGCTGGAGCAGCTCTTCGACCATGTCCACGAGCTCATCTTCTTTATCAAGGACAGCGCCGGGCGCTACATCGCCGTGAACGAGTCCATGGTGCAGCGCTGCGGCTGCCGTCACAAAAGCGAGCTCATCGGCCGTCGTGCCAGCGAGGTCTATCCGCGTGAGCTGGGCGGCGTGTTTGCCCGGCAGGACGAGGACATCCTGCGCACCGGCAAGCCGGTCATCGACCGCCTGGAGCTGCATCTCTACGACCGCCGCCGCCCCGGCTGGTGCCTCACGACCAAGCTGCCCATGCGTGACGATGAAGGCCGCATCACGGGCATCATCGGCATCTCCCGTGACCTGCGCGGCCATCAGGACGTGCATGACCTTCCCAACGGCATCACCGCCGCGCTTGAGCATCTCGAAAAACATGTCGGCGATGAGCTTTCGCCCGCCATCCTCGCCCGCGTGGCACGCCTGCCCGCGCCGCGCTTTGCCCGGCACATCAAGCGCATTTTCCGCCTCACACCGATGCAGCTCATCACCAATGCGCGCCTCGCCGCCGCCACGCGCCTGCTGCGTGAAACAAAGCAAAGCGTCTCCGAAGTCGCGCTCGCCTGCGGCTTTTGTGACCACAGCGCCTTCACCCGAGCCTTCAAGCACGCCACCGGCATGACGCCGACGGCTTTTCGTGACGGGAGGTAAGTGCGCCAGCAAAGTGTCCGCACAGTCCTCTGTGCGGTTGGGATGCCTGGGGACGCTCGTTCCGCACAGAGGACTGTGCGGGCCACTTCGCCTCGCTATGCGAGCGTTCACAGCACGCCTGGCAAAATCAGGCAAGACGGCATGTGCAGGCTCGTCACAGTGCGGCATGAGGCTTTCGTTTCTCACTTCCATTGCGATCCTGCTCGTGGCCACGACCGTCGCGCTGGCCCAATCACCACCAAACAGTCCCGAGATCATCCTCGATCAATCTGGCGCGCAGATCTTTCCTGAAGGCTGGCGTGGTGGAAAGATCAATGCCAGCATGAGCCCGGCAAAGTTTGCAGCGCCGCGAACGGAGGCATCGCAGCTCACACTGGCCCGCATCTTCACCGACAAGGAGTTCGAGGAGGAGAAGATGGAGGCGCTGACGTGGAGCAAGAAATCCGCATCCTACTTCACACTCGTAAAACCCGCCGAAGGCAAGGACGGCAAGGATATCGTCCGCCACGACGCCAAATCAGGCGAAACGACCGTCCTCGCCACCGCGCAAAATTTGACGCCCAAAGACGTGAAGAAGCCGCTGAGCGTGGACAGCTTCGAGTTCTCGCCGGACGAGACCAAAGTGCTGCTCTTCGCGAACACGAAGAAGGTCTGGCGCAAAAACACCCGTGGCGACTACTGGCCGCTCGATCTCGCCACGAAGAAGCTCGTCAAGCTCGGCGGCGATGCCGCGCCCTCGACGCTGATGTTTGCCAAATTCTCGCCCGATGGCTCCCGCGTGGCCTTTGTGCGCAAAAACAACCTCCACGTCCAAAACCTCGCCGACTTGAAAAGCACCGCAATCACCACCGACGGCTCCGACACGATCATCAACGGCACCGCCGACTGGGTGAACGAGGAGGAGCTCAGCCTGCGCGATTGCTACCGCTGGAGCAAAGATGGCTCCCGCCTTCTCTTCTGGCAGTTCGACACGAAGGACGTGAAAAAATTCTGGCTCGTGAATCAAACCGACGGCGCCTACCAGCGCTTCACGACCTTCCCCTATCCGAAAGCAGGCGAAAAGAACTCCGCCACGCGTCTCGGCATCGTTTCAGCCGCAGGCGGAGCCGTGACATGGCTGAAAGCGCCCGGCGATCCTCGCGAGCACTACCTGCCGCACGCCGAGTGGACGCCCGATGGCAAGTCCGTGCTCCTGCAGCAGTTCAACCGCCTGCAAAACACCCTGCGTGTCATGCTCGCCGATCCCGCGACGGGTGAAACGAAGCTCATCCTCACCGAGACGGACCAAGCGTGGATCGAGAACAACAACACCATCCGCTGGATCGGTGACGACTTCCTCTGGCTCAGCGAGCGCAGCGGCTGGCGTCACGCATATCGCGTCAATCTCGACGGAGAGCTCAAACCCATCACGCAGGGCTCCTTCGACCTCATTGAGGTCAATGCCGTCAAAGACGTCGCGCTCTACTACACCGCCTCGCCGGACAATGCCACGCAGCGCCACCTGTATCGCATCAGCCTTGATGGCGGCGAGCCGAAGCGCCTTTCGCCCGCCGGTTCATCCGGCACGCACACTTACAGCATCAGTGAGGACGCGCGGTGGGCCGTTCACACGCATTCCAGCATGACCACACCGCCGGTCGTGGACCTCGTTTCGCTGCCGGAGCATGCCCGCGTGCGTGTTTTGAAGAGTCAGGAGAAGCTGCATGAGAAACTGGCCAGGCTGAAGATGCCGAAGATGGAGTTTCTGAAAGTGGACATCGGCGGCGGCATCAAAGCGGATGCCTGGATGATGAAAGCAGCCGATTTGGACACCACGAAGAAGCATCCGCTGCTCATGCACGTCTATGGCGAGCCTGCGGGCCAGACCGTGAAGGACGTGTGGGGTGGTCAAAGGATGCTGTGGCATGCCATGCTGGCCCAGCAGGGCTATGTCGTCGCCAGCGTGGACACACGCGGCACGCCCGCACCGAAGGGACGCGACTGGCGCAAGGCCGTGCATCTCCAGCTCGGCATCATGAACTCTCGCGAAGAAGCCGAGACCGTCCGTGCTTTGTTAAAGCGATTCACCTTCCTCGATCCGCAACGTGTCGGCATCTGGGGCTGGAGCGGCGGCGGCAGCAGCAGCCTCGATGCGTTGTTCCGCTATCCCGATCTCTACCGCACCGCCATGGCCGTCGCGCCCGTGCCTGATCGCAAACTTTACGACAGCATCTATGAGGAGCGCTACATGGGCCTGCCCAAAGACAACGCGAAAGGCTACACCGATGGCTCTCCCATCACGCACGCGAAGTCGCTCAAGGGCGATCTGCTCATCATCCACGGCACCGGCGATGACAACGTGCATTACCAGGGCGTCGAGAAGCTCATCAACGAGCTCATCGCGCACAACAAGCGCTTCACCGTCATGCCCTACCCGAATCGCGACCACGCCATCAACACCGGCAAAGGCACCAGCCGCCATCTCTACGAGCTGATGACCTCCTGGCTGCATGGGCATCTGTAGTGGCAGATTTTCTCCGAAAATCCAGCCAGCGAGGCATCAGGCTCGATTTTTGAAGTGGCCGATTTTCTCCGAAAATCGAGCCCGAGCAGCACGCTCCAGCATTTGCGATTCTCCCCTTGCTCCAGGCTCGATTTTTGGAAAAAATCGGCCACTCATGAACTTCGTCCCCTTCGATCCGAACGAGCGCGTCGAGATCACCCAGGGGCAGCTCCCGCACTGGCAGCAGCGGGGCCGCACTTACTTCATCACCTGGCGCACGGCGGATTCCATCCCCGTCGAGTTGTGGAGGCAATGGCAGGCCGAGCGTGAGGCCTGGCTGCATCATCACCAGGTCACCCTCGCCACTCTCGACACATTGACGTCCGATCAGCGCCGTGAATACCACGAGCACTTCTCCCACCGCTGGCAGGACCACCTCGACGACTGCCACGGTGAATGCCTGCTGCGCCGGGAGGACCTGCGTGCGCATGTGGAGGCTGCCCTGCGTCACTTTGACGGAAAACGCTACGATCTCGGCGACTTCGTGCTCATGCCCAATCACGTCCATGTGCTCGTCACGCTGCATGATGGCGAGGATGTGCTGAAGACCTGCTTTTCATGGAAGCGATTCAGCGCCGGAGTCATCCAAAGTCTTCTCGGGAGGCACGGTGAATTCTGGCAGCCTGAGAGCTTCGATCACATCATCCGCAGTGAGGCATCGCTGCGGCGCGTCCAGCTCTACATCGAGGAAAATCCCGCGAAAGCCCGCTTGCAGTCCGCCGAATACACCTGGCATCGACCTGAGTCGTGGCGGATTTTTTCCAAAAATCCAGCCCCTCAATTCTGAGGGCTCGATTTTTGGAAAAAATCGGCCACAAACAAGCCCCACAGCTCATCCACCGTCTTTCCGGTAATCTCCTTCCACATTTCGTCGCGATACGCGCCTTTCCGCAGCGCCGCGTTCATCTTCACCACGAGATCAGGCGCGTGCTGCTTCTCGATCCACTCCAGAAACATCGCCGTCGTCTTGTAGGCGTCCTTGTAGCTCGCCAGCCGCGTCAGCTTCGGTCTCGGAGCCTTCGGCTCGAACTTCACGATGCGGATGTAGTCCGCGAGGCCCTCCACCAGCCAGCCCGGACCTCCGGGCGGATACGACTGCACCACATGCGTCAGCTCATGCACGATCATGCCCCAGTCATCGGGATGCGAGCGCACAAAGGCCGCCGAGATGGTGATCCGGCCGTTCGCGGCATGCGCCACGCCTTTCATCGCCGGATCAAAGTAGAGCGTCACCTGCTTGGGAGCCGCAAAGCCCTCACTGGGCAGCAGCGTGGCGATTTTCGGGAACCACTCGACACACAGCGTGCCTGCCTTGTTTCCCCATTCCTTCAAATCGGGGGCGTCATTCGTGTCCACCAGCGCCACGGCCTCCTTCGAGGCGATTTTTGTCATCGTGCGTTGCTTGATGGTCTGCGGCAGCCAGCGCGCTTTGTAGAGTTTCTCGCCGTTTGCGGTGACTTGGGCGGCAGGCTTCAGAAAGTGGATATCGCTGCTCCACCATGCTTTGTCGCTGGCCTGGATGTAGGCGGTGCGTCCAGTGGTGGGGTGGATGCTCACGCCTTTGACCAGCGCGGTCTCTCTGAGCTCGGGATGTGGACGGAAGGCGGACTGGTCTCGGTTGAACAAAAACACATGCCCATGTGTGCTGAGAATGAGATCGCTGCTGCGCGGCACGGCCTGAAGGTCATGCCCATCCTCATCCGGCAGCGGATGACTCGCCTGCTGCACGAGTGATGGCTTGTCACCGTCCCAATCCTTCAGCTCATAACGGCGCAGCTCCGCGAAACCCAGCGCCCACAGGCAGTGCCGCGCCTCATCCCACACCACGCCGTGCGCGGAGGGCAGGGGCGTGTCGAAAATCGGTTCGTTGGACCGAGCGAGATCGAACACGACGAGGCGGTTGCCGGTTTTCCCAAGCGAGCTGGCCACGACCACGCGATCACGCGGCAGCAGCTCCAGCGAATGCGCATTCGTGACCTGCGCATGCCAGAGCACGCGGCCTGATGGGCGCTCCACCAGCGTACAACCGCCGCTGGAGGCGGAGATGAGCACTTTCTTTCCTCCTTCGACAGGCTTGCACTCATCCGTCGTGGCAAAACGGCTACGCATGGCTTCTGGCAGATCCTCGCGCTCTGCTCCACGCCAGCTCCATTTCTTTTCAAGAGAACCCGCCTCCACCTCAAACACCTCCCCCATGCCGCAGAGCAGCAGACGGCTGGAAGCGGCATGCTCCTGAGCTTTGAGAGGAAGGAGGAAGCTGCACAGGGTGGCGAGGGCAAGGAGGCGTGGAATCATGTGTTTCAAATGGCTGCCAGCGGGTTGAACTCGTTTTGATGCAGCACCTTGCCGCCGAGATCGCGGGTGATGAGTTGCAGTCGTTCGCCATTCGCATGTGCCTCGATGAAGGTGGCCGCCTCCGGCTTCGGCCCGCCGCCGACGAGCTGGGCATAGGGAAACTCTTTCGATGCGTCCATCCATGCGTGCTCATGCATGTGGCCGGAAATGACGACCTGCGCACCCCATTGCACGAGCGCATCATGCCACAGCGCACGGCTGCGTGCGCTGAAGGAGTCATAGGTGCGGCCTTCTTCGTTTTCATCGATCCAGCGCAGCGGGATGTGGCAGAAGACCACGCGATACGGCGCATCACGAAGCTCCGGCGTCTCCAGCACATGCTCCCGCAGCCACGCAGCCTGCTCCTGGCGCAGCGGCTCGCAGGCCACGCGGCCTTTGAAGCTGGGATGATCGTCCGCCTTGTCCTCGCCCGTGTTCAGGCACACGACGGCCACCGGTCCGCTGCGAAAAGCGAAATACGAGCGCCCATCCGGCGCCGCCACATAGTCCGGCAGACGGTAGCCAAACGCGCCGCGCAGATCGTGATTCCCCCACACAAAGGCCAGCGGCCGCTGCGCGGTGAAGTCCGTGCCCGCCGGATGCAGCAGCGTGGGCACGAGTGTCTCGTCCTTGTGCCAGTCATTGCAGATGTCGCCATTCCAGAGCAGGAAATCGACCTCGGCGGGCGTCTTCGCATGCAGTTGGGCGATGGTGGCGTTGTTGACATGCGTGTCATTCCACACTGCAAAGCGCGTCTCCGCCGCGGCGGCATCCAGCGTGCGAAATTCGCGCCACGCGCTCTCTTCACGCCCCGCAGGCTCTCCCATCGCCTCCGTCACCGTTCGGTAGGCGGACTTCGTCCCCGCCACGAGTCCTTCCAGCCGCACGCGCAGCGCTTTGTCGCCTTGTGTCGAAAAGCCAAAGTCAGTTCCGCCCATGCGCCTCGTCTCATCGCCGCTTTTCACCTCCACCCATCCACGGCAATGCCGCGAGACGCCCCACACGATCTCCGCCCCGTCCGCACGCGGAGCCATGACGACGGGAGGCGTGATGACCAGCGGTGTGTTTGCAGGCGCGGCGGGCGTCTGCGCGTGAGTCACGACGGTGGCCCCGGCGGCAGCTTGAGTGAGAAAGAATCGGCGTTTCATGGATTCGTGAAGTTCAATCAACGTGCTCAGCACTCCGTCACATTCACCGCCAGGCCGCCGCGGGAGGTTTCCTTGTATTTCGTGCTCATGTCCGCGCCGGTGGTGCGCATGGTGGCGATCACTTTGTCGAGCGAGACGCGGTGCGTGCCATCGCCGCGCAGGGCGAGGCGGGCGGCGTTGATGGCCTTCACCGCGCCCATCGCATTGCGCTCGATGCACGGCACCTGCACCAGGCCGCCGATGGGATCACAGGTGAGGCCCAGATTATGCTCCATGCCGATCTCGGCGGCGTTTTCCACCTGCGGCACGGTGCCACCGAGCGCCTCGCACAGCGCACCGGCCGCCATCGAGCAGGCGACTCCGACTTCGCCCTGACAGCCGACCTCCGCGCCGGAGATGGAGGCGTTGATCTTGTAGATCATGCCGATCGCAGCCGCGGTGAGCAGGAAGCGCGTGATGCGGTCGTCATCCGCGCCGCCATGCACGCGCACAAAGTAATGCAGCACCGCCGGGATGATGCCCGCCGCGCCATTCGTCGGCGCGGTGACGACGCGGCCACCGGAGGCGTTCTCCTCATTGACCGCCATCGCCCACAGGCTCACCCAATCCAGCACGGTCAGCGGATCACGCAGCCCAGCCTCGGGATTCGTGCTCAGCTCGCGGAAAATCTTCGGCGCGCGGCGCTCCACCTTCAGCCCGCCGGGCAGCGTGCCTTCATGATGGCAGCCGCGTTCGACGCAGGCGTGCATGGCTTTCCAGACTTTGAGCAAAGCGGCGCGTGTCTCGGCCTCGGGGCGCCAGGCGGATTCGTTGCGCAGCGTGATCTCGCTCACGCTCAGGCCGGTCTCGCGCCCCAGACGCAGCAGGTCATCACCATGGCGGAATGGATGCGGCAGCACGCGCGCATCGGGCTTTAGCTCATCGCGCTTCGCCGTTTGCTCGTTCACGACGAAACCGCCGCCGATGGAGTAATAGACACGCTTCATCAGCTCACCGCCATCCGCGCCTCTCGCGATGAAACTCATGCCATTTGAATGCTCCGGCAGCGATTCGGTGCGATGAAACAACAGATCCTCCTTCTCATGAAAGGCGATCTCATGCCTGCCGCCTAGTCGCAGTCGATTTTGTGTGCGGATGGCCTCGATCTTCGCCGGCACGGCATCCACATCGACGGCTTCCGGCGTTTCGCCTTCGAGACCGAGCAGCACCGCCTTGTCCGTGCCGTGGCCTTTGCCCGTGAGTGCCAGCGAGCCGTAGAGATGCGCCTCCACACGCACTGTCTGCTCCAGCAGACCCGCCTCGGCCAAGCGCATGACAAAGCGGTTCCCCGCACGCATCGGTCCCACGGTGTGCGAGCTGCTCGGCCCGATGCCGATGGTGTAGAGATCGAGGACGGAGAGGCTCATGGATTAAAAAAGCGCCGAGAGGCAGTCCGCCGCCCGCGTTGACGACTCCCGTCCCGTCAGGTAGTCTCCGGGCATGACCGCGACAATCTCAGCCAATGGTTTCATCGAAATCCCCCCTCTGTTTCGTGCGTCAGACCATGTGCAGGACGGACAGACCTGCGACATTGAGCGGCTGGGCCGTGGTGAATACCGCCTGCGGGTGCGTGTGGATGACCAGCCTGCGCATTCGAGCAGTTCCTGGCTCGACATCCTCTTCGATTGCCCCGTGCAGGATTGGTATGAACCAGCAGCGGGCCGCCAGACGACGGATGAACTGCCAGCATCCTGCTTCGCATGAAGTTCCTCGTGGATGTCAATGTGCTGTGCGAGCCGACGAAGGCTCTCGCCAGTGACAAGGTGAAGGCGTGGCTCAGAGCCTGCCGCGATGACTGTGTCGTCGATGCCGTGGCGATGGCGGAAATCTGGCGGGGCATCGTCGCGCTGCCGGACGGGCAGAAGAAGCGCGATCTCTCCGCCTGGTTCGCCCGGCTGAAGACGGAGATTCCCTGTCTCGACTGGACTCTCGAAACCGCGCTCGAATGGGGGCCGATTGTGACCCAGGTGAAGCAATCCGGCTTCACCATCGAGATTCGCGACACGCTGATCGCCGCCAGTGCAAAGCGCCACGGCCTCACCGTCGCCACGCGCAACGTGGACGACTTCACACGCTGTGGTGTGAAGGTGGTGAATCCTTTCGAGTGAGGCTTCATAGCTTGCGCTCAGTTGCTTTGATGAGTTTCGGCTGCGGACGCTTCTTCCAGGCCGTCACGTCGGCTTTCAGCACCTCGACGGCCTTCTCAAGCTGGCGGTCCGTTTTGTCGCCAGGCTGCGGCCAGATGATGTGATCGGGCTTCGCGCCCATCAGCTCCATGTCCTGGCCGTTGGAGAGCACATACCAGCCGCGGAAGGGCAGGCGCAGCGTGCCCACATCCATGATCGTGGTGGCACCTGTGCTGATGACGCCGCCCGCGGTCTGCACGCCGACGAGCTGGCCGCGTTTCAGCGTCTTGATCGAGTGGCTGAATACCTCCGCGTTGCTGTAGCTGTTTTGATTGCACAGCACGACGATGGGTTTCTGCCACGTCGCATAAATCATGCGGTCCTGCGGATAGCCCGGCGTGTTGCTGCCGCGCGGGATGGCGATGGCGTGGCGCGGCTGCATCAGCGCGGTGAGCAGATGATCCGTCGTGGAGCCGCCGCCGTTCTCCCGCACATCAATGACGAGTCCGTCCTTGCCCGCACCCGCGTGGTAAAGCTCCTCCTGGAATTTTTGGAAGCTCGCGTCATCCATCGCGCTGATGTGCAGGTAGCCCAGAGCGCCGCCGGAGGCCTTTTCGACCTCTTTGCGGCTCTGCGCGATCCAGGCATCGTAGAGCAGGCGCCGCGCGGTGATGAAGCTGATCGGGCGCAGAGTCACTTCGCGCGTTTTGTCGCCATGTTTCACCGTGAGCACGATGTCGCGCTCCATCGGGCCGTTGAGCACGCTGCTCACATCTGTGGAAGGATTCACGTCCTTGCCATCCACCTTCAAAACGACCTCGCCAGCCTCCACGCGGCTCTCCTTGCGGCTCGCGGGTGATTTCGGAATGACATCCCGCACCTTCCAGCCAGGGCCGGCGAAGGTGGAATCAAAACGCAGGCCCATATGCGCCGTCTCCTCGCGCCAGCCGGTGCTCAGCGCTGTCGTGCCGCTGCTCCAGGTGAAGCCGAGGTGTGATCCGTTCAGCTCGCCGAGCATCAGCCACACGCACTCCCCCGCGCCATTCATGTCCGGCGCTGCGGCGGCCATGTCGCGATACTTCGCGCGCACGGCATCCCAGTCGCGGTTGCCGAGTTTTTCATCGTAAAAGTGGTCGCGCATCACCTGCCAGCACTGGTCGAAGACGGCGCGCTGCTTCTCCGCGCGTGAATAGCTCTGCTGCGCCTTGAAGGGGATGATCTTCGGCTCGCCGCCTTTGCCGGAAAGTGTCGCCGGCTTGCCATCGAGCAGGCCGGTGAGCTGATCGCCTTCCTTCAACCAGGCGGTGTGCGTCAGCGTGGCGTTGCTCAGCGGCTTCGGCGTCAGATCATCCGGGAACTCGACCGTGCGCGTGCTCTTCCTCATCTCGACCTGCGACTGGAAGGCGAGCTTCTTCGAATCCGGCGACCACACGAGCGAATGCTCCGCCGTGCCCGTGATGCGGATGCGGTGGATGCGTTCGTGGATGTCGTCGAAGTCGATCTTGAGCCGCGCGGGTTTCACCGGCTGCGGCTTCTTCTCCTCCGCCTTCGCCGCCTCGGGTTTTTTGTCTTCGGCCTTGGGTTCAGCGGGCTTTGGAGCATCGCTTTGAGGCACGTCAGGCTTGCTCGCAGGCGGCGCGGCTTTCGGCTCCTCTTTCTTCGGCTCGGCTTTCACCGGCTTTTTGAATTTCTCGCGCGCCTTGGCCAGCGTGCGCTCGCGCTTCGTCTTTTCGTCGTCCTCGGCCAGCAGGTTCACATAAAAGATGTCTGCTTCATCGAGCTCCCGCTGGCCGGTCCAGGCGATCATTTTGCCATCCGGCGACCAATGCGGGCGCGTGTCATCATCGGGATGCCGGGAGAGGTTGAACGGCGGCTTCGAGCCATCCACGGGCATCAGCCAGATGTCGTCATTGAAGGACTCGTCCTCCCGCGAATAGACGACCCAGGTGCCATCGGGAGAGAAATCATAGCTAGGCGCATTCCACGATTCGATGAGGCGTTTCGCATTCTTACCGTCAGCATCCGCCAGCATCAAATCCCCGCGTTCACGCAGCCAGGCCAGCTTTTTGCCATCCGGTGTGAATTTTGGCAGCGACTCGGGCTGCGGGTCATTCGTGACCTGCGTGAGTGTGAATCCCGCATTCTCCCACCAGGGCCTCTTTTCATCCGCAGGCACCGCTTTCCACAAATCCGTCTGCCCCCGCGCATCACTGATGAACACCAGCGACTTGCCATCCGGCGAAAAAACCACCTCGCGCTCCTCCTCGGCTGTTTGCGTCACGCGGCGTGGCTCCTTCAGCTCTGTGTCCATCACCCACACATCACCGCCGCTGATGAAGGCCATCTGTAGGCCGTCCGGCGTGAAATGGATGTCCGTGGCTTTTTCAAGCACGACACGCGTGATGTCAGGCACGGCATCCGTGGCGGCCTCGATGTCGATTTTCGCCGGCTCCTTATCGCCAGGATGCCAGCGGTAGAGATCAAAGCGCACACGAAAGACCAGCGTGCCGCCATCTCGCGAGATCGCGGGGAAAACAACGAGGTCGTCTTTGAATTTCGTGATCTGTGCCCCCTTCCCGCTCGCCAGATCGTGCTGCCACAGGTTTCCATTCCGCACGAAGTAGAAGCCCCTGCCATCCGGCTTCCAAAGCGGCCAGCGGTTTTCGTTTTCATCGCTGATGACCTGCTTGAAGCTGCCATCCGCGCGATTGAAGAGCCAGATCTGCCCCGCGCGCGATCCCTTGAAACCCTGCCGCCACCATGACTCGGATCCCTCACGCATGAAGAGCACCTTCTGCCCGTCCGGCGAGATCACACCATCGAAGCCATAGTCATCAAAGAGGAGTGATTCCGCCTTTCGCTCGTTCACGTCGATGACCGCCAGACGCGCCGCGCGCGACTCCCGCATCCACGAAAAATCCCGCGCCAGCCCCACCAGCAGCCCTTTGCCATCCGGCGTCCACTCGCGCAGATCGCAGCCGTCCGTGTGAAACGTGAGCTGTTTCGGCTCCCCGCCGGCCGCAGGCATTACATAGAGCATCTTCGCGCCCTCCCGCTCGCTGTTGAAGGCGATTTGTTTCCCATCCGGCGAAAACGCCACGCCGGAGTCCAGTGCCGCATGCGTTGTGAGCCGCGTGGCGCGTCCGCCGCTCGTCGGCACACTCCAAATGTCCCCGCACCAGCCGAAGGCCAGTGTTTTGCCATCGGGCGATAGTGCAGGCTCATGCGCGAGGCGGACCGGCTGGGCGATGACGAACGCAGGGAGGAGGAAGAGTAGGAGGGAAACAAGTCTCATGCCGGGCGAGTGAACGCCGCAGCGCGGCATGAATTGCAAGCCAGGCCAGGTCCCGGACGCCGGCGGGATCGAAACATGAAACGAGATTTTTTGTGATGAAAGACGGAGCGCGGGCTTGAGCGGGGCCGCGGCGGCCGCTAACATTCCTGACGCATGGCCCTCTCCATCGACGACATCCTCCAGGCAGCCGAAGAACACCAGGCGAGCGACATTTTCCTCCAGGAGGGCGAGGTGCCGCGCATGAAGATCAACGAGCAGCTCATGATCTTCGGCGACGAGCCGCTGCTGCTGCCGCAGATGGCGGGCCTGTGGCAGGCCTGCGGCGGGGACAGCCTGAATGACCTGGACAAGGACTCGGGTCTCGTCTCGCGCTCCCACATCCGCTTCCGCGTGAATCTGCACAAGGTGCTGGGCCGCATGGCCGCGGTGCTGCGCCGCATCCGCACGGACATGCCCTCCCTGGGCGCGCTGGGCGCGCCTGAATGGCTGCTCACGCGCTGGGGGCAGCTCGAGCACGGGATGGTGCTGGTCACCGGCTCCACGGGACAGGGCAAATCGACCACGCTGGCCGGGCTGCTGCACTGGATGAACACGAACCTCGCCCGGCACATCGTTACGATCGAGGATCCGGTGGAATACATCTTCACGAACAACCGCAGCATGTTCACCCAGCGTGAGGTGGGGCGCGACACGCCGAGCTTTCCGCGCGGCCTGCGCGCCGCGATGCGCCAGGCGCCGGATGTCATTTATGTGGGTGAGATCCGCGACCACGACACGGCCTTCACCGCGTTGCAAGCCTGCGAGACAGGGCATCTGGTGCTTGCCTCCATGCACTCGGCCACGGTGGCGGACACGATGGAGCGTTTTGTGAACCTCTTCCCAGCTGACCAGGTCGGCATCGGCCTGCACCTGCTCTCCCACCAGCTCGTCGGCGTGCTGTGCCAGAAGCTGGTGCCGGATGTGAACGGCAGGCTGACGCTCCTCGTCGAGCACATGCAGAACGGCGGCGCGGTGCGTGACTGGATCGCACGCCGGGCGGTCTCGGAAATCCATGATTACATGACGCGGGCGAACGACCCGAACTGCCGGACGTTCCTCCAGTCCATCACCGCCGCCTACGAGTCGGGCGTCATTGACGAGAGGACGGCCATCGCCGCAGCGGGCAACGAGGCAGAATTCCGCCGCGCGGCGCGGGGCATCTCCTGATTTTTTCAATCTTCCTCCACCACGCTCATGCGCTCCCACGACCTCATCGAATACCTCTACATGGTCATCGAGCGCGGCGGCTCGGACCTGCACATCAGCTCCGGCAGCCCGCCGATGGGCCGCATCAACGGCATCCTGCAGCCGATGACGGAGGAGGTGCTCGACGTGAGCGACCTGCGCGAGCTGATCTTCGGCGTGCTGAAGGAGAACCAGCGCGCGAAACTGGAGCGGGAATGGGAGCTGGACTTCGCCATCCAGGTGGAGAACCTGGGCCGCTTCCGCGGCAACGCATGCTACGTCCTCGGACGCATCGAAGCCTCGTTGCGCTACATTCCCAGCGTGATCCCCGAGCTGCGCGACCTCGGCCACGGGCCGACGGTGGAGGGCTTCACACAACTCCGTGACGGACTCATCCTCGTCACCGGCACCAGCAACTGCGGCAAGACGACCACATTGGCATCGCTGACACAGCACATCGCCCGCACACGAAGGGCGAACATCGTCAGCATCGAGGATCCCATCGAGTATTTGTTCGCGCATGAGAACAGCCTCGTGCGCCAGCGCCAGGTGGGCGCGGACACGCACAGCTTCGCCGCCGCCATCAAAAGCGCCCTGCGCCAGGACGCGGATGTCATCGTCATCAGCGAGTTGCGTGATCTGGAGACGATCCGCACGGCGCTGACCGCCTCGGAGACCGGGCATCTCGTCATCAGCACGCTGCACACGCAGGACGCGCCCGGCACCATCCTGCGCATTCTTGACGCCTTTCCTGAGGAACAACAGGATTTCGTGGCCTCGCAGCTCGCCGGCTCCCTGCGTGGCGTGATCTGCCAGTCGCTCATGACGCGGCGGGACGAGTCCGGCCGCGTCATGGCCTCGGAAGTCCTCGTCGGCAACTCGGGCATCGCCTCCTGCGTGCGCTCGCGCCGTCTTTCCCAGCTCGCCAATCTCATCCAGATCGGCGCGGTGGACGGCATGCACACCATCGACGACAGCCTCATGCACCTGGCCAACCACGGCTTCATCACCATCGACGACGCGCTCATCCGCGCCCGCGACGCGGAGTTTGTGCGCATCGGCCACGAGAAATTCACGCGCGAACGGGAAAATCCAAGAAGGCGCTGACATCCAAGAAAAAGCGGGGCCGGTCTCCCGGCCCCGCCGTTCAAAGGCGCTGGTGAATCAGCACCCCTTCATCACTTGTTCTTGGCGTCGAACTTGGCCTTGCACTTCTCACAGCAGAAGGAGACGGTCTTGCCGTCCTTGCCGGTGCTGGTGATGCTGTCTTTGGCGGGCTTGCCGCTGATCGGGCATTTGTCAGCCGCGAAGGCGGCGGAGGCGAGGGTGAGGAAGGCGACGGAGAGCAGAGTTTTCATCGATGTTGTGGGATGTGTGTTTGGCAAACCCGGCGGAATTGCCGGAATTTGTCCCGAGAACGTATGAAACCCCGCGTTTCTTGTCGATCATTAATCTTTCCTTGCCATTCCGCCCGACGGGCCGCTAGAACGGCGCACGCCCACCACTCCTCCACCCGACCATGAGTTTTCTCTCCCGTGAAGCCACCGTCGCCCGGCCCGGATTCAACCGCTGGCTCGTCCCGCCCGCCGCCGTGGCCGTCCACATGTGCATCGGCCAGGTGTATGCCTTCAGCGTGTTCAACAAGCCGCTGGGCGCGGAGCTGGGCGTGCCGGTCTCGAAGGTGAACGCCGCTTACATGATCGCGCTGGTCATGCTGGGCCTCTCCGCCGCTTTTTTCGGCAAATGGGTGGAGCGCTCCGGCCCGCGCAAGGCGATGCTCGCCGCGTGCGGCTGCTTCTGCGGCGGCCTGCTTCTCACCGCACTCGGCGTGAAGCTGGAATCCCTCGCCCTGATCCTCGGCGGCTACGGTTTCGTCGGCGGCATCGGCCTGGGACTCGGTTACATCGCGCCGGTCTCGACCCTCGTGAAATGGTTCCCCGACCGTCCCGGCATGGCGACCGGCATGGCCATCATGGGCTTCGGCGGCGGCGCGCTCATCGGCTCGCCGCTGGCGCAGGAGCTGATGAAGAGTTTTGCCGCTGGAGGATACTCCGCCCTTGGGATTGCAAGCGCCTCCGTCGATCAAAAGTTGCTCCACCTGCTCGTCAAGCCTCTCGCCGCCCCCCTCAATGCGCTGGCATCCGGCACCACATCAGGAGCGATGCAGACGCTCATCACGATGGCTGTCATCTATGCCTGTTTCATACTTTTCGGCGCCTTCATCGTCCGCGTTCCCGCCCCGGACTGGAAACCGGAGGGCTACGAGCCGAAAACCGCCGCCGCGCGCGGCATGATCACCACAGCCAGCGTCTCGGTGGACGACGCGTGGAAGACGCCGCAGTTCTGGCTGCTGTGGACCGTGCTGTGCATGAACGTCAGCGCCGCCATCGGCGTTCTCGGACGCGCGGCGGACATGTGCCAGGACATGTTCGGCGTCAGCGCCGCCATCGGCGCGGGCTTCGCCGGCCTGCTGAGCATCTTCAACATGGGCGGGCGCTTCCTGTGGTCCTCCGTCTCCGATTTCACCGGAAGGAAGACGGTCTATTGCATCTACTTCATCCTCGGCGCCGTGCTCTACGCCGTGCTGCCCCACGCGCAGGAGACGCAGAACCGCGCGCTCTTCGTCCTCTGCACCGCCGTCATCATCAGCATGTATGGCGGCGGTTTTTCCACCATCCCGGCCTATTTGAAGGACTTGTTCGGCACCCACCATGTCGGCGCCATCCACGGCCGCCTCATCACGGCCTGGAGCATGGCCGCCGTCATCGGCCCCTCGCTCATCAACGGCTTCTACGACAGCCGCGTCGCCGCCGGCATGCCGAAGGCCCATGCCTACAACGGCACGTTCTACCTCATGTGCGGCCTGCTCGCCGTCGGCCTCGTCGCCAACCTGCTCGTCCGCCCCGTCGATCCGAAACATCACCTCAAGCAATCCCCCGCCGCCTGATTTCACGCCATGAAAGCCGTCCTCATCTGGATCATCGTCGCCACCCCGCTGCTCTGGGGCGTCACCCAGTCGGTGAAAAAATCTCTGCCGCTCTTCGGGGTGGAAGCAGTTGCGAAATAGCGGCGGCATCGCTTTGATGCGCGCCACCATGCTCTCGAACGCCACCCTCTTCCTCGCCCGGCGCTATCTGCGCGCGAAGCGGTCGTTCGTCTCCGTCATCACCATCATCTCGATCCTCGGCGTCACCGTCGGCGTCACCGCCATGATCGTCATCAGCTCGGTGATGAAGGGCTTTGAGGGCGAGTTCCGCAGGACGCTCATCGGCTCCGAGCCGCACATGCTGCTGCAGCCGCCGGGGAAAAAGCCCGTGCAGACTCAAACCGCCGCCGAAATGGCCGCGAAAGTCACAACGCAGCCCGACGTGCTCGCCGCCAGCACCTACATCGGCGGCACCGTTTATGCCGAGCGCGACGGCATGCAGTCCGGCATAGACATCATCGCCCTGCCGGAGGACGGCGCGAAGTTTTACATGGAGAAAGTCGCCCGTCACCGGCTTGAAGGCGAACTGACGCCGCGCCACGGCGGCGTGGTCTGCGCTGATGTCGTCGCCGGGCAGCTCGACGCGCATCCGGGGGACAAGATCAGCGTCTATGCCTCCACGAACGTCACCAGCGCCGTGCAGCGCTTCCGTGTCGCCTCCGACGAGCAGGATGAGAAGAAACGCCACGCCGCCTACAAGGAAATCAAGCTGCATGCGCGCGAGATCACCCTGCAGGGCACCCTCCGCTCCGAAGCCGCCGGCGCCTACGGCTACACCACGCTCGAAACCGCGCAGCAGATCTTCGGCCTCGACGGCCAGGTCAGCGGCGTCCTCATCGAACTCAAGCAACCCGGCGAGGTGAAGGACGTGAAAAAACACCTCGAAGCCGCGGGCATCATCCCCCCCGGCTGGACCGCCTCCCTGTGGACCGACGCCGGGGACGCGCGCCTCGCCGCGATGAACAACGAACGCGTCATGATGACCATCGTGATCCTGATCATCTTCGTCGTCGCCGCCTTCTCCGTCATGAACACCACCATCACCGTCACCACGCAGAAACGGCGGGAGATCGGCGTGCTCACCGCCCTCGGCTCGCGCCAGGGCCAGATCATCGGCATCTTCGTCTTGCAGGCCGCCTTTGTCGGCACGCTGGGCACACTCGGCGGCCTCGTGCTCAGCGCCCTCGTCCTGCGCTTCCGCGATGACATCCGCAGGGCCATCGCCGTGCTCGGCGGCGGGGACGCCGACACCTCGTCCGACATGTTCCTCGCCACCATTCCCGCGCAGGTCGAGCCCTGGTTCGTGGCCGCCACCTCCATCAGCGCCATCGTCCTCTGCTTGCTCGCCGCGTTGCCGCCCGCATGGCTCGCCGCCCGCGTCGATCCCGCCGTCGCCCTCCGCGATTGATCCAAAGTCGTCCTCGTCCTCCTACTCGTTCTCGTCCTCGATTTTTTCCGCCCTCACTTCATCCACACCGTCCAAACCCAACTCCACGCACGTTTTTCCTGACTCGTTCCTCGTCCTTCCGGTGCCCACGTTTTGATCGAGGACGAGTAGGAGCAGGAGGACGAGAACGATCCAATCCACATGACCAGCGCCCCCCTCTTCCTCGCCCTGCGCTACCTGCGGCCCACGCGTTCGTTCATCTCGGTCATCACCGTGATCTCGATGCTCGGTGTCATGCTCGGCGTCGGCGTCCTGGTGTTCGTCATGTCCGTGTTCAGCGGCTGGCAGCGCGAGTTCCGGCAGTTGCTCATCGGCTTCGAGCCGCACGTCATGGTGCAGCCCATGACCGCGCGTGACGACGCGCCCGCGGCCGGCTGGCGTGAGCTGCGCAAAGCTCTCGCCGCCCGGCCGGAGGTCATTTCCGCCGTGCCCGTGGCCGAAGGCGTCGTCGTCGTCGAAAATGGCAGCAACCTGCGAGGAGTCAGCGTCATCGGCATGAACGACGATGCGGACAACGGCCTGCTGAAAAAACTCAAAAAACACCTCAAAGACGGCAAATTCGACCTCAAGGGCGACGCCATCATCCTCAGTGACAAATTCGCGAAGGAGCTCGGCGCGAAGATCGGCGACACACTCGTCGTCCACGCCGCCGCCAGCGTGAACCAGTTCATCCGGCAGGTGCGTGAGATTCCCGAGGACGCCGGGGACGCCAGACGCGCCGAGGCGCTCGACAACGTCAGCGTCCTGTCCAAGGATCTCACTCTTGTCGCCACGCTGCGCGCCGACACCGCCGGGCCGCGCGGCTATGTGCCGCTGCACATCGCGCAGGAATTCTTCAGCCTCGAAAGCGACGTCAGCGGCATCGAGCTCGAATTGAAGGACGCCGACGACGCCGGATCCGTCATGGAAGTGATCGGCCGGTCCAGCGCCATCCCGGAGACCTGGGGCTGGCGCACCTGGACGCAGGAGCACGGCTTCATACTCGAGTCCGTCGAAAACCAGCGCGTCCTGATGTGGTTCATCCTGCTTTTCATCATGCTCGTCGCCGCCATCTGCGTGATGAACACCACCATCACCGTCACGGTGAAAAAACGGCGCGAGATCGGCATCCTCACCGCCCTGGGCACGCGGGCGTGGCAGATCATCGCCATCTTCGTCGCGCAGGCCGGCATCGTGGCCCTGGCCGGCGTCGTGGCGGGTCTCGGCGCCGGTTTTTTCTGCCTCGGCATCCGCAACAAGCTGCGCGACCTCATCGCCGATCTGACCGGGCGCGACATCTTCCCGCAGGACATCTATTTCCTCTCCAGCATCCCCGCCCACACGAACGCGGGGGATCTGCTCACCATCTGCGCCACCGCCGTCGCCCTCTGCCTCATGGCCGCGCTGCTCCCCGCCTGGTTCGCGGCCCGTGTCGATCCCGCCGTGGCGCTGCGGGACGGCGGCTAATCCCACCAGGCACCTCAGTCCAGGAACATGAACTCGTTGCTGATGAGCAGCACCTGCGCGAGCTGGCTGAGGGCACCTTGTGGCTGCTGCCGGCCGAAGGGCCAGCGCCCGGCGTCGCAGAAATCATCCTTTGAGTCGGTGAGCAGCTCGCCGTCATCGGCGCGCGTGATGCGCGGCCGCCAGTCGAAGCTGTCGCTGTCAGTGCCGGCCTCGTTGTGAACGATGAAGCTGAGGATGTCGCCCTTTTTCACACCGGTGGTGATCCGGGCGGGGACCTCCTTGTTCCGCGGGTTGACGAAATATTCTCCGAGCACGCCGGCGCGGTTGCTGTGAATCCACGCGCGCACCCCGTCGCCACGATCAGTCCTGCGGCTGAGCCTGGCATCGACCGTCACCTTCATGTCGGCGGGGACATGCCAGCGGGCGGTCACGACGAGATCCCCCGGCGCGGCGTGGCCGCCGTAGTTCGCCCAGAAGGCGTGGCCCCATTTCAAATCAGCGCTGGGAATCTTCGCGTCCGGACTCCAGAGCTTCTGGCCGCCACCACCGCGTTCGGTGAGGTGCGCAAAGGCGGTGAACTCACCGAACTCCGGTTTGCCATCGACACCTCGCGTCATCCGCATCGTGCCGTAGCTCCAGCGGAACGGCTTCTCCGCGTTCAATGCAGCCGCGTCCGCGGCGAATCGCTGCGCGTGTTCGACCTCTTCCGGCTTCGGATCACGGGCGAGGATGCGGCGGTACATCGCGCGGATGACCTCTGAATCGAGCGTGGTGCCGGTCAGCGGGGTGGATTTCGCGATGGCGTCGGCTCGCGCCCGCATGAACGGGCTGTTCATCAAAAACAGCGCCTGCTGCGGCACGGTGGTGTTGAAACGCTGCGGGCTGTGGCTGTCCGGGTTCGCGAAGTCGAACATCGCCGGCACGCTGGCCTGGTCGTAGCGATCCACTTTGAGATAAATCGCCCGGCGCGTGTCGGCCACCTTCGCATCCAGCTCGACCGCGCGTCCGCCGACCTTCGAGGCATCGAGCTCCCGGGTGGCGGCGAGCATGGCGTCGCGCATCGTTTCATAGTCGAGGCGCTGGCGGTTGAAGCGGCTCAGGAGGTCGTTCTCGGCGTCCTTCAGCGCCTTCTCCGGGGTGACGTGGCTGCTCTGCAAATAAGTGCGGCTGGTGAGGATCAGCGTGTGGAGCTTCTTCAAGCTCCAGCCGTTTTCCATGAAGGTGGCGGCGAGGTAATCGAGCAGGTCAGACTGCACCGGCTCCGGTGTCTGCACGCCGAAATCACTGGTCTGGCTGACGAGTGGACGTCCGAAATGCTGCATCCACACGCGGTTCACGATCACCCGCGCAGTGAGCGGGTTGTCCCTGCTGGCGATGTGTCTCGCCAGCTCGAGGCGGCCGCTGCCGTCGGTGAATTTTTCACCGCCGAACATCGTGAGCCATGCGCGCGGGGCCGGATCCCCCTGCCGCGCGGGGTTGCCGCGCACAAACACGCGCACGTCCTGCGGCTTCGGTTTGTCGAGCAGCACCATCGCGCGCGGCGGCGCGCCAGGATGCGTGCTGTCGAGTTTCGTGCGTTCGTTTTCGACGCGCACCACGGACTCGCGGTCCTTGCGTGTGAAAAACCTGTCCGCCGTCTCCGGCGTGATCGAATACGGCGAGAGATTCGTCAGCAGCAGTTCGCGAACCTGCCTCCAGCCGGCGTTGTCAGGTTCCTTGCCCGAGAGTGCCGCCACAAACGTGTCGCGGTAGAGCGCGGCGACATCATCAAGGCTTTTCAGCACGCGCTTCGGCAATTCGGCGCGCAGCACCGCATTCAGGCCGCCGGCAGGGTCGGCGAGGCGTTTGCTCGCTTCGGGCGCCTTTTTCTCAAACTCGGCGGCTGGCAGCGCGGCGAACTCCTTCCAGGCGATCATCACCGGATGCGGCCTGCCGGTGAGCGCGTGCTTTTTGATGAAATCCCGCCACATGGCGGCCACGCGGTCGCGCAGCTTGAGCTGGCCCGCCCTGCCGCTGAAAGCCGTGCCATCCATCGACTGGCCTTCCTGCGCAAAGACCAGGTAGCGCGGCAGCATGCCGGCGTCGAGCGACTCGGCGTGGACCTTGCGTTTGAAGTCCATGAGCCTGGCCTCGATGGCGGCGACCTTCACGGCGTAGTCCTTCGCATCCTCCTCATTGGCGGCCTTGCCGATCACCGGCAGCAGCGTGTCGTCCGGTTCCTCGCTGCTGTTGAGGATGCTGTAGATGGCGTAGTAGTCCTTGCTGGGAACCGGGTCGAATTTGTGATCGTGGCAGCGCGCGCAGGCGATGGTGAGCCCCATCAGGCCGCGGCCGATGACGTCGATGCGGTCGTCGGCGACAAGGACGCGGTCGTTGATGAAACGTTCGCCGACATTGTAGAATCCCAGTGCCGCGAGATGCGGAGAATCCGGTGTCGCGGCTGTGAGGCGGTCCGCCGCGAGCTGGTGGCTCACGAACTGGTCGTAAGGCATGTCATCATTGAGCGCCTTCACGATCCAGTCGCGGTAGGTGAACGCATAAGGGTAGAAATTGCTGCGCCCGGCCACCTGATAGCCGTTCGTGTCCGCGTAGCGCACGACATCCAGCCACACGCGCGCCCATTTTTCACCGTAGGCCGTGGAAGACAGCAGTTTCTGAACGAGGGCGGAGGTGTCTTTCTGATCCGCCTCCTCAAACTTCGGCGTCAGACCGGTGAGGGTGACGTACAATCGACGTGTCAGCGTCCGTGAATCCGCCCGCGGTGCAAAATCGAGACCCGCCGCCTTCAGCTTCGCGCCCACGAAGGCGTCGATCGGATTGCCGGTGTGACCAGCGGGCAACGCGGGTTTTTGCACCGGTTGGAAGGCCCAGTGCCGCATGGGATCGGCTTTTTCGTGACCTTGCCCGGCCGTTGCCCTCTCCTCAGGCCAGGGCAGGCCCATGGCGATCCACCGCTCAAAAGCGGCGATCTGCGGCGCGGGCAGTTTGCCGCCTTTTTTCGGCATCGCCTCGACGCCTGGCGTGTGATGGATGGCCTTGACCAGCTTGCTGGCGGACGGACTGCCGGGTTCGACGACTTTGCCGTAGTCGCTGCCGCGAATCACCGCAGCACGCGAATCGAGACGCAGCCCGTTTTGATGCTTGTGCGCGCCGTGGCATTCATGACAGCGTTCAGCGAGCACGGGACGGATGTTCTTCTCAAAGAACTCGATCTGCTCCGGCGGGAACGTGCCCGCCGCGAACGCGCACGAACTGGCGACGGCAAAGCCGCCCGAAACGAAGGTGGGAAACGGAAAACGCAGGAACATGCGGGGGTTCGGCACGACGGAACACAAGCCGTCCGGCCGCGAAAAACCAAACGCGTGGGAAACGGGCCGCCTTGCAGGACGGATGATCTCAGGCATGGTTCGCACGCAGCACCCGCAGCATGTTGCCGCCGATGACCTGCCGGATCGTGTCGTCGCTGTGGCCGCGCTGGATCATGCCGAGGGTGAAAAGCGGCCAGTTCGACCACGTCACACTCTGCTCGGCTTCGGGCGTTGTCTGGAAATCATCCTTCGGCCACAAATGCTCCCAGCGATCCGCCGGACCGCCGGGGGCTTTCAGGAGTTTCGCGCGCTCCTCTTTGTCAAAGCGTGAAACGTAGGCCGTGTCACAGCCGATGGCGGCGTGCTTGGAGCCGAATTTCTTGATGACGTGGTCGAGATGGTCGAGCAGCGCGGTGATGTCGCCCTTGCCGCCGAGGAAACGCGGGATGCAGCAGATGCCGACGAGTCCGTCCGTGTCGCAGATGGCCTTGATGGTGTCGTCCGGCTTGCCACGGAAATGCTCATACACGCCGCAGCAGGTCGTATGGCTGGCCACCATCGGTTTTACGGAGGCTCTGGCCGCGTCGAAGGCGGTCTTCCAGCCGCTGTGCGCCACGTCGGCGATCACGCCGGTCTTGTTCATCTCCGCGATGGCCGCTTTGCCAAAGTCGCTCAGTCCGCCGTCGTGCGGCTCGCCAGCGCCGTCGCCCAGCGGATTGCGGCGGTTGTAGGTGACGTGCATCATGCGCGTGCCCAGCTCGTGGAAGATGCGGATGAAGCGCAGCTCGTCGCGCACGCTCTCCCAGTCCTGCATCAGCGGCACGCCGTTCGTGGTGAAGCACAGGCCGACGTTCCCGGCCTTCTTCAACGCGACGATCTCATCCGCCGTGGTCACCTTGGAAAGCGCGGGCTTCAGCGCGTCGGTCGCCCTGGTGAAATGCGCGAGGCGTTTGATCAGCCGCATCGGATCGCTGCCCTCCTCGCCGGTGTTCTGGAAAATGCAGGTCACGCCGGCGGCGTGAAAGGCGTCGAGAAACTCCTTCCGCTCGCGTTCGTTCGTGGCGTTGCGGTTCATCGACATCGATTCGCGCAGATCGGCGATCTCACCTGCCGAGGCACCGGCTTTGATCTCCCCGTTCATCACCTCCGCGTCGATGGCGCAACGCGGCGCGAATCCATAGCTCTCAAACACCACGCTGCTGAAATGCAGCTCCCACGCGCGCTCGATCTGCGCCTGGGACGGCTTGAGCAGACTCAGCGCGACCTCCCGCCGCTTGTCGATGACGGGGTTCCCGGTGATCCACGACCGTTTCGACTCCTGGGAGCGGACATGGATGTGAAAGCTGCCGGCGAAGGCGGTGAGGGGAAGGGATTGAAGCAGACGACGGCGGGAGAACGTGTTCATATGACAGGGCAAACAAACGCGCCACGGCGGCCTTTCATCACGAGGATTGCATCTCGGCCACCTGGTGTGGCGCGGGACGGAGGGTGGCCGGGGCGCCCTCACATTTCATCGAGCGCCGCGCTGACGGCGGCTTCCAGCGGACGTGAACCGTGGCCGCCGAGCTGCTCGTCGAGGGCTTCGAGACGCTGAATGAGATCGGCGACGTGTTTTCGCGGATACATGCCGCCGGCCCCGGCGCAGAAATGGGTGCGGCAGCCGAAGGGCCGATGGGCGTAAACCGTGCAGCGTCCGTCACGCCCCAGCAGCGGGCAGGCGCCGTCGGGATGGGGTTTGAGGATCTTACGGCCGCTGGCACGCACCCCCTGGGCGGTGTGGAGCGCCTCCCCCCGCGTGAGCAGGGGCGTGTGTCCGGCGATGCGAAAATGACAGCAACCGGTGCGCATGACGCACTGGCGCGGCAGGAGCCGCCGCTCCAGCTCGGCGTAGATGGCCTTGATCTCACGGTGCGGGTCGGCCTTCGGGTTTTTCATGCGGTTTGGAGTCAGCATGGGCGTGCTGGCATTTCTGGCACGCGATTTTTGCAAAGCGGCATTTTGAAGTTTGAGATTTTTCATTCCACCACCATCGTACGCGCCCGTGCTGTCTCATGAGCCTGTCTCACGAAGCATCCGGAACCAGCTCGCCAACCCCAGAGAGAGAATCGAAGTACGCATGAGTCTGCCAGACATCGCCGGACATGAATTGCAGGACCTGGTGGGCAGCGGGAGATGCGGCGCCGTGTACCGTGCGGTGTCCGCGAACGGCAGGGCCTGCGCGGTGAAGGTGTTCAGCTCGATGGCGATCAACCGCAAGGCGCTGGCCACGGCCTTCCGCGCGCTTCAGCAGATGCCGCACCACCGCGGCGTGCTGCCGGTGGAAAACTACAGCTTCGACAAGACGCCGTATTTTTGTGTCATGCCGCTCGTCGGCGTGATGACGAAGGACAGCCACGGTCGCCGCCAGTGGCAGACGCCCACGCTGGAGGCGGCGTGCAACGGACTGCCGCCTGAACAGGCATGGCGGCACATCTACGAGGTGGCGGACGCGCTGGCCTGGCTGCACAAGCACGGGATTCCACACGGCAACCTGCGCCCCTGCAATGTGCTGCTCGAGGATGACGCGGAGTCCTCCATCCGCCTCACCGACCTCGCCCAGGGCTGGGTGGGCGGCATCCATCATCTCGAGCTGACGGATCATTTCGCGCATCTTTGCCCCGAGCAGGCGGAGAATCCGGACGGCGTGTTCGCCGGCTACGGCCCGACGTGGGATGTGTACAGTTTTGGCGTGCTGGCCTACCGCCTGCTCAATGGCACCCTCCCGCGTGGCGCGGAAATGTGGGCCAGCGAGGTGGAGCGCGCACAACAGCAGGCGGCGGCGGGCCTGGCGGTTCAAATCGACAGCAACGCGTTGCTCTCCGCCGTCAAATCACAGCCGAAAGTCGTCTGGCCGCGCCCCGCGCAGTCAAAATGGGACGAGCGCCGGCGCAACATCATCGAACGCGCCCTCGACCTGAATCCCGCCGCGCGCTGGGCCGACATGCGCGAGGTCGTGCGCGAGTTCGAGGTGCTCGAAAGCGACTACCTGCTCGAGGAATCACGCGAGCAGACCGTCCGTGAAAGGCAGAAGCAGGCGAAGAAGGTGCTGACGCTCCAGACGGCCGCCCTCTCCCTGCTGACCATCTTCGTCCTGTGCTTCATTTATGCCTTTGTGACCCTGCGCCGTGCGCAGAGGGCGGAGAAGACCATCGACACCCTCGGCGCGAACCACAAGGTCGAGATCGCCGCGAGGGAGAACCGCATCGCCACACTGACCGGCGAGCGCGACATCGCCCGCGGCGCGAAAGCCGTTGCGGACCAGAATCTGCAGAACTCGCAGAACGCCGTGGACCAGTTCCTCACGCAGTTGCTGCAGACGCCGACAGGCAACGAGATGGAGGCCGGCTTCCAGAAGGAGCAGCTCAATGACGCGCTCGCCTACTGCATGCGCGGCATCCCGGCGCTGGAGGCCTCCCCCGCGCTCGGTGTGGAGCGCCTGCGCGCGTATGGAAACATCGGCCAGCTCCATCTCCGGCTGCGCAACAGCGTGAAAGCGGTGGAATATCTCACCAAGGCGCGCGAGCAGGCGCGCGAGCTCATCGGCAAAGGGACGGCGGACGGCGCCCAGACCGCTCTCCACCAGCAATGGCTCGGCCGCTACAGCCTGCTGCTCTCCGACATCCGGGGCCGTGAGGGCCGGCACGCGGAGTCGCTCGCCTTGCTGAAAGACGCCACGGTGAATCTCGACAAGGGGCTCGCCGCGGATCCAAGGAACCGGCTCGCACGCAACGAATGCGCCCGCGCCTGGCTCGAATACGGCCTGCGCACACTGCGCAACGGCGACATCTCCGACTCCGAGCAGGCCCTGGCGCGCGTGCCGGTCATCCTCGACCCGAAACTCATCGGCCATGACCTCATCAGCGACGAGAAATTCCTCCTCGCGCGCGCCAAGTTCGCCAGGGGCATCAGCCAGCGTGAGGCCGGCAGGATCGAGGACGCGCTCAACACCCTCATCGACTCCGTGAAGGACATGGGCGGGCTCGTTCTCGGCAGCAGTCCGCGCAATCAAGACCAGGCGCTGCTCCTTGCCGAGGCTTACACCGAGCTGGCGGAGCTCATCGGCCGTCACTTCAGCGGCGCGGATGCCAGGGAGGCGCACAACCAGGCGCTGCCCGTCCTGCTCGAACTCAACCGCCTCATGCCGGAGTGGGCCGAAGTGAAGTATTTCCTCGCTCGGAACTACGGCGCGCTCGCCTCCCTCGCGCGGGACGCGGGCAACCCTTCGGAGGCGGCGAAGAAAAAGCAGGACGCCATCGAACTGGTGAATGAAATCCTCGCCGATGACAAGACCAACGCCCGCTACGGCTTCCTGCTGGCCAAACTGCGCGGCGAATACGCCGAGTTGATGGCCGACACCGGCAAGACCGCGGGAGCCATCCCCATCGCGAAGCAGGCGGTGGAATCCATGGAGGAACTCATCAAAGCGCTCCCTGAAAATGACAAGCTCACGCCCGAGCGCCGCATGTGGTCCAGCCAGCTCGCCCAGCTTTACGGCTCGCTCGGCCACACCAGCGAGAGCGCAGGGAAAAAGACCGAGGCGAAGGCGGCCTTTGCCAGCGCGGTCGCCATCTGGGAAAAGCTCTCCGCCGCCATCGCCAACGACGAGGCCATCCAGGCCGGGCTGAACTGGAGCAAGGGCCGGCTTGCCAAGTTCAAATGACGCTGGCGGAAAAACAGCGGGCGCTCATCGACGACCTGAACATCATCCACGACCCGCACGAGCGCCTGGGCGCCGTCGTCTCACGCGGCGCGGCGATGAAGCTGGATGAGGCATGCAAGATCGACTCCAATCTCGTCCCCGGATGCGTCTCCCGCGTCTGGCTGCATGGCGAGCTCGTCCATGGTCGCGTACGTTTCAACTGCGAGGCCGACTCGCCGGTGGTGAAAGGCCTCGCCGCTCTCCTATGCGAGCTGTATTCCGGCTCCGCCCCCGCCGAGGCCGCCGTGGTCGAACCAGAAATCTGGGAAGCCTGTGCCTTCACCAAGGTCTTGTCCCCCACGCGCCTGAACGGCCTTGCGAACATGCGGCGGCGGATTCGGGAGATGGCGGAAGGCTTCACCGCCTGACGGCATGCCTCGGTCTTCAAAACGAGACTCCACAGGCGGGCCATCACGCCGCCACGGGCGCGTCAAACCAGCGGTTGTGCTCCTTGATGAGATCGATGAGGCGCTCGACGGCTTCTTCCTCGGGGATGTTGAACTCGACGGCGGTCTTGCCGACGTAGAGATTGATCTTGTCGGGAGCGCCGCCGACGTAGCCGAAGTCGGCGTCTGCCATCTCACCGGGTCCATTCACGATGCAGCCCATGACGGCGATGCGCACGCCTTTGAGGTGGCCGGTGGCGGCGCGGATTTTCTGCGTGGTGGTCTGCAGGTTGAACAGCGTACGTCCGCAGCTCGGGCAGGCGACGTAGTCGGTCTTGAAAATGCGCACGCCGGCGGCCTGCAGGATGTTGTAGCTGATGCGCAGCGACTGGCCGGGGGCATCTTCTCCGTTCACGATCACCGCGTCACCGATCCCGTCGCACAGCAGCGAGCCGATGTTCGTCGCGGCGACGAGCAGATTTTCGGTGAAGTCATTGCTGCCGGCGGATTGCAGCGTGTCCTTGAGCAAGATCGGATGACGCGGCTGCAATCTGGCCGCGAGGAGACGATAAGCGGCAATCACGGGAAGTTGGAGGCCGTCTTTGATCGTGACGAGCTTCGCATCCGGGCCGGCGTTGATGCTGTTGATCGTTTCATCGTCGCGCGGATCGATTTCGATCGCGCCGCTGTCCTCGATGACAATCTCCGGCCTGTAATCGCCGAGCTTGTCGATCTTGTGGGCGACGGCGTCCCATTTTTTGCGTGAGGTGAAGACGGGGACAGTCTCATGGCCGCCGACTTTGACGTTGTTGACCGCGAGCACCTGTGATTCGCGGCGCACGAAGTCGAACGGATTGTAGCTGACGGGCGGTGCGTTCACGATGTGCTCGAACTGCGCCGGAACACCGTCGTTGTAGGGCTTCACGAGCTGCTGGGCGACGGGAATCTCAAAGATCGCGTCTTCGGTGAGCGAAACACGCACGGTGTCGCCGATGCCGTCGGCGAGCAGAGAACCGATGCCGATGGCGCTCTTGATGCGGCCGTCCTCACCGTCACCGGCTTCGGTGACGCCGAGATGGATCGGATAGTTCCAGTCAGCGCCGAGCTTGTTCAAATGCGCGACGAGCAGGCGGTATGCCTCGATCATGACCTTCGGATTGCTGGCCTTCATCGAGAAGAGGAAATTGTGATAGCCGTGATTGCGCGCGATGCGTGCGAATTCGAGCGCGCTTTCGACCATGCCGAGCGGCGTGTCGCCATGACGGTTCATGATGCGGTCGCTGAGGCTGCCGTGGTTGGTGCCGATGCGCATGGCGCGATTCAGGCGGACGCATTCTTTCACTAGAGGGACGAACTGCTCCTCCATGTCGGCCACTTCTGCGGCGTATTCCTCGTCGGTGTATTCCTTGACGGCGAATTTCTTTTTGTCGGCGTAGTTGCCTGGGTTCACGCGAACTTTCTCGACCCATTTCACCGCCTCCATGGCGGCGTCGGGTTTGAAATGAATGTCGGCCACGAGCGGGACATCGCAGCCGGCGGCACGGATGCCGTCGCGGATGTGCTGGAGGTTTTCGGCGATGACGCGGGTCTGCGCGGTGACGCGGACGATCTGGCAGCCCGCCTCGGCGAGACCGAGTGCTTCCTTCACACAGGCATCCGCATCGCGTGTGTCGCTGGTGAGCATGCTCTGCACGACCACAGGCGCGCCGCCGCCGATCTGCACCTTGCCGACCATGACCGGGCGCGTCTCACGGCGCAGGTAGTTGTAGAGATCGGGGCAGTAACGAAGCAGGGGGGAAGTCATGGCGGGCCGGTAGAATGCCGGATTGAAGGCCGCGCGCAAATGGGAAGCATGATCACGTCATCGTGGTGGCATGGGGCCGTCGCGGCGCGTTTCGCTGTGCCTTTGCGCCTGGAGTCCATCTCGGAACCCTCATTTGGATCTGTTGAGGCTGGTGTGCTGGAGTCCGCCATGTGCAGGCACGGCACGCCTGAGCGCATCCGACTAATGCAAATAAAATGCCTGTTCTTTGAGGCATTTTTCTTTATAAAGGGACAGACACGAATGGCACTCGGTTAAGGCCCATGATCGTTGATTTCTGAGGCGCATGGAGCATGCGACTTTCGTACAACGGCGGCGCGTCGC
The DNA here is from genome assembly GCA_016795375.1 of Verrucomicrobiaceae bacterium. GTDB lineage: Bacteria > Verrucomicrobiota > Verrucomicrobiia > Verrucomicrobiales > Verrucomicrobiaceae > Prosthecobacter. The sequence continues at coordinate 35,090 of JAEUHJ010000147.1, forward strand.
GAAGGTTCAAAAGCCATGGCTCTCTCCACCTGCTTCCTTCCCCACTTCCCGCGTGCGCTGCAAGGCCGCGCGAAGAACTCCGCCGCCAGCCGCATCGTCAACGAGCTGCAAAAGCTGCGCGACCTCGCCCTGCCTGATCTCGCCGCCTTGCTCGGCGGACTGCTGCCTGCCGACTTCTTCGCCAAAGCCCCCGATGCCAAGGCCCAACGTGAGCGGCTTTACCCGCCTGTGACACTCTTTTGGGCCTTCCTCTTCCAGGTGCTCAACCCCGCCATGCCCTGTCAGGAAGTCGTCGGCAAGGTCCGCGCCTGGGTCATCTCACGCGGGGAGAAGCGCCGCAAGCCCTCGCTGGGCACCGCCGCCTACTGCGAGGCTCGCTGCGGCCTGAGCCTGCGGCTGCCACAGGCCGTGTTCGATGAACTGCGCGAGCATCTGCAACGCCGCGCCGCCTCAGCATGGTTGTGGTGTGGTCATCACGTCAAGGTGCTGGACGGCACCAGCTTCTCCATGCCCGACACGGGCGATAATCAGCTCCAATGGCCACAGCCCTGCACGCAGAAGAAGGGCTGCGGCTTCCCCGTCGCCAAAATGCTCGGCCTGTTTTGCCTCTCCACTGGAGCCTGGCTGGGTCACGCTCTCTCGAAGTGGAAAGCCCACGATCTGGGGTTGTGGCATCTCATCAGCCATCTGCTTGTCAAAGGCGACGTGCTGGTGGGCGACGCGGGCTTCTGCGCCTATGCCTTGATGGCCGAACTCAAGGGGCGCGGCATCCACACCGTCTTCCGCCTGCATCAAAAGCGGCCCAAGGACATGCGCCGTGGCAAAAAGCTCGGTCGCGATGACCGCCTGCAAGACTGGCACAAGCCCGCGCAACGCCCCGCAGGCAGCCCGTGGAAAAAGCGCGCCTGGAACAAGCTGCCCGCGAGCCTCGAAGTGCGCGTGGTGCGCGTGAAGATCGAGCGCAAAGGCTTCCGCACCCGTTGCCTGTGGATCGCCACCACCTGCACCGACGCCGTGCGCTACCCGGCGGAGAAGCTCGCCGAGCTGTATTACCGGCGCTGGAGCATCGAGCTGTTTTACCGCGACATCAAAACCACCATGCACATGGAAGTCATGCGCACCAAGACCCCCGACATGGTGAGAAAGGAACTGCTCATGCACGCCATCGCCTACAACATGATCCGTGCCATGATCCTACAAAGCGCCAGCCAGCATCAGCAGGAGCTGGGGCGCATCAGCTTTAAAGGCGCAGTGGATATGCTGCGGCAGTGGCTGCCGCAGGCGGCGGCCTGCCATGAGCAACCACGCAAGCTGGCCCGTTGGCATGAGGAACTGCTGGAAGCCATCGCCAGCGTGCAGAACCCGTTGCGACCTGGACGACGAGAACCACGAGCAAAAAAGCGACGTCCCAAATCCTACCAACTGCTCACCGCACCCCGCCACCAGTTCCAGGAAATCCCCCACCGCGAGCGCTACCGCGCCGTCGCTTAACCGAGTGCCATTC
>JAEUHJ010000148.1 GCA_016795375.1 Verrucomicrobiaceae bacterium
CCGCCAATGTGGCCAGCAGCATTTCGCGGTCCCCGTCATCATGCACGATGTCCTCCCGCCGGTCCCCGCGGGCCGTGACGTGGTAAAGAGCGCCGGGATACTGAATGCGAAGCTGCCTGGGCATGGCTGCGAGGCTATCGACCACACCGCATCTGTCAAGAATCGACCCCTGACCCTTTCTTGCTGACCCTTTCTTGCAAGGCACAGCAGGGCAAGCAGCGAGCACAAGGCAGGACGAAGGCGGTTCAACACGGCGCGAAGCGTGACACAGGACGCGTGTTCCTGCCAAGCTGAAAGCCGCTGCTTGTGTTCACGGTGGTTTGAGCGCATTCAGCGCATGACGTCATCAGGTTGGTCGCATGCCTGCCGAAGTTGTTTCCGAAGCTGGCCCAGCACATGCGTTGGCCGGTGTCTCGGAAGAGTGATCAGGGACAAGCGCATTGGAGGCGGGCGTTGCGCTGGCATGTTCAGTTGGAAGTAGGTTGGCTTTGCTCCATCCACACCGTCGCCGGTGCCGTGAACGAAACACAGCCGCAAGTGTGGAAACGCTGGCCGCGCGGACTTCACGGCGCTGCTTCAACATCGGAGCGTTCGAGACCGAGAAGCTTTCCTGACTTCAAATTTCTCAAATGGGTTGGCACAGCCAATGCCATTGGTTTGGCGCGTACGTTCATTTCATGGGCAGAACTGCCAATAAACCAAACATTTTTTCACACACCAAGCTGCTGAAATAGATGGTCGCGCGTCGGCAAACTGACCGCTCTGCGTGTGCAGACTACTTCGGCAGCACAAACTTCGCGGCGCGATTGATCATGTCGCGATCCTTCGGGCGGTAGCGGAGGTATTCGCGGGCGGCGGCGGGTGAGCCCTGGTCTTTGAGGGAGAGCAGGTAGGCGTCGAAAGGCTGGTCGTCGAAGGGTGAGAGTGGACGCGTGGCGGAGGGTGTGAGCAGCCATTTCGCCCAGAGCACGGCGATTTCTTCGCCAGGCGCGGGTGTTTTCGGGATGGCGGCGGCGCGCTGCGTGAAGTCTTCGAGCGTGAGAGATTCCAGGCGGCCGTCCGGTGTCAGATGGCGGCGGCCCAGGCCTTCGGCGAACTGGAGGAACCACTCTGGCAGGCGGGTGTCCTTCGGCGGCATGGGAATGCTGAAGAAGGCGTGTTCGGAGACGCGGAAGAGGAGTGTCCTGGAGTCGTCGGACACACGGCCGACGACGATGCCCTCGTGTTCGAGGTTTTCACGCGGCGTGTCGCGGATGCCGGGGGTGAGGCAGTCGCCGGTGCGGAAGTTCCAGACGCGCATCTCACCCTCGTCCGTGATGGTGACGAGGCGCTGGTCGTCGGGGCTGAGCGTGATGACGGAAACGAACGAGTCGTGGCGCATGCGGACGATGTTTTCGCGTGTCTGGGTGTCCCAGACACGCACCTCGCGGTCACGGCCGGAGGTGATGAGATATTTGCCGTCCATCGTCAGGGTGACGGCGCCGACGGCGGGCGGGTGGTGAAATGGCTGGCCGACGGGCTTGAGCGTTTTCGCGTCGTAAATGAAGACGGTGCCGTCGGCGTCAGCGGCGGCGTAGAGGGACTTCTGACGGTTCGCGCCGCCGACCTCGGAGTCGCGGAGCTGCTGGGGCGAGTTGTCCGGGCCTTTGATGCGGGTGATGAGGTTTTTGTCGAGGACATCGACGAAACGACGGCCTGTCATGCGCTCATGGATGTTCCAGACCTGGATGGAGGGAACGCCGCGCGGCGCGAAGGCCAGCAGGGAGCCGTCGAGGCTGGTCCTGGCGTCACGCAGGCTGTATTGAAGGGAGGTTTTCCTGAGCGCGCCGGTTTTGCTGTCGAAGACGCTGAGCGCTCCTTCCTTCGAGACACCGATGACGAGGCTGGTGTCGCGCACGGGGGTGGCGCGGAGAATCTCGCTGCCGTGCGCACGGGAGGGGGAGCGCAGCTTGCCGTCCTCGAGCTTCCAGTCGTAGATGTAGCCCGCGCCGTCGCCGACAATGATGGATTTCGCGTCCGTGCTGAAGGAGAGCGCGGTGATGGAGGAGGGATGGGAGAGGGGAGGGAGTACCTCGCCGCCGTTGCGGAAGCTGCCGACGAAGACGAGGCCGTTGTTCATGCCGAGGGCGATGATTTCTTTTCCCGGCTCGATGGCGACGTGCAGGAGGCCTTTTTCCACCTCGATGGGTTCGCCCACGGGCATGCCGTTGCGCAGATCCCAGGTGGTGGCGGCGCCGTCGGCTCCGGCGGGGTTGATGAAGTCGCCGCTGTAAATGGACGCGGCAAAGACGCCTTCCTCATCGACGGCGATTTCCGTGACGCCGCCTTTCTGCTTCATGACGCGGGCGGGATCCTGTGGCTGGCGCAGATCCCATGCCTGGATGGTTCCCTGCCCCTGGCCGTCAATTTCGCTGCCGGCGAGCAGTTTCTCCCCATTGCCGGAGAAGGCGACGCAGGTGACCATGATCGGCATGCGGGGCTGGAGATTGCGCCGTTTGCCATCTTTGAGAGACCATAGCTCGACACCGCCGTCATCACGGCCGATGACGGCGCTGAGGCCGTCCGGCGTGATCTCCAGGCACTGGATCATCACGCCTGGCTGCACGGGATGATCGGTGCGCTCACCCGTTTTGAGGTTCCAGATGGAGATGATCTCGCGCTCCGGCGGAGGCTCGTTCACGGGTGCGGGGCCGGCCTTGGGCTGGATGGCGCAAACAGCCAGGACCACGCCCGCCTCCGGGCTGACGGCGACTTTTTCGGCGTCGAGAGCGCCTTCGGGCAGTTTGAGTTCAGGAACGTCGGAGCGGATGAGGTGCGCGTTGGCCAGCAATGAGAGCAGGTTGGTGGCAGCGATGTCGTTCGCAGGGTCGGTGCGCAACGAGCGGGCCAGGTAGGCGACCGCGTCGCCATGCATGCTGTCCTCGATGTGCTGGCGGGCCATCTGCTCGTCGGAACGGCTGTAGGATTTCCGCAGGTTCTCGCGGCCGCGCTCTGCCTCGAGGCGGTTGCGCTCCGCTTTGAAATACATCGCGGTGCTGGTGATGCCGCCGATGAGCACGGCGAGCGAGATGGCGATGGCGGCCGCGACTCCGACGCGGTGACGGCGCACGAATTTCTGGATGAGGTAACGCCGGCTCGGCGGGCGGGCGGTGACCGGCTCGAAGCTCAGGTAGCGCGTGATGTCATCCGCCAGATCGTCCGCGCTGCCATAGCGGCGCGCCGGGTCACGCTCCAGCGCCTTGAGCGCGATCCAGTCCAGATCACCCTGCACCGATGGCTCGATGGTGGAGGGCTTCGGCGGGTCTTTCTCCGCCAGATCACGCAGCAGGATGTGGACCGGCTTCTGCGCGATGTCCGAGGGCGTGATGAGCGCCCGGCCGCAGAGCAGCTCAAAGAAGACGCCGCCCAGTGCATACACGTCCGAGCGCGTGTCCACATGCGAGCTGCCGTTTTCGATCTGTTCCGGGCTGATGTAGCCCGGCGTGCCGACGAGCTGATCGACACCGGTGGCGATGGTGTGGCCGGAGCCCTCGCCTTCGAGCACCTTCGCGATGCCGAAGTCGATGACC
>JAEUHJ010000186.1 GCA_016795375.1 Verrucomicrobiaceae bacterium
ACTTCGCCGCCAAAATCGCCGCCGGAGGCACCGACAAGCAGATCGCCGAATGGACCGCGCAGAAGTTCAACTTCATGGTCGATGTCTATGTGACCGGCTTCTTCCTCTGCGCCGTCGCCATCATCTTCCTCGGCTGCCTCCTGGAGTGGATCAAGCTCCTCAGCGGCTCGAAGAAGGCTGTCTTGAACGAAGAGCCGTATGTGGCGCTGCCGGAAGGGGCGTGAAACCTATGAAACTGCTCTTCCTCATCCTGCTGCTGCCATTTCAAGTGTTCGCCGCTGATTTGCTGGAGCTGCGTTATGTTCTGGCAGGCGAAAAGCCCGGCGCTGCCAGTGTGAAGTTTCAAGATGATACCTTGTGGCTGAACACAGAGGTAGTGATCTCCGGCAAAGACGTTGAAAAAGCCGGTGTGATGTATGGCGGTGAAGGTTGGTCGATTCTCGTCCAGCTCACTGCCGAAGGTAGCAAGCGCTTCGATGAATTTGCTGCTCAACACCTCGGCGACAGACTGGCGATCCTTATTCGAGGGAAAGTGCTGTCCGCTCCAGTGGTCAGGGAGAAAAAGTATGGCGGCAGGATCAGCGTCGCAGGCGGTTTCACTCAAGAAAAGGCGCTCTCGCTCGCAAAAGCTCTCAACGACAATGCTGCGAAGCCGTGAAAACGGCAGAGGTAGCGGAGAACGTGAGTTTTCGCCATCGAGCGTCCCAGTCGCCCGGAGGCGTGCTGACGCCCGCCGCTACGAACGGCGTGTCGAAGTTTGCAAACGCCTCCTGTCTCACCGCGTTCTTTGCAGTCCATGCGCTCCACACTCGCCCTTCTTCTCTCAACGTCGCTTCTCACCGCCGCCGACTGGCCTGAATTCCGCGGCCCCGAAGCCCAGGGACATTCCAAGGCCATAAACCTGCCGCTCACCTGGAGTCCGACCTCTCACATCGCGTGGAAGGCGGCGGTGGCAGGCGTGGGCTGGTCCTCGCCGGTGGTGATCGGGGACCGCATCTTTTTGACCTCGGCTCTGCCGGTCGGCGGTGTGGAGGATCCAAAGGCGGACCGCTCGCTGCACGCGCTGATGTTCGACGCGGCCACAGGGAAACCGGTGTGGGATGTGGAGATCTTCACCGCCACCTCCCCGCGCGCGCATCGCAAAAACAGCCATGCCAGCCCGACACCGGTTTATGCGGACGGCAAGCTGTATGTTCACTTCGGCCACCTCGGCACCGCCTGTCTCGATGCAGCGACCGGCAAATCGCTCTGGGCCACGCAGGAGTTCGCGTACTCGCCGGTGCATGGCAACGGCGGCAGCCCGGTGCTGTTTGAGAACCTGCTCATCTTCTCCGCCGATGCCGAAACCGATCCGAAGGTCATCGCGCTCGACAAAACCACCGGTAAGCAGCGCTGGGCATTTGCACGGCAGTCGGACGCAAAAAAGAAATTCTCCTTCTGCACGCCGCTCATCATTGATGTGAACGGTCAGAAGCAGCTCATCACGCCCGGCAGCGGCGTGGTGAACGCGCTCAATCCGAAGACCGGCGAGGAAATCTGGCGCTGCTACTATGATCAGGGCTATTCCGTGGTTCCTCGCCCGGTTTATGCGCATGGCATGGTGTTCGTCTCCAGCAGCTACGACAAGCCGGTGCTCAAGGCCATCAAGGTGGACGGCAAAGGTGATGTGACCGAGACGCATGTCGCCTGGACGATCGACAAGGCGGTGCCGCACAATCCCAGCATGGCCGTGATCGGCGACGAACTCTACTTCGTGGCCGACAACGGCATCCTCACCTGCTGTGATGCCAAAACCGGTCAGATTCATTATTCCGAGCGCTGCACCGGCCCCATCTCCAGTTCGCTACTCGTCGCCGACGGCAAACTCTACCTTCAGGACGAAAAAGGCCTCGGTGTCGTCGTGAAACCCGGCAAGACCTTCCAAATCCTCGCCCAGAACGACCTCGGCGAGCGCAGCCTCGCCTCCTACGCCGTGATCGGCTCTGATCTCCTCATCCGCACGGAAGGGAATCTGTATCGGATCAAGAATTAGCCATTCCCAGATGTGCGGGTGTCCGCATCCCATCAATCCACCCACCATCCACGCATGGAAGAATTCATCGGTTTTTTGATCGCGCTGTTCGTCCGCATTGTGGACGGCATCATGGGCTTGTTTGGCTTTTTGCATGCTGGTGAACGGTCCTTGGCCGAGAACTCCCGTGTGGGGGAGTCCCCGCTGGAACGAAAATCCCGACACTGGTGGGATTGCTTGTTCAGCCGTTGGTTCTGGATCAGCATGGTTCTGCTCGGGATTGCCGCCATGCTAGGCTACCATGCTTGGTGATGAGTTTGTTCGGTTTTGATCATGCGTCAGAGGCAATCGAGCCTCTTTGGGTCTGAAATGGCTATTTTTAGCAGGAGAATCGCCATTGAAGTGTTGATTTGCCTGAAAACAGCCAAACTTTGGCTTGCTGGTTTTGCTTTTGAGCGCATTTTAGCCACCCAATTCGCAATTTTTCACCCACCCAACCCATGAGTCAGCAAAAAATGGACGGCGCGCAAGCCCTGGTCAAAACCCTCGCCGATCTCGGCATTGAGTATGTTTTCGGTTACTCGGGCGGAGCCGCCCTGCCGATCTTCGACGCGCTCGAAACCGTGAAGACGAACATGAAGTTCGTCCTCGTCCGCCACGAACAGGGTGCGGTTCACATGGCTGACGGTTACGCCCGCGCCACCGGCAAACCGGCGGTCGTTCTCGTCACCTCCGGCCCCGGTGCAGGCAATACCATCACCGGCCTCATGACCGCCCAGATGGACAGCGTCCCCATGATCGTCCTCTGCGGCCAGACGGTCAGTTGGATGCTCGGCAAGGACGCCTTCCAGGAGGCGGACATCTTCAACATCACGAGCCCGGTCGTGAAACACAACTTCCTGGTCAAGAACACCAATGCGCTGCCCCGCATCGCCAAGGAAGCCTACCACATCGCCACCACCGGTCGCCCCGGCCCCGTCTTGATGGACATCCCGAAGGACATCAGTCAGGCTCCCTTCACCGGCACCTTTGACGAGCCGATGGAGCTGCCAGGCTATAATCCTGAAGCGGCCCTCAAGATCGACCCGAAGGGCATCAAGGAAGCCGCCCGCCTGATCGCCGCCGCGAAACGTCCGATCATCCTCGCCGGCCAGGGAGCGATGATCGCCCGTGCGGACAAGGAGCTGCTCACGCTGGCGGAGACCCTCGGCTGCCCCGTCACCACCACCCTGCTGGGCAAGGGTGTCTTCCCGGAGACGCACGCGCTTTCCCTCGGCATGCTCGGCATGCACGGCACCGCCTATGCCAACAAGGCCATCTGCGAGGCCGACCTCATCCTCAACGTCGGCTCACGCTTCGACGACCGCATCATCGGCAAGCCGAGCATGTTCGGCCGCAACGCGAAGCTCATCCACATCGACATCGACGCCTCTGAGCATCACAAGATGATCCAGGTGGACGTCGCCATCTGCGGTGACGCCAAGGCTGCTCTCAGCGACCTGCTGCCGCACATCGAAAAACTGCCCACGGAGGACTGGATCGAGCACCTCGACGGCTACAAGAAGAAGTTCCCGCTCGGCTACAAGAAACAGGGCGGTCTGCGCATGCAGCAAGTCATTGATGAATTGTACAATCTCACCAAAGGCAAGGCCATCGTCTCCACCGACGTCGGCCAGCACCAGATGTGGGCCGCGCAGTTCTACAAATGCGATGCCAGCTACCACTGGCTCAGCTCCGGCGGCGCCGGCACCATGGGTTACGGCTTCCCCGCCGCCATCGGCGCCGCGTTCGCCTGCCCGGACAAGACGGTCGTCTCCATCTCCGGCGACGGCGGCTTCCAGATGACCCTCTTTGAGCTCGCCACCGCCGCCATTCACAAGCTGCCCATCAAGATCATCGTCCTCAACAACAGCTACCTCGGCATGGTCCGTCAGTGGCAGGAGCTGTTCTTCGACAACCGCGAAAGCGGCGTCGATCTGCTCGGCAATCCTGACTTCGTGAAGCTCGGCGAGGCCTACGGCATCAAAGGCTGGCACATCCGCCGCCCCGCCGACATCGAGCGCATCCTGCAGCAGGCCCTCGATTACAACGACGGCCCCTGCATCATCGAGGCCGAGTGCATCAAGACCGAAAACGTCTTCCCGATGATCCCCGCCGGCGCCGCGCTGGAGGACATGCTCATCGAGGCACCGAAACACAAGATGGAGAAACCCTCCGGTTCGACGTGAACAGAGTTTGATCGGCCAGATCCGGCTGATCCGCCCGATGAAAACGGACCACATCCTCCACGGCGATGCCGCCACCGAGCTCGCAAAACTCCCCGCCGCCGCCGCGCAGGCCATCATCGCTGATCCACCCTATTTCAACGTCCTCGAAAATGAAGCCTGGGACACGCAATGGAAAACTGCAGCCGACTACCTCGCCTGGTGCGACGCATGGGTGCGCGAATCCATGCGCGTCCTGCGCGATGACGGTCTCGCCTTCATCTTCGGCCAGTTAGGCAAGCGCGAGCACACCTTTCTCCACCTCATGTCACGCCTCACTCAGCAGCACCAGTTTCACGACCTCATCATCTGGGATCGCGCGGTCGGCTATGACGAGCGCCGTGACAGCTTCACCCCGCAGTACGAGATGGTGCTCGTGATGCGCAAAGGCGAGAAGGCGAAATTCAACAAAGACGCCGTCCGCATCCCCTACGACGCCAAAACCATCGAGATCTACCTCAAAGACAATCGCTACAAGGACAAGGAGGCCCGCAAGGCGCATCTCGAAGCCGGCAAGTTCGCCACCAACATCCTCCGCGTGCCCAGCCTGAAAGGGAACTCGAGGGAAAAATGCGGCCACCCTTCGCAGAAGCCCCTCCAGCTCATCGAGAAACTCGTTCTTTGCTCCACAGGCGAGGGCGATCTCGTACTCGACCCCTTCCTCGGCTCCGGCACCACCGCCGTCGCTGCAAAGAAGCTCAAACGCCGCTGGTTGGGCATCGAGAAGGACCCCAACTACATCCAGATCGCCGAAAAACGCCTCGAAAACCCATCGGAACCCGAACTCGCACTCTGATCCTGGACATGAATCAAAAATCTTAAATCACCATGAGCGACCGCACCTCCACCACCAGCAAAAAGCCCGCACCGCAGGCCGACATCATCAACATCCACACGCTCAGCGTCTATGTGAACAACCAACCCGGCGTCCTCGGCCGCATCTGCGCCGTGTTCAGCCGTCGTGGCTTCAACATCGAGTCCCTCGTCGTCTCACAGACACGCGACCCGCGCTACAGCCGCATGACCATCGGCATCAGCGGCCATCCCGAGGGCCTGCACCAGATCATCATGCATGTGAGCAAGCTCATCGACGTCATCCATTGCACGGAGCACACCGACCGTGACGCCGTCGCCAAGGAGATGGTGCTCATCAAGGTCGCCGCCGGTCCCGCCGAGCGCACCGAAATCCTGCAAATCGTCGAGCACTACGGCGGCAAGACCGTGGACCTCCAGGAGGACAGCCTCATCGCCCTCATCAGCGGCAACTCCGACAAGATCGACGCCGCCGTCCGCCTGCTCGGCAAGTTCGACATCGCCGAAACCGTCCGCACCGGCAAAGTCGTCATGGCGCGCGGCCTGACGGAGACGTAAGGCAAACGCGGCATGCGCATCCTCCACCTCACCCCGGGCACCGGCAATTTCCACTGCGGAAGCTGCCTGCGCGACCACGCGCTGATCAAGGCGCTGCGCGTGCGGCGGCATGACGCGCTCATGGCGCCCTTGTATCTGCCGCTGGTCACGGATCGTGAGTTCGGTGCGCAGGAGCTGGGTGTGCAGATCGGCGGCATCTCGCTGTTTTTGCAGCAGAAACTCCCGTGGTTCCACAAGCTGCCACGCTTCTTCCACCGCTGGCTCAATTCGCCTGAAAAACTGCGCCTCGCCGCGAAAGGCATGGGCATGACCAGCCCGAAAACACTCGGGGAGATGACTCTCGGCGCGTTGCTCGGCGCGGAAGGCCGCCAGTGGGGTGAGTGGCACAAGCTCATCGACTGGATCCGCCAGGAAAAGAAATTCGACGTCATCTCGCTCTCCAACAGCCTCCTCTCCGGCCTCGCGCCCGCGATTGAGAAGGAGCTCGGCATCCCCGTCGTGTGCTCGCTGCAAGGCGAGGACAGCTTCCTCGACTCGCTGCCCGACCCGTGTCGCGAGCAATGCTGGGACGCCATGCGGCGCAACGCCCGCAGCATCCGCCGTTTCATCGCGCCGAGCCGGTTTTACGCGGAGCTCATGCGCCAGCGCCTCGACGCCGCCGAGGGCCGGATCAAAGTCATTCCCAACGGCATCGACGCCACCGCCTTCACCACGTCATCACCGGATCCCAACTGGCCGGTCATCGGTTACTTCGCCCGCATGATCCATGGCAAGGGCCTCACCACGCTCGTGGACGCCTTCATCGACCTCGCCAAACGCGGCAGCGTCCCGCGTGTCAAACTGCGCGTCGGTGGTGCGAAGACACCGGTCGATGAGCAATACGTCGCCTCATTGCAGGAGAAAATCGCCGCAGCCGGTCTCTCCAGCCGTGTCGAATGGCATCCCAACGTCGATTTCAAAGACAAGGTGCATTTCTTCCACGATCTCACCGTCTTCAGCGTCCCTGCCACCTACGGCGAGGCCTTCGGGCTCTACGTCATCGAAGCCGCCGCCAGCGGCGTGCCCTTTGTGCAGCCGGAGCATGGCGCCTTCCCGGAACTCCTCGCCGCGACAGAAGGCGGCGTCCTCTGCACGCCGGACGATCCCAGGGCGCTGGCCGACGCGCTCGAAAAACTCCTCCAGGATGATGTGCTGCGGGAAAAAATGTCCGGCATGGCAATGGCGAAGGTGCGGCAGGAGTTCACCGCCACACGCATGGCCGAACGATTCGAGGCCCTGCTGCTTGAAGCCACCGCCCCTGCGGCGTAAAGCTCGCCTCATGCAGCCCCCAGTCCGCCCATGACCTCCATCACCTTCGTTGATGCCGTCCGGCGCTCGATCCAGAACGATCCCCGCTACCATCCCGCCGCCTACGAGCTGGTGCGCGACGCGCTGCACGTCGCCTCGAAGAAATTCCGCGATGAAAACGACGAGGACCAGCATGTCAGCGGCCAGGAGCTGCTCGAAGGCTTCAAGGATCATGTGATCATCGAATACGGGCCGCTCTCCCTCATGCTCCTCGAATCCTGGGGCCTGCAACGCGGCGAGGACGTGGGCAACATCGTCTATAACCTCATCAGCGTCGGCTACTTCGGCAGGAACGACGGCGACAGCATCGGGGACTTCGCCGGCGGCTACGACTTTAAAACCGTGTTCACCGATCCTTTTCTTCCTTCCTCCGCCCGCGGCGGCCAGGAGGCGCGCTCCTCATGAAAAAATCCCTCGCCAGCTCCAGAAGCCATCTTTCCATCCCCGCGCCCGACGCCAGCATCACCACGCTGCCGAACGGACTCGAAGTCATCATCCGCGAGGATCACGCGCATCCGCTCGTCAGCGTGCAGGTGTGGATCAAGGCGGGCAGCCTGCACGAGGAGCAGCACACCGGCGCGGGCATCGCGCATTGCGTGGAGCACATGCTTTTCAAAGGCACGGAAAAACGTGATGCGGCGCAAATCTCGCAAGGCATTCAGGCGCTCGGCGGCTATGTGAACGCCTACACGTCCTTCAACCGCACCGTGTACTGGATCGACGGCCTCTCGGAAAACACGGAAGGCTACCTCGACATCCTCGCCGACATGGTGCGTCACTCGAAACTCGACGCGGACGAGCTCGCCCGCGAGATGGACGTGATCCGCCGCGAGATGGCCATGGGCAACGATGATCCCGGCGACGTGATGCAGCACATCGTCCAGGCCACCGCCTTCCGCCAGCATCCGCTGCGCCACCCCATCATCGGCCATCGCGAAGTCTTTGATCAAATCACCCGCGCGGATGTCCACGGCTTCGTTCAGCGGCATTATGTGCCGAACAACGCCTTCATCGTCATCGCCGGCGCGGTGGACACAAAGGCGGCGTTGGAGTCCGTCACGCGCTTGCTCGGAGACTGGCAGCGCCGCGCGTTCGAGCCCGTGCTGCTCCCGGACGAGCCGCGCCAGCCCGGCACACGTCATGCCGCGAAAAATTTCGCCACCGACCTCACCCGCGTCGCGCTCAGTTGGCAGGTTCCGGGCGAAAGCCATCCCGACAAGCCAGCGCTCGATGTCCTGGCCTTCCTGCTCGGCTCCGGCCGCAGCTCACGCCTTTATCAGGAGCTGCGGGAGAAGCGGGCGCTCGCGCACTGGGTGTACGCCGGCGCGTGGTGCGCGGCGGAGTGCGGCCTGTTCAGCGTCGAGGCCGAATGCAACCCCGCCGACGCCGCGAAGCTGCGCGAAGGCATGCACGAGGTCATCGGACGCATGCGCACATCCGGCCCCGGCCGTGCCGAGCTCGAAAAAGCCGTGCGTGCCACGGTCAGCGCGCAAATGCGCACGCTCAGCAGCGTGAAAGGCCAGGCCGGCTCCATCGGCAGCGGCTGGCTGCTCACCGGCACGCTGGATTACCCCGGCCAGTTCCTCGCCGCAGTCAGCGCCCTCACACCGGAGGCCGTGCGCGATGCCGCGCGTCGTCATCTCCTGCCGGAATGCGTCAGCACCGTCCTCGTCGGCCCTGATGTCGAAGGCACAAAGGCCGCATCCACCGGAGGTGACAGCGCCCGCGCCGCGATCCAGCCCTTCAAGCTCAAAAACGGCCTCACGCTGCTCGTTGGCGAAAATCCGCGCCTCCCGCTCGTCAGTCTGCGCGCGAACTTCCTCGCCGGTGTGCCCGCCGAGACCGACCTCAGCGCCGGCGTCACGCAGATCGCGGCGCAGATGATGCTCAAAGGCACGAAGAAGCGCGACGCCGCGCGCATCGCCTCCGAGCTGGAAAACCTCGGCGGACATCTCTCCTGCACGGCGGACGCGCATCGCTTCATCCTGGGCGCGGACGTTTTGCGTGGCGATGAAGCAGGCGCGCTCGACCTCCTCGCCGATCTCATCCTCAACCCGTCATTGCCACAACCGGGCCTCGCCGACGTGAAGAAACGCCAGATCGCGAACATCATCGAGGAAAAAGAAGATCCTCTCACCGTCGCCATGCGCAAAGCCCGCCGCGAAATCTTCGCCGGGCAGCCCTTCCACCGCACCGCGCTTGGAAATGAGCAAACCGTCGCGAATTTGAAGCTCTCCGACTGCCGCGACATGATCCGCGCCAGCCTCGCCACGCACAACGGCGTCATCTCCGTGTTCGGCGACGTGAAAGCCGCCGAAATCAAAAAGCAGGTCGAGAAAGCCTTCCTCAAGCTGCCCAAAGGCCCGCGTCACTCCACGCACAGCCGCACCTGGCATGCCAGCGCGAAGCCCGGCGCCTGGACGGAACGGCTCGACAAGGAGCAGGCCGTCATCGTCGTCGGCTTTCGCACCGTCGGTCTCGAAGATCCGGACGTGCATGCGCTCAGCCTCATCGACGAGGCGTGCAGCGACATGGGCAGCCGTCTGTTCAACCGCATCCGCGAGGAACTCGGCCTGGCCTACCACGTCGGCGCGCAAAATTTCGCGGCGATGGGCGCCGGAGCCTTCTACTTCTACGTCGGCACCGATCCGAAGAAGGCGAAGCTGGCCGAGAAGGAACTCATGGCGCAGATCGACGACCTCGCCGCCAGCGGCCTCCATGCTGGCGAAATCGATCGCGCGCGCGTCACCTGGCGCAGTTCATGGCTGCGCGCCCAGCAGGGCAATCCCGGCATGGCGGACACGCTCGCCTGGAACGAGATCAACGGCCTCGGCTGGGACCATTTCCAAAAGCTCCCCGCCATCATGGCCGACGTCACCACGAAGGACATCCAGCGCGTCGCCGCCAGATACTTCGGCGCGAAGAAGGCGTTCATCGTGCGTGTTTTGCCTGGGTGAGGACAGCATCCGCATGTTTGTTCTTCACTGTTGGCCCGAAAACTGAAATTCGTCATCGGACTTGGCCCGGCTGCTGCTCAACCAGGAACTCGGTTGGGGCGCGCGCTGCGCTGACATATTTCCCGGGCCCGCCCGGGGAAACACACACCGATCTGGAGAGTCGCTTCATGGTTGGAGCCCTCCGGTCACCCGAAGGCCCGGAGGGATTTTGGTTGAGTTCCTCCGGGCCAAGTTGTCTCCAGACGGCACGCGGAACAAAACGATGTGTGACTCGTGACCCGGAGGGGCCTCTGATCATATTGACGATTGCAAATCAATGCCTTCGTGGCTCATTCGCCGCCCTCAACCCAACCAACCATGAAATCAATCGCCCCGACTCTGGCCGCCTTCGCCCTCACGTTCGCTGGTCTGACCGGAACAACCCCCGCCCAAACCGTGAGTGACGCCAAACCCGTGAAAGTCGTGATGGAGACCAGCAAGGGAACCATCGAAATCGAGCTCGACGCCGCCAAGGCGCCGCTCTCCGCCGCCAACTTCGTCAAGTATGCGAAGAAGGGCTTTTACGACGGCGTGATCTTCCACCGCGTGATCCCTGACTTCATGATCCAGGGCGGCGGCTTCACCCCCGACATGCAGCAGAAGGAAACCGACGGCAACATCCAGAACGAGGCCAAGAACGGCCTCAAAAACGTCCGTGGCACCCTCGCCATGGCACGCACGCCGAATCCGCACAGCGCCAGCTCGCAGTTCTTCATCAACCTCAAGGACAACAGCTTCCTCGATTATCCGGGTCAGGACGGCTGGGGTTATTGCGTGTTCGGCAAGGTCACCAAGGGCATGGAAGTCGTCGATGCCATCGCCGGAGTCGCCACCGGCCGCAAAGGGCCGCACGGCGACGTGCCGCTGGAGCCTGTCACGATCAAAAGCGCGAAAGTCGCGGAATAACGCCCGCCCTCGTTTCGATTCAAAACGAAAAATGCCAGCCGGAGCATCCGGCTGGCATTTTTTGTGGGCCAGGCTGCCAGCCTGGCATCGCCAGACTCACATGAATTTCTTCACACGATCGCGCACGTCATCCTGGAGACGCCGCGCGTAGTTCACGGCGTACTCGACAGGACAGAGGCTGTCGTCCTTCGTCAGCGGCGTCAGATCCATCGCGAAGGTGAGCAGGTCGGTCTTGTCCGTGGTGTGGGAGTCAAAGTAGGTGGCGTTCGCGTGGCGCAGCCCCTCCTCCGCCAGGTCATAACGCTTCCCGCCGCTGATCTGGGAGTCGAACACGCCCAGCAGCGGGCGCAGCAGGTGCGGATACTTGTCCACCCAGAGCATCACCTTGTCCTCGCTGAGCAGCCAGTCCAGCTTGCGCCAGACCTCGCAGCCATAGACCGTCTGCGGGCGCGCCTCCTGCGGCAGTTCCCGGATGGCCTCCAGGCAGCGCAGGAACGTGGCCACATGCGTGTCGTGGCGATCGCACGGATTGTGAAGGTACAGGATCTTCGGCCGCGAGTTTTCGAGGATGAATTTCAAATCCGCCACGGCAGGCGCGTGTTTCGGCCTCTTGATGTCATCACTCGGATAACCGAGCTGCGCCATGATGCTGTACTCGCCCACATAGGCCGCCTTGCGCTGCTCGATGAGGCGCACCTTCTGCATCTCGTCGTCGGTGTAGCTCGCATACGGCCCCTTGCGCGGGCTGCCCGCCCCGTCCGTCACCACCACCCCGCCGAACCACTGGTCCTTGCTGTGGAAGCATTCCGTGATGCCGTGATACGCGGCGATTTCGAGGTCGTCCTGATGCGAGACGATGCCCAGGTGCGTCACGCGGCGCAGCGCGGCGTCAGGGTCGGTCTGGTCGGGGATGTAAAGATCGTGTTTGGGGTGGTTGAAATGCACGGCAGCCCGATCATGCACGGGCGGCGATGCGGCGCAAAGGACATTCCACCCGGCTTTCCCTATCAGTGGACAAAGCCAGCCGCCACGCCATGATCGCGGCCCGGTTCACAACCCGGACGATTTCCCCATGAGCTTTGTCGCCCAAATTTCCGAAGACCTCAAAAACGCCATGCGCGCCAAGGACACCGTGGCGCTCAATGTCATCCGCAACCTCAAATCCGCCCTCAAATACGCCGCCATCGAGAAACTCGACGCGGATGGCGAGCTGGGCGACACCGACGCCCTGGCCGTGGTGCGCAAGGAGATCAAAAAACTCCAGGATTCCGTCGATGGCGCTGAAAAGGCCGGCAGGCCGGAGGCTGTGGCCGCCGCAAAGGCCGAGATCGCCGTCCTGGAAAAATACCTGCCCGCCGCGATGAGCGCAGAGGAGCTGGGCAAACTCGTCGAGGCCGTCATCGCCGAGCTCGGTGCCACGTCAAAGAAAGACATGGGTGGCGTGATGAAGGCGTTGCAGGAACGCGTCGCCGGACGCGCTGACAGCAAATCCATCTCCACCGAGGTCGCGAAACGGCTCGCGTAATTGTCCCAACGGTCTTCATGACTTCCGCCATCATCGTAGCCGCCGGCAGCAGCAAGCGCATGGGCTTCAACAAGCTCCTCGCCCCGCTCGCAGGCGAGCCCGTGCTGCGACGTGCGCTCGGCGCCTTTCAAAGCTGCGTCGGCATCGACGAGATCATCGTCGTCACCAGCGAGGCGCTGCGCATGGAGATCGGCGCGTGGAAGGCGGACGGGCTCGACAAAATCATCAAGGTCATCCCCGGCGGCGCGGAACGCCATCTCTCCGTGCATGCGGGCCTCCTGGCCTTGAACCCGGCCTGCGACATCGTCGCCGTGCATGACGGCGCGCGCCCGTTGATCTCCGTGAGCCAGATCACGCGCTGCATCGAGGCCGCGAAAACGCAAAATGCCGTCGCCTGCGCCCGCCCGATGGCGGAGACGCTCAAACGCTGCGGCCCCGACGGCCGCATCACCGAATCCATCGACCGCGCCAACGCCTGGATCATGGAGACGCCGCAGGTTTTCCGGCGCGACCTGCTCCTGCGCGCCTACGCGGCCGTGATTCGCGACGGCGCGCATGTCACGGACGAAGTCTCCGCCGTGCAGCACCTCGGCGAGCCTGTGTTTGCCGTCGAAAACGCCGAGCCCAACCCCAAGATCACGTTCCCGGCGGACATCGCGCTGGCGCGGCGATTTGTGGACTGAACGACGCATGTCCGAGCCCGCCGACCTCGATCAATCCCCTTCCCTGCCACGCAGGAACTGGGTTTCCATCGTGCTCGTGCTCGTCGTGCAGGCGCTGAACATGTTCAGCGACAACTTCGTCAAGATGCTGCTCATCGCACTGTCGATCGTCATGGTCAGGGACTCGTGGGTGGGCCGCCACATGGAGCTGTGGCTCGGCGCCATCTTCTCGCTGCCCTACATGCTCATGGCGCCGCTGGCGGGCTACTGGTCAGACCGTTTCTCGAAGCGCCGCGTCATCATCTGGATGCAGGTCGTGCAGATCCTCTGCTTCGTATGGCTCGCGCTCGCCTTGTGGATGCGGCGTGTGCCGGGATCGCTCGAGCTTTCACTCGCCGGTTTCTTCGTCCTCGCCGTGCAGGCCGCCGTGCTCAGCCCCGCGAAGATGGGTGTGATGAAGGAGCTCGCCGGCTCGCGCCGCCTGGGATTCGTCTCCGGCTGGCTGCAGGTCACCATGCTCGCCGGCATCCTCGGCGGCATGTGGGCCGGCGGCATGTGGTATGGAGCGGAGTATGAAAAAACGGGTGACGCATGGATGTCCGCGCTATGGCCCCTGATCATCATCAGCATCTTCGGCGTGGGCGAGTTGATTGCCGCGCTTTGCATCCAGAACACGCCATCACACCCCGAGGTCCGCTGGCGCAAAGGCATGGCGCTGGAGCATTTCGAGAGTCTCAAAATTGTCTTCCGCCGCCGCTCCGTCCGCCTCGCAGCGCTCGGTGTCACCTACTTCTGGTTCATCTCGAACGCGCTCAGCTTCATCCTCGTCACGCTCACCAAGGAGCTGCATCCCGACACCGGTGGCGGTGCCGGGCCGATGGAGCTCGCGAAAGTCGCCGGCATCCTCGGCATCGGCGTCATCAGCGGCAGCTTCCTCGCTTCGCACGTCAGCAAAAACCGCATCGAACTCGGCATGATCCCCGTCGGCGGCTTCGGCCTCGTCGTCGGCCTGCTCTGGTCCGGCCTCGCTCCGCTCGGCAGCAGTTGGATGTATGCCGGCATCATTTTCACCGGCGCGGCGGGCGGCTGCTTCATGGTGCCGCTCTACGCCTTCGCCCAGGACAAGGCGGAGAAGCAGGAGAAGGCGCGCGTCCATGCCGGCATGAACCTCATGGACTGCCTCGGCACACTCGTTGCGGTAGGTATCGTCGCCTTGATGAAGTATCTGGAGTTCAGCGCCTCCACGCAGTTCATGCTGCTGGCCATCCCCACCTTCGGGGCCGCCATCTACACCATGCGTCTGCTGCCGCAGGATCTCGTGCGCTTCCTCACACTGGCGGCGGTGCGCGTGATCTACAAAATCCGCCCTCTCCATGAGGAGCGCATTCCACGGGAGGGCGGCGTGCTGCTGCTCTCCAATCACGTCAGCTATGTGGATGCTCTCGTCCTCGCCGCCGCATGCCGCAGGCCGGTGCGCTTCGTCATGTGGGACGTGCTCTACAACGTCTGGTGGATGAACGGCTTCCTGCGCCTCGTCGGCACCGTGCCGATCTCCCCCACCCGTGCGAAGGATGCCATCCGCTCCGTCGCCACCGCGTTGAAAGACGGCGAAATCGTCTGCCTTTTCCCCGAAGGCCAGATCACCCGCCACGGCATGCTCAACACCCTGCACAAGGGCTTCGAGCTCATGGCCCGGCAAAGCGCCGCGCAGGTCGTGCCTGTGCATCTCGACGGCCTCTACGGCAGCATCTTCTCCTTCCAGGGCGGGCGCTTCTTCACCAAGCTGCCGCGCCGCCTGCGCTACCCAGTCAGCGTGCGGTTCGGTGCGCCTCTCTCCGCGCACGACGCCTCCGCTGATGTCGTGCGGGATGCCATCCTCCACCTGGGCAGCGAAGCCTTGCTCGCCCGCAGGACATGGAGTGACGCCCATGATGACCTTCCCGCCTTCGCCAACGCACTGCGCCTCAGCGAGATCGAGTGGCACCGCCCCGGTGATGTGTTCCTCAGTCTTGAGCCTGCCGAAAGCATCGTCACGCGCACAGTGAAAGCCCTCACACAGTTGATCCCCGGCTCCAAGTTCATCGACCACGCCGGCGATGCCCCCGCCACGCACATCGTCGCCTTCGGCACACGTCACAGCCTCTCCAAGCTCACCGGCCATGAGCGCCTCGCCTTCTGCCTCGACAGCGATCTCGCGCCATTGGTCGAAAACAATGCACTGCGCGGTTACATCGATCCCGTTACCGGCATTCTCGTCAGCACTGAAGTTCCCGACCCTCTGCTACCCGCGAACGAGCAAGGCGGGCAGCATGGCCGCATGGCGGGCTCCCTCGGACGTCTGCTGCCCGGCTTCAGCCTCGAATCCACTGCCACCGGCGTGCGCATCAGTGGCTTGTTCCCGGAAAGCGACTCCGTGGTCGAGATCGCGGGTGTGAAACATGACGAGCAGGGGTTTTTGGTTCCCGCACTGACGAATGCGCTTGATACCATGAGCTTTTGAAAGAGCTGCCACCGTCATCTTGCCGCCGCGTGAGCAGCACTCCTTCGCTTCGCAGGCTTCTTCTCCCGCGTGGGGGCCAGGGAGGTCTCGGGTGAGGGTGATCTCCTCCGGCGTGAGGTCAAAGAGGCGATGGACGATCTGATCAATCTCCGCCTCATGCACGGCCTGCGTGGCGTCATTACCCTTTTGCACGGCGGCGGCATCAAATGGCGGGAAATCGCTGCAGGAAGTCCTGGGGTGTGATGGCGGGCACCTGGCTCTTGGAAAAGTCAGTTATGTTGCGGGTCACGATCATGTCAGCGGCGCAGGACTCGGCGCACGCTGCCTGCAGGGCATCCTCGAAGTCTCCGAAGCCCATCGCCCGGGCGCTCCGTGCATTCGCATCCACAGCATCAGCCACTTGTGCCCAGGACAGAATTTTGTCCACCTCCACCAGCGCATCAGCTTCGCTGCGCCCGCGTTTCAGCAGGTAGTATGCCGTCGCCAGGCCGTGCCATGCGATGAACATCGGGTCACCAGCCGCCTCGCAGCGCAGAATCACGGCCTCACTGTCCGCGACCAGGCCAGGTCGGTTCAGCAGCACATCCAGCACGATGTGGGTGTCGAGAAAGACTCGCATCGCACATCACTGGCTGAGGCCGTATTTCGTCTTGTAGTAGTCCATGCGCACATCGTCAGCGGACTCCGTTTCGGCGAGGTGAACGCTGCCTTTGGCGGTGCGCAGCCAGTCACTGGCCTTGCCGCGCGTTGGCTGCTCCGTCCCGGCACGGGTCACCCGCACCACATAGGCAGAGCTGAGCAGGGCCATGACATGCAGTGTGTCGCCTTCATGGACATCAAGACCGCGCAGGCTCTCAGCAGGGATACGATGGGTAAAAGTCATGGTTGAAGACTACTCGTGGTCTTCGAGGCGTCAACGCTTCTGGCTGCTCCGCCACCTTTGCGCCTCGCAGGCTTCTTTTCCCGCGTGGGGGCCAGGGAGGTTTCGATGAGGGTGATCTCCTCCGGCGTGAGGTCAAAGAGGCGATACACGATCTCGTCGATCTCCGCCTCATGCACCGCCTGCGTCTCCTCATCCCCCCGCTGCGCCGCCGCCGCGCACTTCTCCGCCAGCTCGCTCAACCGCGCTTTGTCGGCGGCGGTGGCGGGCGGGATGGGGAACTGTCGCGAATAACGTGGCTCGAAATCAAAATAGCCGTTTTGCTTGGTGGCAAATACCTGCGATGCAAACCAACGGCAGACCATTGAATTGATGACGCCCGTGATCCACGACCCGTCCGGGCAAACAGCAATCGAGGTTTTGTTGTTTGAGAAGAGGCCGGTGTTATCGAATGCGGCAGATGGTCGGTCAGCGATGGCGGGAATGACGATTTTAGGCTGATCAAATGCGGCGAGGAACTCAGATTTGGGGTTGTTATCAAGTTCCAGCCAGTGGTGCTGGCCTTGTGATTTTCCTCCGCGTGAACTTGTGCATTGACCTCTTTTCTTCAAATCCGCTTCGAAGCCCTGCAAGTGTTTCAGAATGGCGGGATAACCTTCCAACTGCGAATGAAAACCAAACGGGAACGCGATGAGGTAGAGTCTCTGGTGATCAATTTTCCATCGAGTCACGTCTCTGCCGCGCAGATAGGGTTTGATTAGGGCAGCAGAACTTTTGTGTTCTTTGATGAGGCGGTTACGAGTCGTTTCATCAATGACGTATGCTTCGTTGAGACCAGTGCGAACACCCCAATAGAACTTTCCGCCCACATAGTCAGCCAATGGCTTTCCCCTCGCTCTAAGTTTGGCGAGCAGAGCCAGCGAATCGCGCTTCTCCAAACTCCAGCCGTTCGGATCGAGGCTCTTCTGCGCCAAGGCGAAGGCGTTTTGATTCAGAACGGAGAGCAATTGGTGGATGGGAGCATCGGGCGGCCAGTTGCACACGGAGATGTCATGTCCGCTGGCTGGAGCCGTGCGGCTGCCGATGAGGATGGAGGCGTAGGCGATGGCGTCGAAGACCGGAGCATCGCCGAAATCAACCAGACTGTGCAGCGTGAGCTTGGAGGACAGGAAGGGCCGAAGTTTCGAGCCGTAACCAGCCCGGAAGTATTTGTTGGAGGTGATGAAGGTGAGCGTGCCGCCGGGCTCGAGCAGGTTCACCGCTTGCTCGTAGAAGAAGATGAGCAGATCGGCCCGGCTGGCGGCCACGCTGAACCTCTCCCGCAGCAGCGGAGCGGAGTCGCTGATGGTCTCATGCCGCACATACGGCGGATTGGCGATGACGATGTCAAAGCCACCTTGGGCAAAGACTTCGCCGAAGTGGAGCTGCCAGAGGAAGGTGGGCTTTTTTTCGTCGTCGAACCAGTCGCGGAGGGCAGCGAGGATTTGATCCTGTGTCTTGGCGGGCTGCTTGGTGCGTCCATCAATGAGAGTGAGCCGGTGGTGAAACTCCCTGGCTGCAGCGGTCAGACTGGCAAGTCGTTCGCCATCGGTGAAATCCGTCTCCAGCTTCATCCAGGTGAAGACCTCTTCTCCCAACTCAGCAAGAGAACGATAGAGATCAAACCGGGCGTCCCGCTTCTCTGGCACGCGCTGGGCGGTGAAGAGCCGGTGCTTCGCCGCAACAAGGTGATCTCTGGCCGCGACGAATCGCGCATTGTTTGGCGGCTGCTTTGCCATGCTGACAGGCTCTCCGCGGATGTATTCGATGAGGCTGTCGGCGCGGTGGATCTTGTAGTCGAGATTGGGCAGCGGGCGGGGCTGGTCCTCATCGACGACGAGGGCCAGCCAGAAGCGCAGGCGGGCGATCTCGACCGCGCCGGGGTCGAGATCGACGCCGTGGATGCTGTTCTGGATGATCTGGCGCTTCAGCCGGGCGCGGTCCTCCGGCGTGTTCAGCGTCCAGTCGAGCGCGAGGCGGGTCCAGAGGATTTCCTGGAGCACGCCGATGGGGAAGGCGCCGGAGCCGATGGCGGGATCACAGACCTTCACGGCATCGAGCAGCTCGGCGATGCGTTTGGCGTGCTGGTGGACGAAGCCGTTCTTTTCCAGGCGGGTGAGGTCTTTTTCGTTCAGCAGGGTGACGAGCTCCGCGTTTTCCCCGAGGTGGGTTTGCAGGTAGTGCAGGAGGCTCTGGCGGGCCATGTAGGAGACGATGGCCTTGGGCGTGTAGTAGGCGCCTTTGTCCTTGTTGTCCTCCAGGAGGTTTTCAAAGATGTGGCCCAGCATCTCGGGATCGATGCCGACCTCGTGGTCCTCGGGGTCGTTTTCGTCGATGGTGAAGTGGTACTGGCCGAAGAAGTCGAGCAGGGCGCGGAAGTGCGCGGCAGGGAAGTCGAGCTGTAGAACGGACTTTCCAGTCCGTTCAGCCGGGGGAACGAGCTGGAAAGCTCGTTCTACGTCGGAAGCCTCGAAGAGGCCGCCATTGAGATAGGGGATGCGGGTGCCGGTGGGGGCGAAGAGGTGGCCGGGGCGTTCGTCGTGGTCTTTGTTCAGCGCCTCAAAGAAGAGCGGCAGGAGCCAGCGGGAGTGGAAGTGCTCGGCCTCGCCCTTCTTCTCGGCGAGGGTGAAGTAGCTGGCGAGGAAATCGGTGTCGCCGCCGGTCCATGCCTTGCCGCCGGGCTTGCAGCCCATCCAGCCTTTCTTTTGCAGGAAGTGCAGGAAGACGAGGCGGCCGAGGAGGCGCTTCACGAAGTCGCGGATGGGTTTGTCCGCCTTGTCCTGCTCCAAGGTGGTCCGCTCAGTCCCTTGAGCGGTCAGGGCAGGCACGCTGAAGGCGGTGCGGACGGCTTTCACGCGCTCGGGTGCCAGCAGGTGGGAGACGAAGGCGTCGTAGTGCTCCTTGTACTTCTTGAAGAACTCCTTGTTGAGGCGCTCGACGGAGAAGGCCTTCTCCACGTCCTCCAGCGTGAGGTGCCCGCCACGCTCGCGGATTTCCGCGAGGCGGCCTGCGGCGGTGCGGCAGGGTTCGCCCTCCCCGAGGAGGAAGGTGTAGCGGCGCGGGGCGGTGTGAGTGCTGGTGATCTCCAGCGTGTCTTCATCGAGCTGGGAGCGCTTCGAGGCGTAGGTGAGCCGCCAAGCGGTGGAGGCACCGCTGCCATTTTCCTTCCCCGGCTGGTGGAAGACGGCCAGCACAGCCTGGGTGGCGGCTTCGTCGATAAACTTGGCGACGAAGTTTCGCAGGGCCACACGGTTGCGGGCGAGCTGGACCTGATCCTCGACCTCGACTTCCAGCAGAGCGATTTGATTGCCATCCGGAAGCTGGACACTGCCGAGCTGCTGGGTGCGGGTGACGAACTCACACGGGGCGGCGATGTGCTCCGGGTGCTGGAGGAGATGCAGGCTGCCGGAGGGGAAAAGATCGGTGAGGATGGCTGTCCACGAGGCGCGGGAGTAGGCGGTGCGGAGATGGGAGCGCAGGTCGATGGGCATGACGGCAGGAATGACGAAATCAGAATGAGGAATGATGAAAACGATCAGAGGGTGGCAAAGCGGTCTCGCCAGATAGCGATGAGAGGCTGCCAGTCGAGCTGGTAAGCTTTGGACAAGTTATTCATGGTTTGGAGTCCCAAAGGGACGCGCTATCGCAGCCCAGGGCAACGCCCTGGGTTTGCGGGGCATGCAACCCGGAGCCCTGAAAGGGCGATCTAATCCCACACATAGCGCTCATCATATTGGATTTTGTGTTTGGCGAGGAATTCGCGGTATTCCTCCTGAAAGGTCTTCACTCGATGATGTTCCTCCTGGTTGCGGATGTAATTTGCCACCTTGGGCACGTTGGACTCACTGACGGAAAAACCACCGTATCCCGCCTGCCACGCAAAAGCGGCAAGAGATTCATCCTGCGTCTTGATCCATTTGGAGGACGATTTTTTCACATCCTCCACCGCCTGGGCCAATGTCACTGTGCGCCCCATGTTGAAAAGGATATGTACATGGTCGGCCACCGAGTTAATGAGAACCGCCGGGGAGTTCAGATTTGCCAGCACCGTGGCCATGTAAGCGTGCAGTTCAGGCCGCACCTCTTTCGTGAGATGGGGAAAGCGATCTTTGGTCGAGAAGATGAGGTGGATGTAGAGGTTGGCGAGGGATTGCGGCATGGCGTCAGGAGTTTGGCCGCCCTTTCAGGGCTCCGGGCTTTTTCGGACATCCTGTCCCAGGGCGTTGCCCTGGGCTGCGATAAGCCGCGCCGTTGGCGCTAAACTCAGGACGCCGTGCGTGGTTTCAACAAAGCGGGTGGCTCGATCCGGGCGAGTGGCTCGCGGATGCGGCTCATCATCACCGGCTCCCTCTCGAAGGCCATGCTCTGCGCCACGTCCACCGGGATGGCCTCCCAGTTGCGGCGCAGCTTCTCCTCCGGCGTCAGGCTGCGCCAGCGGGTGATGTTGTCCTTCCAGTTCATGAGGCATGGGTTAGCGGGAAGAGGTCGGGTGTGCAAGCGGAGGGGCTGGCTTAGCCGCCAGTGTCAAACGACTCCGAGAGGATGAAGGAGGGAGCGAGCTCGGCGGTGGACAGGCCGCCGCGAGCGTCCTCGACCTGCTCATCCACATTGTCCTGAAGCGGGAAGCGGCGGTGGGGATTCTTCGTCGTCATCGTGAATGACCGGCAAGGATGGCTGTCCACGAGGCGCGGGCGCAGGCGGTGCGGAGATGGGAGCGGAGGTCGATGGGCATGACGGGAGAATGAGGAATGATGAAGAGAATCAGAGGGCATCGTCGGGCGGAAGGGGCAAACCGACCTCGGACAGTTTGAATGCGGCCCATGCGCCGATGCGGGCGAGGGAGATGTAGGGATCAATCACGGCCAGTCCGCCCGCTTCGGGAAGGCGCACGACATTTTCATCGTGCAGGTCATGGGCGAGGATGCCGGTGACGGGGTGCAGGTAGGCGAAGTAACCGTCATCCAGCACACCTTCATGCTTCAACTGAATGGGCGCGAAACCGATGCCTGCCATCAAGTCCTGCGTTTCGGCTTTGGAGACGAGCGGCCGGGTGGTGTCCACCTCGACATGAGGCTGGGAGACGACGGGAGCCAGTTCCTTGCTCCGGGAGTTGATGGTGAAGCCCTCCAGACGGTAGGCCGTCTCGGGGAACAGCACGCCGTGCAGCCTCATGCGGATCAGGTAGTCCCCGAGCGTGCTGTGATTCACGCCGTGGTAGAGACGCTTGAACCAGCGGCCGCACTGCTCGTCATAATAGACCTGATGCTCGGCACCACCGCGTTTGCCTTGGGCTTCCCATGTCTGGAAAAAACCTGCCTCATCCACCACCAAACCCGACTCCTCCGCCCATTGGCGCAGGGCTTTGCGTCCCGCACGGTCCACCGGGGACAGACGGGTCAACTCCCGGAGCTGCCGCGGGAGCTGTGGGATTTCAGATAGTCGTAACCCTTGAGCGCCTGCGCGGTAGTGAGCCTCGGCCTGCTCAAAACGAAGCTCACCGTGGCCTTGCTGACAGGGGATGTCTGCTTCGGCACGGAAAGGCTGAACAACGGCTTCGACGGGGTGGAGGGCATAACGATGGCGCGAACGTAGTTCGAGGGCTTGGGAAAGCAACCTCTCGAATCCCTCAGGGCCTGGTGCGGGCAAATTCATAGCCTCATGGAGCGAAGGATTCCGACAGGATGATGAAGGGAGCCAGCTCCGCCGTGGACAGGCCACCACGCGCATCCTCGACCTGCTCATCCAGATTGTCCTGCAGCGGGAAGCGGCGGAGGATATCCAGCGTCTTGTCGAGCAGCACGGAGGCCTGAAGCGGCGTCTTCTTGTGCGCCTTTTCCAGGGCATTCAAATCACGCTGAAGCCGGGCGAAGGCGGCCTTTTTGATGGCGGCCTGCGCGGCACGGAGCAGAAACTTCTCCTCCTCGTTCGCGAGGGTGGGATGATTGATGAAGACGGCGAGGAAGCGCAGGGCCTTGGATTCATTCGGCCCCATCTGATGATCCACCACCTGGCCGATGGCAGCCTCCTGCTGGAGCGCCTCCTTAAACTGCGCGATGGCGGCATTCACATGATCGTGATGCTGCTCATGGAGCGGCACGGCTTTCTCACCGGACACCGCTTTGAAAATGCGCGCGGCCTCCACAAAGCTCAGCTCCTCCGGCGCGTCGCCACCCTTCGAATTATAGAACGCATCGCGGCGGTGATTGCGGATGTAGGTCAGGGTGTGGCCGTTGCGATGGCGGTCCTTCCGCCCGACACGGGCACGCAGCGGCAGATTCCGAATCTCACGGAAACGGTCGGGGTTCGATTTCTTGAAGGCGCGCAGCTCCATCAGGTAGGCCAGCGTCTCATCCCGCTCCTCGATGAGCTCCGTGGCCTCGAACAGGCCGAAGGTATCGACCTCCTCGTCGGTGGAATAAATCTGGCTGTCCTCGCCCAGGGCGGAGTGGAAGGCCTGGAGCTTCACAACGGCCTTCTTCTTGAGGTCGATGTCCGCGTCCACCTGCGCGGTGGGGAAGAAATTGTACACATGCACCTGCGAGGCCGTGCTGCCGATGCGGTTCACACGGCCAATCCGCTGCATGAGGCGGGTGGAGTTCCAAGGCGTGTCGTAGTTCACGATCACGTTGGCCCGGTGCAGGTTCACCCCTTCCGCCAGCACCTCGGTGGAGATGATGATCTGGTAGTCGTCGCCCTGCTCTTCCAGCGGGGCATTGGCATCGAAGTTCGCCCGCACCATGGGCATGCGGTCCTTCCGCGTGGCGGAGTCAATCGTCAGCACGCTGTCGAAGCCATGCTTTGCCAGCTCGCCCTTGAGGTAGTCCGTCGTCTCCTTCGACTCGGAGAAGACGACGAGGCGCGGCGAGCCCGCCTTGAGCTTCGCCGCGTGATTGATCGAGGGATCGAGCAGATCGGTTTTCAACCGCACAAGGAACTCGTCGAGCTTCGGGTCTTCATCGACCTTCTTCCATGCCTCCACGAGGGTGTTGAGCTTCTCCAGATCAGCCTTGAGGCCGGGGAGAAAGGCGGGATCGAACTCGTCGGGCTTGCAGATTTCCAAGGTGGGGTCTGACTCCTGAAGCTCCAGTATCTTTGCCTCCAGCTCGTCCTCCCGTTCCTCAATGATGTATTCGGAGACATTCAACGCCGGGGCGATGAAGATTTTCCCGGACGAAAACATCTTCACCATGGCCCAGGTGGCCTGCTGGAAACGGATCAGTGACTGCGTGAAGGCGTGGAAGCTGCTGTCGAGCCGCTTCAGAAGCAGCACCTTCATGATGCGCGCGAGCTGGGCGGAGATGCGGTCCGCGTTTTGATACTTGAGCTTCTTTTCGGGGACGAGGTGGCCGATGGCGCGGTAGCGGTTGTAAGTCAGCCCGCAGCCCAGCTCCGCGATGGTCTGGTCGTAAAGTGCCTCCATCGCCGGAGACAGGCGGTAAAGCAGCTTGTGCGGTCCCCTCACCTCCGGGAACGCGATGTTCTGCGCCTTCAAATCCTCCCGATACTGGTCGTGCTCCTTCAAATCCGTGCGGGTGCGGCGGATGGTGATCTCCTGCACGACCTTGGTGCGGATGTCTTCATAGATGCGGGCGACTTCCACGCGGGCCTGCTCCGGTGTGAGATTCCGCAACGCCTGCTCATACTCCTTTTGGCGGCGTGCGAAGAAATGCTGGAGATTGCTGCACCCATCCAAGGTGGAGTCTTTGAGGTCCTGGAACAGGCCGACGAGATTGCGAATGTCATTCGGACGGTTGTTCAGCGGCGTGGCGGAGACGAGAATGACCTTCTTGCGTGCCAGCAGGTTGTCCTTCAATCGCCGGCGCGTGGGTGTCTTGCAGATGCGCTGCAGCTCGTCGTAGGAATCGGCCGTGTCGTTGCGGAATTTGTGCGCCTCATCGACGATCACGAGGTCGAAGCGGTCCGGCTGGCGGATTTTGTGCAGGCTGCCGCTGCTGTGCAGCTCGACATACTGCATGTCGAATTTTTCCAGCGTGCGCTGCCAGCCATCCAGCAGCGCCGGAGGCGCCACGACGAGGACACGGGAAAGGTGGGCCGGGAAGCCATTGTGGTAGAAAAACTTCTTCGCGATGAGCACCGCGATGATGGTCTTTCCCAGGCCGACGACATCGGACAGGAAGAAGCCGTGATGCCGCTGGAGCATGAGGAAGCCCTGCTTCACCGCGTCCATCTGATAGGCGAGGCGCATGAATCCCTCCGGCAGATCCGTCTCGCTGTTCGGATCGTACTCAATGGCCGGGCCGAAGAACTCGATGAGCAGCTTGATGTAGAGATCGAAGGGCGAGAGGTCGTCCCGCAGGTGGCTCTTTTGCGTGATGTCGGAAACCACCTTGGGAAGCACATGCACGCCCTCGGCCCAAAGTGCCTCAAACTCATCGGAGGCAAACTTCACGTCCTGATAATCATGGGACAGGACATTGAATTCGTAATTGCTGCCGACTTCATCGACACCAAGCCCCGCAGCGGTCAGATTGGAGGAGCCGGTGATGACGGAGCCGGGCTTGTGTTCGTTGAACCCTTTCGGGATGAAGAGGTAAATCTTGGCGTGCAGCCGCTTCGTGGGGTGCGCTCGGATTTCGATCTTCTTGGATGCCACATCCTCGGCAAACTGAAGGATGCCCTTCTCCACATCGGGAGTGTAGCGGGCGGCGGCAATGTCCGACGACAAACCCTCGCGAAACTCCCGCAAGGCGCGCCCTGCATCCGCCAGGAACAGGCGTCCCTTCTGGTGATACTGCTCCATGATCTCGTCCACATTGATGCCTACAAGGAGGCGGATCTGCGGGACTTTGTCGAGATGCGGACGGATGGCGAAGTAGCCCGAAGCACGCAGGTAGCCGATCAAGGCGTCAAACCGCTCGATGTCCGGGTTGTGCTCAAAGATGCCCGCGAACTTTTTGAGCAGCGTGTTCTCGCCGGAGTTGGTGAAGAAGCGGGTGGACATTAAACCGCATCAAAGCGGCTCAAGCCGTCTTATGCAAGAATCACTCCACCGCAAACAGTGCCTGGATGTCCGCCTGCGTGAGTTGCAACTTGTCGGTGCGGCCGGTGAGCAGGCCTTCGACGAGCGCGGCTTTTTTCTGCTGCATCGCCACCACACGCTCCTCAATGGTGCCTTCGCAGATGAGCTTGTGGACGAAAACCGGCTTCGTCTGGCCGATGCGGTGCGCACGATCACTCGCCTGCGCCTCGGCGGCGGGATTCCACCAGGGATCGTAATGAATCACGGTGTCGGCGGCGGTGAGGTTGAGGCCCGCGCCGCCGGCTTTGAGGCTGATGAGGAAGACGGGCACGTTTCCAGTCTGGAATTCGCGAATCGGTGTCTCGCGATCCTTGGTGCTGCCGGTGAGTTTGACGAACGATGTGCCGTCTTTTTTGAGACGCGCCTCAATGAGCGCCAGCATCTCCGTGAACTGCGAGAAGATGAGGATGCGGCGGCCTTCCTCGATCAGCTCGGGCAGCATCTCGTCCATCAAGTAGGCCGTTTTGGCCGATTCCTCGACGTTTTGCGCGCTTTCTTGTTTGAGCAGCCGTGGATGGCAGCAGACCTGGCGGAGTTTGAGCAACGCATCGAGCACGACGATCTGCGAGCGATCCAGTCCGTTCACGGCGATGGCCTCGCGCACGCGTTTGTCCATCGCCGCGCGGATCGTCTCATACAAATCGGTCTGCGCCTTGCCGAGTTCAATGGTGTGCAGGATTTCCGTCTTCGGCGGCAGTTCCTTCGCCACCGCGTCCTTCGTGCGGCGCAGCATCAGCGGCTGCAAACGCGTGCTGAGCTGCTTCTGGCGCTCCGCATCGGCATCGCGCTCGATCGGATTGCGATAATGCTGCCGGAACGTGTCCGCGTCGCTGAGCAGGCCAGGCATGAGGAAGTGAAACAGGCTCCACAGCTCGCCGAGATGATTCTCCATCGGCGTGCCGGTGAGGCAGAGGCGGTGTTTCGCCTTCAAGCTGCCGCACACCTGCGCGGCGAGGCTTTTCGGATTCTTGATGTTCTGCGCTTCATCGAGCGCGACGATATGCCACTCCTGCTCGGCGAGCACCTCGGCATCTCGCACGAGCAGCGGATAGCTGGTGACGACGAGATCGTAGCGTTTGAGGTGCTTGAAATCGCCCTTGCGGCTCTGCCCGTGCAGCAGCAGCAAACTGAGCGTCGGCGTGAATTTGAGCGATTCGTTGATCCAGTTCCGCAAAACGCTCGTGGGAGCCACGATGAGGCAGGGATGCTCCATTCGGCCGCATTCTTTCTCAATGAGCAGATGCGTCAAGGTTTGCAGCGTTTTGCCCAGGCCCATGTCATCCGCCAAAATGCCGTGCAGGCCGAATTCACGGAGAAATTGCATCCACGACGCTCCTTCACGCTGATAATCGCGCAAACTGGCCTTCAATGTCTGCGGCGGCTCGATCAACGTGATGCGCTGGAAGTTCTCCAACTGCTGCGAAAGCGCCGAAAGCTCCGCCGGAGCACGAATCGGCAGTCCATCGAGCGTGGCGAGCTGTGCGGCGCGCAGTTTGTCGAGCTGGAGCTTGCCGTCCTTGCGCACGGGTCGTGTGGAGAGCAGCTCGTCAAAGAAGCGCAGCAGCACCAGCAGCCGTTCCGCAGGCACGGAGAGCACGTCATCGCTATCGCCGCCGATAGAGAGCAGGAAACGCTGGTCGAGATTTTTCTCCAAAACGGCCGCGTTGAGTCCCTGGTCGATGCAATCGACAAGCAGCGGGACAAGCGACAGCCTCCGCCCTTCGATCTCAACACCGAGATCGAGCGCGAACCAGTCCTTGCCGCCTTTGTCGTTCTGCAAGTCACTGAACCACGCATCATCACCGGCTTCGTGGATGTGAAAGCCGATGTCGCCCGGCACTTCGACGCGCCAGCCGGTCTCGCGCAGCTTCTCTGTCTGATTCTGGAGAAATTGCGACCAGAACAACGCCTGATCACCCGCAACGGCCATGAAGCCGAGCGTGGACTCCTGCGCCTTCGCGCCGGGCAACGCCTCCGCGAACGGTTTGAATCCCAATGACGACAAATCGGTCAGCAGCAGCCGCTCCGAGCGTAGATTGCGCACCACCGTATTTCGCTGGCCGTTTTCATCCGTCCACTGATGCGCCGGACTGCGCACGAGCATTTCAAAGCGCCGCGGACAGCCCTCATACTCCGCAAACGGCTGCGCGATCGCGATGCTGCGCGTCGTCCAGCCGCCGATGCCGCGCTTCGCCGTGATTTGCGGCACGTCCACCGTGATGCGCCGCACCGCGAGCACCGGCTTCGGCTCCGCAGGCAGCAGTTCGACGATCCGGGCAGGAACCTCCGGCGTTTCCGGCGCAGGAGACGCTTTTTCCTGCACGCGGGCCATTTTCTCAATGCGCTGCCGCCCCTCCTCGATGTCGCACATCAGCATCAACGCCGCAGCATGATGGCACAGCGAGCCCTGCACGCAGGTGCAGTGCGAGGTCATCGCCAACGATCCATCCTCCCGAAGCCGCAGATGAACCGTGACCGCCCCCGTGTTGAACAACCCCGATCCGACACCCGCGATGACTTCAATCTCGTTCATCGCGCACAAATGCACGCCCGCCAGCCCGATGTCCCCGTGCTTCAGCAACCGCCCGCCTTCATCGATCTGCTGCCGCCGGAAAAGCCACAGCCACGACTTCGAGCGCACCTGCGCCCAGAGTTTGGAAAAGGGGAAAGCGGACGGCTCCATCGTTTCAACCTGATACCGCACCATTCGCGGGGGAGGACGGCCGCCAGCCTGCGACGATCACCCGCGCATTGTTTTCACTGCCGCCTTCCATCTTGCGCATGACGGATAATGCCTTTCTCATCGGCGCTGTCAAACGCCCCGGCCTCCGCCCGCAGGCTCAACGCCGGTTCCATGCCACCAAATCGTCATACTTCGCCCCGCTGCCGCCGAACAAATCCAGCGCGCTGCCCACGGTGCCATCCACGCGTCCGCGGCCCAGCTCGTCAATGCGTTTCAGATCATCGAGATGCCGGATGCCGCCCGCGTAGGTCGTCGGGATCGGCGAGTGCGAGCCTAGGAAGATCGCGAGCGCCTCGTCAATGCCCTCGCACTTGCCCTCGACGTCCACGGCATGGATCAAAAACTCCGCGCAGTGATCTGCGAGAAATTTCAACGACTCCGGCGTCACCTTCAACGTCGTCAATGTCTGCCAGCGGTTCATCGCCACCGTCCAGCCATTCTCCGTCGCCTTGCAGCTCAGATCAATCACCAGCCGTTCTTTCCCGGCCTCGGCGACCATCTTGTCCAGCCGCGTTTGATTGAAGGTGCCGTCCGCCTCGAACAGATAGCTCGTCACGATCACATGGCTGGCCCCGGCATCGAGATACTCCGCCGCATTGCATGGCCGGATGCCGCCGCCAATCTGCAAACCGCCAGGAAAAGCCGCGACAGCCGACTTCGCGGCCTCCTCATTGCCTTTCCCGAGCAAAATGACGTGCCCGCCAATCAATCCGTCACGCTCGTAAAGTTCCGCATACCACGCCGCATCGCGATCACTCACGAAGTTCGTCTTCAAGCCCGTGCCATCATCCCGCAGCGACGAACCCACGATCTGCTTCACGCGGCCGTCATGGAGGTCAATGCAGGGGCGGAATTTCGTCATGGTACGTTGTTCATGCTTTAGCGTGGGAAAACGGCTCGTCACGCTAAAGCGTGAACAACGTACGGCTTGAATTCCGCGCTTGCCACCGCGTCAGGTTCGGCTTTCTTCCGCCCGTCGATGACCATCACCGCCACGGCTCTGCTCCTTCTCTCCCTGCGACTCACGCTAGGGTAGGCGGCCCGCGTTTCCTCGTCATGCTTTCTGCCGTCACGACACGGCAGCCTCAGTCAGCCAATCTTGTTAATCCGGCTGCAATCCTGTTCATCCTGTCCAAATCTGTTCCGTCATGTTGAAGAATCCCTCCTCCAAGTATCAGCCCTTCCCGCTGATCCCCATCCAAAACCGCCAGTGGCCAGCCCGCCACATGACCCAGGCGCCGATCTGGTGCAGCGTCGATCTGCGCGATGGCAACCAGGCGCTCGCCGTACCGATGAATGTGTCGCAGAAGCTCGACATGTTCGACGCTCTGGTGAAATGCGGCTTCAAGGAGATCGAAGTCGGCTTTCCCTCCGCCTCGAACACCGAGTTCAGCTTCAACCGCCGCCTCATCGAGGAAAACCGCATCCCCGGCGACGTCACCATCCAGTGCCTGGTGCAGGCGCGTGAGGATTTGATCGAAAAGACCGTCCAGAGCCTCATCGGCGCGAAGAAGGTCATCATCCACATGTACAACTCCACCTCGCCCGCGCAGCGCAAGTATGTGTTCGGCAAGTCGAAGGAGGAAATCATCGCCGTGGCCGTCAATGGCGCGAGATTGATCAAGGAACGCCTGCATCGTCTCACTGAAGGCGGCACGCAGGCCATGCTGCAATACTCGCCTGAGAGCTTCAGCGCGACGGAAGTCGAGTTCGCCAAGGAGATCAGCGAAGCCGTCATGGATGTGTGGCAGCCCACACCGCAGAACAAGATGATCCTCAACCTGCCCGACACTGTCGAGGTGGCGATGCCGAACGTGTATGCCGACCAGATCGAGTGGATCTGCACGAACATCAAAAACCGTGAGAGCCTCATCGTCAGCCTGCACACGCACAACGACCGCGGCACCGGAACCGCCGCCACGGAGCTTGGATTGCTGGCGGGTGCTGATCGAGTGGAAGGCACGCTGTTTGGCAATGGCGAGCGCACCGGCAATCTCGACATCGTGCAGGTCGCCATGAACCTCTACATGCATGGCCTGGACCCGAAGCTCGACTTCAGCGACATGAACGGCCTGATCCAGATGTATGAGCGCACCACCGGCATGACCGTGCCGCCGCGCCAGCCCTATGCGGGCGAACTGGTCTTCACCGCCTTCAGCGGCAGCCATCAGGACGCGATCAAGAAGGGGCTCGCCGGCTACGAGCAGCATAATTCCATCTGGGATGTGCCCTACCTCACCATCGACCCGAATGACATCGGACGCGAATACCGCGAGGTCATCCGCGTGAACTCGCAATCCGGCAAAGGCGGCGTCGCCTACCTGCTGGAAAGCGAATTCGGCATTGAACTGCCGAAGGACATGCAGCGCGAGTTCGGCCCCATCGCCAACGACATCGTCGATTCCCTCGGCCGCGAGGTCAGCGGCGCGGAGTTGAAGCAGATGTTCTGGAAGGAATACATCGAGCGCGAGACGCCATTCGCCCTCCACCACTTCCATGCCGACGGTGTGGACGGCGTGTTCACCTGCCGTTGCAGCCTCGTCGTGAATGGCAAGGAACGCGGCATCACCGGCAGCGGCAACGGCCCCATCGCCGCCTTTGCCGACGCGCTGATCAAAGACGCGGGCGCTCCCGCCTTCGAAGTCACCACCTACCGCGAACAAAGCCTCAGTTCCGGCACCGAGGCCAGCGCCCTGGCCTTCATCCAGATCAAAACCGCCGCAGGCAAAGCCGTGTGGGGCGCGGGCGTGGACACGAACATCGAACTCGCCTCCATCAAAGCCGTGCTCAGCGCGGTAAACCGGGCTTCCAATTGACCTCCACCAAGCCCTCTCATGCCCCTCGAAACTCCCGATCACCCGTTCCAAGGCTTCATCTTCGACTGCGACGGCACGCTCGTCGATTCGATGCCGCTGCACCACCTCGCGTGGGTGGAGGCGTTGAGGCAGCATGAGGCTCCGTTCGTTTTCAGCGAGGATGACTTCTACGGCAGCGCTGGCATGAAAGAGCAGGATGTGGTCAGGCAGCTCAACAAACGCCACGGAACCAGCCTTGATCCCGTCAGCGTGGATGAACTGAAGATGGAAATCTTCGCCAAGCGCATCCCGGAACTCCAGATCGTCCGTCCAGTGGCTGAGTTCGCGAAGTCGATGCATGGTCGCTTCCCGCTGGCTGTGGCATCTGGCAGCGCCGAACCCACGGTGCGCGCCAGCTTGGAAGTCACCGGTTTGATCGACCTGTTTCCGATTATCATCACGCCGGAGCGCGTGAAGCATGGCAAGCCTGCGCCAGACATGTTCCTGCTCGCCGCCGAACTCATGGGCGTGCCACCTGGCGAATGCCTCGTGCTCGAAGATGGCAACAGCGGCCTCGAAGCCGCGAAGGCCGCAGGCATGCAATCCGTGTTTATTCCCAGGAGCCTGAGGTAGTTAGACGTAACACGGGCTTTCCAGCCCGTGATCCAGACACGGACAAGAATGTCCGTGCTACTTTTTCAACCACGCCTTCCAGCAGGTCACGAAACCCTTCGCGAAGTCCTGCGGCCTGGCCTCGACCCACGCGGTGATGTCCTCAGGCTTGAACCACTCGCCCGTGGCGATTTCTTCGGCCAGACAACGCACCGGGCCGTCGTGACGGGCGAGCCGCAGTTCGACGAATTCGTGATCAGTGTTGTCTCCGGCAGGAATTTGCGCCGCGAGTTCGGTTGAATCGACATGGATGCCGATCTCCTCGCCCAATTCGCGAATGGCGGCAGCGGCATAGTCTTCACCGGCATCGAGATGGCCAGCGGCGCTGCTGTCCCACTTCAAGGGTGACACGTCTTTGAGGTGCGAACGTTGCTGGAGGTAGATGTGGCCGCGTTTGTTGATGACGAAGATATGAACCGCGCGATGCAGCAGCTTGCGCGCATGCACCTCTCCACGCGTGAGCTGTCCGGTGACCTCGTTGCGCTCGTTCACCACATCGAACACCTCGCTGGCTTTCTGTCCGGCGTCAGCCTCGTGCCGTTGCTCATACCAGCGGGCGATTTGAATCCACTGGGCGAGTGAAAGCTCCTCCGCGCGCACGGTCAGCGAAACGTTGAGCGCCTGAGTCAAAGCCTCCCAGCCATTAGGAGTCTCTGGCAGCAGGTTTTTGAGCTGTTTGCGCCGCTGTGAGAATCCCATGCGCACGAGGCGGTCAAACAGCACGCGATCAAACACCGGCAGCGTGGCCGGATCGCGCGGCGTGAGCCAGATCACGGCGGAATCGACCTTCGGCTTCGGCTTGAACATCTCCGGCGGCACGATGCGCAGCGTCTCGACGTTCCAATCCTTCTGCACCAGCAGGCTGAGCGCGCCATACGCGTCGTCACCGCAGTTCGCAGCGAGGCGGTCGCACACTTCCTTTTGCAGCATGAACACCGCGCTGCCGACTGGCGAGGGCGAGCCGAGCCAGTGCTTCAAAATCTCACCACCGACGGAGTACGGCAGGTTGCCGATCAAACGCACCGGCCCATGCCGGAACCACGGTCGTAGATCGATGCGCGTGGCGTCGTTGTGAATGACCTCGACGTCATTACGGTCGGCAAAGTGGTTCGTGAGTTCCGGCGCGAGTTGGGAGTCTTTTTCGATCAAAACGAGCTTCTTGGGTCTGCCGACGAGGTGTTTGGTCAAAGCGCCGAGCCCGGGACCGATTTCGACGACGAGATCAGCGCCGTCGGGCCGGATTTGATCGGCGATCCAGCGAGAAAGCTCCTCATCCTGGAGGAAGTTCTGTCCCATGCTCTTGCGCGGGGTCACCTGCATGCCTGCTGCGTTGGAAACGGAACGTCGTTGATCGCGGAATCTCATCGCCTCATCATTCACCAATCTGCCGCACCATCAATCCATTCATCCAGCAATCCCGCCACTTGACCCCCGCCATGAACGACGCACTCTGAACCGTGCTCAGAACCCTCCTCAAATCAAAGCTCCACCGCGCCGCCGTCACCGATGCCAACATCGAATACGAGGGCAGCATCAGCATTCCGACCGACCTCATGGAAAAGGTTGACCTGTGGAATGGCGAAAAAGTGCTCGTGACCTCGATCACCAACGGCGCACGCTTGGAGACCTACGTCATCCCCGCCCCGCGTGGCTCCGGCCAGATCGTCATCAACGGTGCCGCCGCCCATCTCATCAACACCGGTCATCGCGTCACCATCATGGCCTGGGGCGAGAGCGAGAATCCGGTCATTCCCAAGCGTCTGCTGCTCAACGAGCGCAACGAGATCGTGAACGAGACGGTGCTGTGACGTGAGGCGGGCAGCCTGCGCTGCATCCAGCCGTCACAAGAATACCACGATGGGAAACTTTCGGCTGTTCAGGCGGCGCGGGGATTCCGTATCCTTTCGCCATGAAACACAGCTCGTTCCTATTCTTCGCCCTTTGCCCTTTGCTCTTCGCTCAGGACAAAATCCAGACGAAGACCACCTACGCCAAGGCCTACGGTGAGACGAAGAACGCCGTTGCTGTCGATCCCGCGAAGGATCTGCCGCGTTATCCCGCCGTGGAGCCGAGGGACGCCATCGCGACGTGGCAGGTGAAGAAAGGCTTCAAACTCCAGCTCGCGGCGCATGAGCCGCAGGTGCGCGATCCCATCGCCATCTGCTTCGACGAGCGCGGGCGCATGTTTGTGTGCGAGATGATTGATTATAGCGAGATGCGCGATGTCACACCGCACCTCGGTCGCATTTCGATGCTGGAGGACAATGACGGCGACGGCTACTACGAAACAAGCAAGGTCTTCGCCGATGACCTGCCGTGGCCCACAGGTTTGATCTGGGCGAATGGCGGCCTGTTTGTCGGCGCGACGCCGGACATCTGGCGTTTCGAGGACAAGGACGGCGATGGCAAGGCCGAGGTGCGTGAGAAGGTCTTCACCGGCTTCGGCACCGGGCTGAAAATCCTCAACGTGCAGGGCCTCATGAACAGCTTTCAGTGGGGGCAGGACAATCGCATTCACATCCTCGCCGGTGGCGGCAATCGCGGCGTCATCACCTGCCTGAAGCGCCCCGATTTGAAGGGAATCGAGCTGGGTGGAAAAGACTTCTGGTTCGATCCGCTCACCCATGAGTTCGGACTCGAAGGCGGCGGCGCTCAATACGGCATGAGCTTCGACAACTACGGTCGCAAATTCGGCTGCTCGAACAGCGATCACCTTCAATACTGGGTTTACGACGACAAATACGCCAACCGCAATCCCTACTACCAGATGCCGCCCGCGCGTCAGAGCATCGCGGTCGATGGAGGCGCGGCGGAAGTCTTCCGCCTCAGCCCGGACGAGCCCTGGCGCATCATCCGCACCCGCTGGCGCATCGCGGGTGTGGTGAAAGGCGCGGTCGAGGGCGGCGGACGCGTCAGCGGCTACTTCACCGGAGCCACCGGCACCACGATCTATCGCGGCGACGCCTACGGCCCGGATTTCGTGAACAACAGCTTCAGCGGCGACGCCGGCGGCCAGCTCGTGCATCGCAAAATCATCAAGCCGAGCACTGACGGCATCAGTTTGATCGGCGAACGCCCCGCCGACGAACACGGCTTCGAATTCGCCGCGTCCAAAGACACCTGGGTGCGTGTGGTGAACTTCGCCAACGCCCCCGACGGCTGTCTGCACATCTGCGACATGTATCGCGAGGTCATCGAACATCCCTGGAGCATCCCGGACGAGATCAAGAAGTTCATCGACCTCAACAATGGGAATGATCGCGGCCGCATTTATCGCATCGTGCCGGAGAGTGGTCCGCTCAGTCCTCTGAGCGGTCAGGATTCCGCACAGGGGACTGTGCGGACCACTACAAAGACCGCGCCGCGCATCGGTGAAAAAGTGAATCTCGCCGAGGCCAGCACCGAAGAACTCGTGAAAAATATCGGCCATCCGAACGGCTGGCAGCGTGACACGGCGCAGCGGCTGCTCTATGAGCGGAAGGACAAGGCTGCGGTGCCGCTGCTGGAGAAAGTGCTCCTTGGCGGCAACACCCTGGCGAAGCTGCATGCCATGAACAGCCTGGAGTCGCTCGGTGCCTTGCAGGCTGCTCATGTCGCCGCTGCGGCGAAGGATGCGGATGCGCATGTGCGCGAGGCGGCGCTGCGCCGCGTGTCCTTGCTCGATGAACAGACGCTTGCCACGCTTGCTGGTGATGCCTCACCCCGCGTGCGGTTCCAGGTGGCGCTGGCGGCTCCGAAGAGCGCCTCGCGCGATGTCTGGCTCGCCAAAATGGTGCGTGAAGGCGTGAGTGGGAAATGGATGAGCGCGGCGGTGCTCGGTGACGCGGGGAGCGGCTTGTTTGAGCAGCTTCGCGGTGATTTGAGCAGGCTCGATCCTGCGTTGGCCGAATCCCTTATCATGCTGGCCGCCGCCGAGGGGAAGGATCAGGACGATCTGATCGCCGTCGTTACTGCGGAGCCGGTCAAGGCCGCGTGGGTGAAGGCTCTCGGAGATGGTTTGCGCCGTGCGGGCTCCAATCTCACCAAGGCCGACAAGGGCGGCAGGCTGGCCGCCATCCTCGACAAAGCGGCTCAAACCGCCGCCAACACCCAGGCGGGTGGTTCGGC
Organism: Verrucomicrobiaceae bacterium; assembly: GCA_016795375.1. GTDB lineage: Bacteria > Verrucomicrobiota > Verrucomicrobiia > Verrucomicrobiales > Verrucomicrobiaceae > Prosthecobacter. The sequence goes on from JAEUHJ010000186.1 coordinate 35,859, forward strand.
CCGTGTCGCGGCCATCGAACTGCTCAGCGTGAGTCCCGCGAAGGGATCGCACGATGCCCTCGTCACTTGTTTGGGCGAAAAACAGCCGGATTCAGTTCAAGCCGCCGCAATCCGCGTCATGGCGCAAAATGGCGCCGCAGATGTCACCGCGGAATTGATTGGAAATTGGGCGCATTACGGAACGAAGGCTCAAGCTGCGGCCATGGATGCCTTGCTGGCACGCGATGACCGCGCCGTGGCCTTGCTGGAAGCGAAGGTGGTGAAACCGGAGGCGTTCTCCGCCGCGCAGGTGCAGGCGCTCATCAAACACAAGTCCCCGAAAGTGGCAGCGGCGGCGAAGATGGCGCTGGCGTCGGTCATTCCGCCTTCGCGTGAGGAAGTCATGGCAAAGTTCAAGCCGGCCATCGCAGCGAAAGGCGATGCCACGAAAGGCCGGGCACAGTTCCTGGCACGTTGCATCGCCTGTCATAAGGCGGGCACGGACGGCATCCAGGTCGGCCCGGATTTGATCACGGTGAAAACGAAGGGGCGCGAGGCGCTGCTGACGGCGATTTTGGAGCCGCACAAGGAGGTGGCGTCACAATTCATCGCCTACACTGTGAACACGAAGGACGGGCAGACCTTCACCGGCATCATCACGAACGACACGGCCACCAGCATGACTTTGAAAATGATGGGAGGCCTCGAAAAGACGCTCCAGCGCAGCGAGATCAAGGGCAGCGCCTCCACCGGGCAGAGCCTGATGCCGGAAGGACTCGAGACGGGGATGAGTGTCACGGACATGGCGGATCTGCTGAGCTTCATCGAGGGACTGTGACCTCCGGCGGGCCGGGTTTGTTTTCCTTTGCAGCCTGCCTGACTTCGCGCTCCCTTGCGGGCCGCCATGAAGACCACCCCCGTCACTTTCGAGGATTTGCAGTCCTCCGTCATCGCTGTTCCGCCGCTGTGCCGGAACAAGGATCTTTCCCTGAGCAAGGCCCAGAACAGCCGCCTCATCAAACACATGCACAAGGGTGGCATCCGCACACTGCTTTACGGCGGCAACGCGAACCTCTACAACATCGCCATCAGCGAATACCACTCGATGCTGCGCATGCTGCAGGAGCTCGCGCCCGAGGACATGTGGATCGTGCCGTCCGTAGGCCCGATGTATGGCACCGCGATGGACCAGGCGAAAATCCTGGCCGAGTTCGCATTCCCCACGGCGATGCTGCTGCCGACACTCTTCCCGTCGAAGCCCGCCGGTGTTGCCACTGCGGTGCGTCATTTCGTGGAGAAGTCCGGCATCAAAGCCGTGCTCTACATCAAGGATCCCGGTTACATCACGCCCGAGCTCGCCGCCGAACTCGTCAATGACGGCGTCATCTCGTGGATCAAATACGCCATCGTCGAAGAGGATCCGAAGAAGGATCCGTATCTCAAGAAGCTGCTCAAGCTGGTCGATCCCAACATCGTCATCAGCGGCATCGGCGAGCAGCCGGCCATCATCCACATGCGCGACTTCGGCGTGGCCGGATTCACCGCAGGCTGCGTGTGCGTGGCACCGTCACGCTCCACAGCAATGCTGAAGGCCATCTTGAAGAAAGATTACGCCGCCGCCGAGGCGATCCGCGAGGAGTTCGTCGCCCTCGAAGACCTGCGCAACGCCCACAGCCCGATCCTCGTGCTGCACCACGCCGTCGAACTCGCCGGCGTAGCCCAGACCGGCCCCGTGCTGCCGCTGCTGGCCGGCTTGCCTGACAGCCTGCTGCCGAAAATCGAAAAGGCCGCGAAATCCCTCTTGGCAAAGAACGGCTGACATCGTCCCAACACGCAAAATCACATCCAGCACACCGTATTCCTGCCATGAACAGCCGCCGCCGCTTCCTCCAATCCGTCACCTCCACTGCCCTCCTCGCCGCCACCGGCCCATCCATCGCCCAGGAGACCGCCAAACCCGCGCGTAAACTGCGCAAGGCCATCATGGGCGGCACACTCGGCATCAAAGGAACGCTCATCGAGAAATACAAAGCGGCGAAAGACGCCGGCTACGAAGGCGTGGAGCCCAGTGGCGGCATGAACCAGCAGGAGGTGGTCGACGCGCTCGGCCAGTCCGGCCTGCAGGCCGCCAGCGTGTGCTGCCACACGCATTGGAAGCAGACGCTCACCCACAACGATGCCGCCGTGCGCGAGCAAGGTCTGCAAGGCGTGCTGCAAACCCTGCGCGATGCCAAAGCCTACGGCGCGGACTCCATCCTCGTCGTTCCCGGCGTGGTGAACGAGGAGGTGCCGTATCAGGCGGCATGGGACCGCTCCATCGCCGAGCTGAAGAAGGCCGTGCCGCTGGCGAAGGAGCTCGGCGTGAAGATCTCCATCGAGAACG
>JAEUHJ010000212.1 GCA_016795375.1 Verrucomicrobiaceae bacterium
TCCGCCTGCTGCTGCGCCTCGCGTGCCTTCGCCAGCTCGGCCTCGGCTCCGCCTGCGGCGGCATGGGCCGCCTGTTCGTCGCGCACTTTCTTCAGCTCCACCGCGCTCTCCCGCATCTCCTCCTTGTGCCGCAGCACCAGCTCCTGGGCTTCGGCCAGGCGCTTTTCAAAATCCACCGCACGCGCGTTCGTGGCCTCCACCGTCTGCTCCAGCGCCTTCACGCGGCCCTGTTCGGCGGAGAGGGCGAGTTCCAGGTCCTTGATGCGCGATTGCGTCGGCACCAGTTGCGCGGCGACTTCGCGCGTGGTGGCCAGCTCGCTTTCAAGGCGCGTGATCTGCTGGGAGGCGTCGTTCGCGCGGCGCTCGGCCACTTCGCGATGCGTGGAGAAACGCTGCTCGGTGTCCGCCAGCTTCGCCGCCACGACATCCGCGGCGTTCTTGGCCTCCGCTGCTGCGGCGGCTGCCCGCGTTTGCTCCGCTTTCATCGCGGATTCGCCATCCGCTCGTTGTTTTTCCAGCGCGGCAGCGGCTTCCGCCTTCAGCCGTTTCAGCTTGGAGGCATGCACCGCCCACCACGCCAGGCTGGTCACAAGAACGGCACCGATGGCATAGGTCTCCGCTTCGCCGATTCCTGGGATGAGGGCCAAAATCATGGTCTGCATTCATGCTCCGCCGCTTGTGTCCTGTCCAGCACGCAATCACCCCTTGAGCGCCGGGCAAAGGCGGCTAGTCTGCGCGCCCTTTCCCCCAAAAAAACACCATGTCCAAGTTCAACATCCTCATCGCCGGCAACAACGACCCCATCTCGAGCAAGGGCATCGACCTGCTCAAAGCGGAGCCGTCCTTCTCCGTCACGGTGAACATGGATTTGAAGGCCGAGGACAAGATGATCGAGGCCTCCCGCGACGCGCATGCCATCATCGTGCGCAGCGGAGCCAAAGTGACGGCCAAGGTGCTCGAAGCCGCGCCGAATCTCAAAGTCGTGGGCCGCGCCGGTGTCGGCGTGGACAACATCGACGTGCCGGTCGCCTCAAAGCGCGGCGTCGTCGTCATGAACACCCCCGGCGGCAACACGATCTCCACCGCCGAGCAGGCATTCACGCTCATGATGGCCCTCAGCCGCAAGACCCCGCAGGCGCACGCCACCATCGTCAGCGGCAAATGGGACCGCAAAAGCTTCCAGGGCACCGAGGTGTTCGGAAAAACGCTCGTCGTGCTCGGCATGGGGCGCATCGGCGCGGAGTTCGCCAAACGCGCGAAGGCCTTCGGCATGAGCGTGATCGCCTACGACCCGTATCTGAGCAAAAACCGCGCGGAAAGCCTCGGCGTCACGCTCTGCGAGGATCTCGACGCCGCCATCGTGCAGGCCGACTACATCACGATGCACATGCCGCTCACGCCGGAGACGAAGCACATGATCAACGCGAAGCGCCTCGCCTCGCTGAAAAAATCCTGCCGCATCATCAACTGCGCCCGCGGCGGTCTCATCGACGACGCCGCGCTGGCCCAGGCGCTCACGGACGGCACCATCGCCGGAGCCGCGCTCGACGTGTTCGAGACCGAGCCGCCGCCCGCCGACTATCCGCTGCTCAAGGCCCCGAACACCGTCTTCACCCCGCACCTCGGCGCATCGACCGAGGAGGCGCAGGAAAACGTCGGCATCGAGATCGCCGAGGTCATCAAGGCGCATCTTCTCCAAGGCACCGTCGTCAACGCGGTCAACATGCCGAATGTCGATCCGAAGGTGCTCGCCGAGATCGGCCCCTTCCTCAAATTCGGCGAACTGCTCGGCCGTCTCGTCTCCCAGCTCGCCCCGGCGCGTTCGAACGTCGTGCGCATCAACTACAGCGGCAAGGTCGGCGGTGGCGACACCACGCTGATCTCCCGCGCCGTGTTGAAAGGCTTCCTGGAGCGCCCCGTCGGCGCGGAGCAGGTCAACTACATCAACGCCAGCGGCGTGGCTGAAAACCTCGGCCTGCGCTTCACCGAAAGCCGCCTGCCCGGCGCGGGCGAGTTCACCGACCTCATCGAAGTCATCGCCAAAAACGACGCCGGTGAAAGCGCCAGCATCTCAGGCACCTTCTTCGCCGGAGCGCCGCGCATCGTGAAGGTCAACGGCCGCCACATCGAGGCCCGCCCCGAAGGCACGCTGCTCTTCATCGAAAACATCGATCGTCCCGGCATGATCGCCGCCTACAGCGCGACCCTGGGCAAAAACCAGGTCAACATCGCCGACATGAGCCTCAGCCGCGACAAGGAGAGCGGCAAGGCGCTCACTCTGCTCACGCTGGACTCCTGCCCTGGCGCCGAAGTCCTCGCCGAGCTGGAGAAAATCCAGGGCATCAGCAAGGTGCATTGCGTGGCGGTGTGACCTGGGCCGTTTTGGTCTGCGCATTGAACCAGTGACTTGGACTGGCTCCTTCAGTGAAGGGCCTCACACTCGGGCATGAAGTGCCGCTTTTTCATCCTTGGTGTGTTTTCGCTCTACGCTCATGCCGCTGAATCCGTCTTCTTCGCCTTCGACGACCACAACATCACCTGGCAGCACAATCTGAAGCTCACACTGGAGACAGCGCGGAAGCATCCCGGCAATCCTGTCCTGCGCAGCGGCCCGCCAGGCTCGCCTGACGCCGGGCACGCGATCCTTTACGGCACCGTCATCAAGCAGGGCGACACCTTCCGCATGTGGTATCTCGGCATGCACGAGCCGGAGATCAAAGCAGGGCAGGCTCCCGGCTGGTGGCGGCCGATGTGCTATGCGGAAAGCAAGGACGGCATCTCCTGGACAAAGCCGGAACTCGGTCTCGTGGAGTTCAACGGCAGCAGGAAGAACAACATCTGCCTCATCGAGGGCACCCCCCACTCGATGACACGCGTGAACGACTTCCTCTCCGTGCTTTACGAGCCGGATGAGCCTGATCCGGCGAAACGCTACAAATGCGCCTACATCGCGCACATGCCTTTTGACGATGTGAAAGGCGGACGCAGCAAGATCGGCCCGAATGAGAAGCGCTGGGGCTCCTTTGTCACCGCCACGAGCGCGGATGGGCTGAAATGGAAATGTGTCGGTGATCGTCCGGCGAACGCAGGTGGTGAGCGCTTCGAGGTGAGCAGCCTGTATCGCTTCGGCGATTTCTACTATGCCACGGGGCAACTCCTCAGTCCGTGGTCATGGCGTGCAGATGGCAGCGACATCGGGCGCGACATGCTGGCGTATCGCTCGCCTGACTTTGTGACGTGGTCGAAGGCGAAGGCGTTTTCGTATGCGCGTCCGGGCCAGCTTTCCAATCCGCCGGTCAAAGGTCAGCAGATGCACATGGGCGCGGGCTTATGGAACCGTGGCAACGTCATGGTCGGACTGCACGGCATGTGGCAGGACGCGGAGCAGCCGCCGCCGAAGGGAAAAAGCTGGAATCTCGGCGTGCGCGTCGATCTGGGACTTGTCATCAGCAACGACGGCGTGCATTACCGCGAGCCGGTGCCCGGCTTCAAAGTCATCCCGCGCGGCAGGGAAGGGGAGTGGGATGATGTCGCGATCCTGCAAGGCCACGCTTTTGTGAACGAAGGCGACAAGACGATGATCTGGTATTCGCACTGGGATACCGGAGGCGTGTTGGAGAACATGGACATCGGTCTCGCCACGCTGCGCCGCGATGGTTTCGGCTCCTTGACGCCCAAAGTGTCCGCAAACGATGCGCACTTCATCACCAGCGCCTTCACCGCGAAGCAGATCTCGATCAACGTGGACGGCGTCTCCGCTGAGTCGCCGATTCAGATTCAGCTCCTCGATCATCTGGACCGCCCAATTGACGGCTTTGACCTCACCTTGACCAGGAGTGATGTTCGCGTGCCATTGAAATGGCCGAATCCACTCCCCGTAGGCAAAAAAGCCGCTCTGCGCGTGAATTACCCAGTTGGCAGCATGGCGAAAGTGTTTGCCATCTACATCGACGGGTGAACACCTTCTCCAAGCCATGAAGCGGCTTTTTCTCGCTCTCAACATTCTCACAAACTGCATTCTTGCCGAAGCGCCCGTCACGCTCGTGTTGCATGGCGGCGCTGGGGTGGAGCGTGCTAGGCTGACGCCGGAAAAAGAGGCCGCATGTCGTGCGGTGCTTGAAGAGGCTCTGCGGAAAGGACATGCGGTGCTCAAAGCTGGCGGCAGCAGCGAGGAGGCCGTGACTACGACCATCATCATCCTGGAGGACTCACCACTCTTCAATGCCGGGCGTGGAGCCGCGTTGACCCGCGATGGCACCACGGAGCTGGACGCCTCGATCATGGTCGGCCGCACCGGTCTCGCCGGCGCTGTGGCGAACGTGCATGGCGTGCGCAATCCCATCCTGCTCGCGCAGAAAGTCATGCTCCGCACGCCGCATGTGCTCATGACCGGAAAAGGAGCGGAGGATCTCGCCCGGCAGGAGAAGCTGCGGTTCGAAGCCCCTGACTGGTTCCTCACTCCCGGGCAAAAAGAACGGCTGCAGCGCGCGAAGGAGAAGGCCCTGCCCAAAGGAGCCTACGTCCCTGTTCCCGGACGCGATCTCTCACTGCTCATGGGCACCGTCGGCGCCGTGGCGCTGGACAAGGACGGGCATCTGGCAGCGGGCACCTCCACCGGCGGCCTCGCGGGCAAACTGCCGGGCCGCGTGGGTGACTCGCCCGTCATCGGCGCGGGCACTTACGCGGAGGATGGCGTCTGCGCCGTCTCCTGCACCGGTCATGGCGAGTTTTTCATCCGCAACGCCGTGGCCTACGATGTCGCCGCCCGCATGAAATACGCGAACGCGTCGCTCAATGACGCCACGCATACGATCATCAACGACAAGCTCAAGAAGCTCAACGCGAGCGGCGGCCTCATCGCGCTGGACTCCAGGGGGAATGTCTCCACGCCATTCAACAGTGAAGGCATGTTCCATGCCCGCATGGGGCCGGATGGCGTCGCGCATGTCGCCATCTTCGAGGAATAACCCGCCGCCGCGGCACTCCGCATGTCACTTAAACTCGTCACCGAACTCAACGACACCGACCGCAGGCTGCTGCACCGCGCCTTGGATGGTTTTGTGCCGCGGAATGTCTTCGATGCCCACACGCATTTGTTTCACACGCGCCATTTCGCGGAGGGAAATCGCCCGGCATTCCTCGACGCGGATCGCGGTTATGGAATGAAGGACTTTCAGTCGGCGATGAAGCTCTGGATGCCGGGGAGGCAGGTGGAGGGGCTATTCTTCGGCTTTCCGAGTGCGGGGAATGACCGCGTAGGTGAAAATGCGTGGGTGCGGTCACAGATCGACACGAGCACGAACTCGCGGGCGCTGGTGCTCGCGGCACCGGCGGATGATCCGGCGGAAGTTCGCCGCTTGATGAGCACGGGCGTGTTTGTCGGCATCAAGCCGTATCGGCTGTATGCCGATGTGCCGGACACGAAGGAGGCGGAGATCGAATCCTTCGCGCCGGAGTGGATGTGGGAGGCTTGTCACGACCACGATGGCATCATGGTGCTGCACATCATGCTGGCGGATGGCATCACCGATCCGCGCAACATCGAGGCCATCAGCCGTCTCTGCCGCCAATACCCGCGCTGCCAGCTCATCCTCGCTCACATCGCCCGCAGTTTTAACTACCGCCATGCTCGCGAAGGCCTGCATCACCTCATCGACCTCGATAACGTTGTCGTGGATACTTCCGCCGTGACGCAGGCGGGTGCTTTCCGGGCCGCGATTGAGATTCTCGGGCCTAAACGCGTGCTCTGGGGCAGCGATTACATGGTGAGCGAACTGCGCGGCTCGTGCGTGACACAAGGCGATGGCTTCACCTGGATTCATCCGGACCTCGGGATGGAGAAGCTGACCATCTTCGGCCAGTACACGACCGTCGGCATCGAATCGCTGCTCTGCCTCCGCGAAGCTTGCGAGGACACGGGAATGACGCAGGACGACCTGGAGGACATCTTCCGCGAGAATGCGTTGCGGCTGATCCGTAGAACGAGTTTTCCAACTCGTTCAACCGAAGACCCGAGTTGGAAAACTCGGGCTACGGGCCCCAAGCTCTGGGAAGAAGCCAGAACGAAAATCTCCTGCGGCACCGGGCTGCTCTCCAAACGCGCACATCTCTTCGATCCGCAAACGTGGCCTTCCTATTTTTCGCGTGCAAAAGGCGCAAGCGTTTGGGATCTCGATGGCAAGCGCTACACCGACTTCACCGGCGGAGTGGGAGCCATCCTGCTCGGTCATGCCGATGAGAAGGTGAACTCGGCGGTGAAGCGCCGTGTGAATCTCGGCAGCTATGCCACGCTGGCCTCGCCGGATGAGGTGAAGCTTGCCGATGACCTGCTCGATCTGCATCCCTGGGCCGGAAAAGTGCGCTACGCCCGTGGCGGTGGCGAGGCGCTGGGCCTCGCCGTGCGCATCGCGAGAGCGGCGACGGGGAAAAGCGGCATCGCCTTCTGCGGTTATCACGGCTGGAGTGATTGGTATCTCGCGGCGAACCTCGGCGATGATGCGGCGCTCGGCGGGCACTTGCTGCCCGGCCTGCAACCGCTCGGCGTGCCGCGAGAGCTCGCGGGCACGGCGGTGCCGTTCCGCTACAACGATCCCGCGTCCTTCCAGGCCGCGCTGCAAAAGCTCGATGGCAAACTCGCCGCCGTGGTGATGGAGCCGATGCGCAGCGAGCATCCGCGTGATGGCTTCCTGCAAAACGTCATCGCCGCCTGTCATGCCGCCGGAGCCGTGTTTGTGCTCGATGAAGTCACCAGTGGCTGGCGTTTCGGCTTTCCCGGTGCCGCGTCCGTGCTCGGCATCACGCCGGACATCGCCGTGTATGCGAAGGCGATGAGCAACGGCTATCCCGCCGGAGCCATCGTGGGCAAAAACGGCGTCATGGACGCCGCCAACAGCAGTTTCATCTCCAGCAGCTACTGGACGGATGGTGTCGGCACCGCGGCCTCGCTGGCCTGCATCGGCAAAATGAGGCGTGAAGACGTGCAAAAGCATGTGTGGAGCCTCGGCGGGCGTTTGCAGGCCGGTTTGCGTGAAGTGGCCGCGAGGCATCCCGCGCTCGGATTGAAGATCGGCGGCATGCCCTGCGCCCCCTCGCTCACCTTTGTCAATCCTGCGGCGAAGCCGCTCATGATACGCCACATGCTCCAGCGCGGTTATTTGATGTCGAGCCAGCTCTATGTGACATGGTGCCACGATGAAGAATTGATTGCCAGAATGCTCGCCGCGCTGGATGAATCGCTCGCCCTCGTGGCCGCGATGCCTCTAGAAGCCGCATCAGCGCCACAGCAGGGCTTTGCACGACTCGTTTGACTCCCACCATGCTCATAGACTGCCACAACCACCTTGGCGCCGACTTGCTGTTTTATCTGCACGGCGATTTCCCCTACTCGCAGCAGCTCGTGCAAATGCAGCACGAAGGCGGGCCGCTCGGCATCACCCACTGGATCGCGTTTCCCTTCGTCAGCTACGCGGCGATGGACGTGACGAAGTTCCGCGGCGGCGGGATCGCCTTCGGTCAAAACGGTCTCGAAACGGTGCCGTATGCCTTTGAGAACCGCCGCCTGCTCGACGAGTGCCAGAAGCTCTTTCCTGAGGAAGGGAAACGCATCCTGCCCTTCGTCATGGTCGATCCGATGCGGAACACGGACGCGCAGGCGGCGGAGCTGGTCAAACTGCGCGGCGAATACCGCTTTCACGGCATCAAGATTCAGAGCACCATCATCCAGTCCGACATCAAGCGGCTTGCACATGAGGGCAAGGTCTTCCTCGACCTCGCCCGCGAGTGGGATGTGCCTTTCATCATCCACAGCAGTGTGGCGGAGGACGATATTTGGGCGCAGGCGCACGACATCATCGACATCGCCGAGGCGAATCCCGACATCCGTTTCTGCGCCGCGCACTCCTGCCGCTACGACAAGGAATGCCTCGACCGCATCCAGGCGCTGCCGAACGCGTGGTTCGACAACTCCGCGCACTGCATCCACTGCGTGGGCGCCGTGGATGACCTGCCCTACATCGCACCGCGCGAGCGCCGCTTTGACAGCGATTACACCGATCCCGGCCGCGTGATCGCCGATCTCGCCGCCGCTTATCCAGACAAGTTCATCTGGGGCAGCGACTCGCCCTTCTACAGCTACGCCGCCGAGATCAGCGGCAAGGTGGTGAAGCTCATCAGCACCTATGAGGCGGAGATGAAAGCCCTCCGCGCCGCCGGTGATGAAGCCGTCCGGCGCATCACCTGCACGAACACCCTGAAATACCTCAAGTTCGCCGATGAAAGCCTGCTGGTCTGATGTGGAGCCAGCGTAAAAAGATTCCCGCCTTGCCAAATCCGGCCCGGTTCGCCAAACTCCGCGCCGTATGTCTTCCTCCATTCCCGCAAGCACCCCTGGAAAAATCTGGCAGCCACCGACGGCGGAGGAATTGCAGCCGGAGCTGCCTGCTTATGAAATCCTCGGCCTTCTGGGGCGTGGCGGCATGGGCGCGGTTTACAAGGCGCGGCAAAAGTCGCTGAACCGGGAAGTCGCCATCAAGGTGCTGCCGCCGATGGCGGCGGAGGATGATGGCACGATGCACTTCGCGGATCGTTTCAAAGCCGAGGCACAGGCCATGGCGCGGCTGAACCATCCCGGCATCGTGGCGGTGCATGACGCGGGGGAAACACCGGGCGGGCTGCTGTATTTCGTCATGGAGATGGTGCAGGGCACGGATGTGTCGCAGATGATCCGTTCTGCGGGCCGCCTGCCGCCGGAGCATGTGCATGCCATCGCCGCGCATGTGTGTGACGCCTTGGCCTATGCGCATGCGAACGGCCTCATCCACCGCGACATCAAGCCCGCGAACATCATGGTGGACACACAAGGCCGCGTGAAAGTGGCCGACTTTGGCCTGGCGAAGGCGGTGGATGCGCAGACGGGTTTCACGCAGAGCAACATGGCCGTGGGCACGCCGGACTTCGTGGCCCCGGAGGCGTTGATTCCGGGGATGCCGGTGGACGGTCGTGCGGACTTGTATGCGGTGGGCGTGATGCTCTACCAGATGCTCACCGGGCAGATTCCGCGCGGAGCGTGGCAGCCTGCCAGCGTCGTCGCACCTGGGACGGATGTGCGCTTTGACCAGATCATCGTGAAAGCGATGGCCTATGACCGCGAGCAGCGGCATTCCAGCGCCACGGAGCTGCGGCAGCATCTCGACACGCTGTTGATGCCAGCGGTGCCCGCGCCGGACTTGCAGCGGTATAGCAGCGCGCAGATGCCCCGGAGCGCGGACGCCCCCGTCCGCCAAAGCGCTGCCGCGCCGTCGGAACGTAAGACGAGTTTTCCAACTCGTCCTCCTTCTCCAGGCGGCTTCGCCGCGAAGAAGAATGAAGCGGACAAGAATGAAGCGGACAAGAATGTCCGCTCTACGTCCAGAACGCCGCTGTTCATCGGCATCGGAGCCGCCGCAGCCATCGGCATCGGCGCGTTCGTGATGTTCAGCGGCAGGGAAAAGGCGAAGCCAAGTAGTCCGCTCAGTCCCCTGAGCGGCGCTCCGGTCGTGACAGACGCTTCCAAACCCGCACAGGGGATTCCCTCCGGGGCTTCGCAGGTGCGGACCACTCTGACACCGCCCGTCAAAGTCAGCGAGCCGCCGAAGCCGGAGCCAAAGCCCGTGGTCGTGGCGAAAGCACCGGAGCCACCGAAGCCCGCAGCACTGGAGCCGAAGCAGGAAGCCCCCAAGCCCACGATGGCCGCCCAAAGTAGTCCGCTCAGTCCTCTGAGCGGAACGAGCGTCCCCGCGACTACGACCACGGCAAAACCGCCCGCACCGTCCCAGACGGCGCTTGCGGGAGCAAGCGCCCCACCTTCCGCGCCACTCGCCTCACCCGGAACCGCTCAGGGGACTGAGCGGGCCACTTTGCCCGCCGAACTCGCCGCGCTGGACGCGCAGTTCATCAAACTGCAAAAAGAGCGCGTCACCGCGCCCTTCGAGGCCGATGTGGCGAAGCTGAACACCAGCTACCTCGGCGGCATTGGCAAAAAGATCGCGGAGGAGAAAGCGGCGGGGCATCTGGATGCGATCCTGGCGCTGGAGGCGGAGAAGCAGACCGTAGAACG
>JAEUHJ010000215.1 GCA_016795375.1 Verrucomicrobiaceae bacterium
AACTTCTCCCTGGGAGTTTGGCCTTTTTCCACAGTCCGGGAAATCCAGCTTTTTGAAGCCACCACTCGCTGACGTTAGAGGAGCTGTATGGGCAAAAGACAGAGTGCTGGTTCTCCTGAATGGGAAGGCAAACGCAAACAACCACCTTGAGTTGTATAAACTCTATTCAGACGGTTCACTCAAAAAATGGGCGGAAGGCATTGGAGGATACCCGGACAAAATGGCGATGACGTTCGATGGCAGACTGTATCTTTCCGATGAAATCACACTGCGCTGTGTGAAAGCCAATGGTGAAGTGATTGATGCGGCTCAGGAGACACATGTTGGCATTTCCAAACTTATACTGTCTCCCGACCAAACACAGCTTTATACGGTCTCTTACAGTGATGGCAGTATCGCATGCAGACAGCTCCTTGCAGATGACAGGGTTGGCAGAGAACAAAGCCGTTTTTATCAGTTGGAGGGCCAGCGTAGGGTCCTTGGTCTTTGCGTGGACACCAACGGTTGGCTCTATGCCGCCACATCCCTCGGCATCCAGGTCTGCGATCAGGCCGGACGTGTGAACTTCATCATCCCGATACCGAAACCGGCAGGTGATCTTTGCTTCGGCGGCAAAGACCTCAGCGAACTGTTCATCGCCTGCGGCGACAAGATCTACAAACGCCCGACCAAGGCCAAGGGCGTCGTCAGCGGCCAGCAGGCGCCGATCAAACCGCCGCCGCCGAAGCTCTGAGGGAGCGCCTGCGTCCCGCAGGCTGTTTTCCGCGTCTCGCGGAAAACCGTCCACGAAGTTCACGCGAATCTGCTCGGTCGCCGCAGACCAAATCACGTCCTGGAACGGTCTTCAGCGGGACGCTGAAGACGGCACGCGAGACGCGTGCGCTCCTGCCGATCCATTCGCGCTTCTTGCCGAATGATCGCCAGCGCGTCATACTCACCGCATGCCCGATTTCGACCATCTCCGCATTCTCCTGCAACGCCGCATCGACCTCATCGCCGATCATGCGTTCCGGGATCGGGATGCGGCGGCGCATCTGGAGGCGTTGAAAAATGTCTCGGAGGAAATCATGGCCGAGCAGCAGAAACTGCGCCCGCAACTGCCGACGCGGCTGAATCATTTCCTCACGCAGGCCAGTTTCTCGAAGGCGCTGGAATATCTCGATAACTCGGAGGACTGAGCGCGTTGAAGTCGGACCATGAACCGACTCCTGGCGCTTTTTTGGCTCCCATTCCTCTCTGCTGTCGCCACTGCGGCCGACAGGCCGAACATCATCTTCATCCTCTGCGACGATCTCGGCTTCGGTGACGTGAAATGCCTCAATTCCGAAGGCAAAATCGCCACGCCGCACATGGACCGCCTTGCCAAGGAGGGCATGGCCTTCACCGACGCGCATTCCGGCTCCAGCGTGTGCACGCCGACGCGTTACGGCGTGATGACCGGCCGTTACGCCTGGCGGACGAAGTTGCAAAGCGCCGTGCTCGGCGGCCTCAGCCCGCGTTTGATTGAGCAAGGGCGCATGACGGTGGCGGACATGCTGAAGGCGCAGGGGTACTCGACGCATTGCGTCGGCAAATGGCACATGGGCATGGACTGGGTGCGCACCGGAGAAGTCAGTGAACTGAGCATCGAAACCCCGGAGCAGGTGAACAACGTCGATTACACCAAGCCGATCACGAACGGGCCGACAAGCGTGGGCTTTGACACCTACTTCGGCATCAGTGCGTCGCTAGACATGGTTCCGTATTGCTTCATCGAAAATGATCACGTCGCGGCAGCGCCGTCACAGACGATGAAATTGGTGATGAACAAGGGCGGCCCCGCAAGCTACACGCGCGAAGGCCCCGGATCACCCGGTTTCCGTGGGGAAGATGTGCTGCCGGCATTCACGGAATGCGCGAAGAAGATCATCCAGGAAAAATCCGCCGCTGCGACGGAGGGCGAGCCGTTTTTCATCTACATGCCGCTCAATTCGCCGCACACACCGATCCTGCCGAGTGAAAACTGGCAGGGCAAAAGCGGCATCAGCCTCTATGCCGACTTCGTGATGGAGACTGACGATGCCATCGGCCAGATCATGCGTGCGACGGAGGAAAACGGCATCGCGAAGAACACGCTCATCATCGTGACGAGTGACAACGGTTGCTCGCCGAGCGCAGATTATCCCAAGCTCGCCACCTTCGGCCACAACCCCAGCGCGGTTTATCGTGGCCACAAGGCGGACATCTATGACGGCGGGCATCGCGTGCCGTTCATCGTGCGCTGGCCAGCGAAAGTGAAGGGCGGCCAGACATCGACGCAACTCGTCTGCCTCACCGATTTCATGGCCACCGCCGCAGAAATCACCGGTGTGAAGCTTCCTGACACCGCTGCCGAAGACAGCTTCAGCTTCCTTCCGGCGCTGCTGGGCGAATCGGGCAAGGCGGCTCGCCGGAGCGTGATTCACCATTCCATCAACGGCAGCTTTGCGCTGCGTGAGGGCGATTGGAAACTCGATCTCTGCGCCGGTTCCGGCGGCTGGAGCGATCCGCGCCCTGGTTCGCCCGGCGAGAAAGGCCTGCCCGACACGCAGCTCTACAACCTGGCGGACGACATCGGCGAGAAGACCAATCTCCAAGGCGTAAAGCCCGAGATCGTCGCCAGAATGAAGGCCGCGCTCGAAAAGATCGTCACCGACGGCCGCAGCACGACCGGTGCGCCACAGAAGAACGCGGTCGAGGTGGTTCTGCGCAAACCGACGCCAGTAATGAAAGCGAAGACCAGGAAGAAGGCGAAGTGACTCTTCAGGTGGTCCGCACAGTCCTCTGTGCGGAACGAACGTCACCAGTCTTCCAGACCGCACAAAGGACTGTGCGGACCACTCTCTGCGCACGAAATCCCCAAACTTTCTTCGTGCGTTCCAATTCGCACCCGTTAACCTCGCGGCTCCGCTTTCCAAACCAAGCATCCCACCATGAGCAACTCCGCACCCAAACTCCACAACGCGATGTGGCCCGGCCTCGTCGGCAAAGGCGATGGCGAAGGCCAGGAACCCCCGATCAGCCTCGAAAAAATGCTCGATCTGACCGCCGCCGCGAATGTGAACGGCCAGAAGTTCGAAGGCATCGACTACTTCCTGTTCCTGCCACACACCGATCCGCAGGCCAGTGACGACGAGATCAGACGCATCGCCGATTTGATCGCCAGCAAGGGCTTCTCCGTCGGCTCCCTCGTGGCGCCCGTGTGGCCCGGCACCGTGGGCGACTCCGCCATGGGCGACGACGCGCAGCAGGCGAAATTCCTCGACGCTGTGAAGATGGCCTGCCGCATCGCGAAGGTTTTCAATGCGCACGGCGTCCGCAAATACGGCGTCATCCGCATCGACTCCGCCGAGTTCGGCGTGAACAAGTGGCGCGACAACCCGAAGGCGAACACATCGCGCATCATCGACACCTTCAAGAAGGCCGCCGCCATCGCCGCTGACAGTGGCGAGCGCCTCGCCGCCGAAGGCGAGATCTGCTGGGCTGGCATGCACTCTTGGAAGGACATGCTCGACGTGCTCGAAGGCGTCGGCATGCCGAACGCGCTCGGCTTCCAGGCTGACCTGGCCCACACCTACCTCTACACGCTCGGCTACAACGCTCCTGAGCATGCGCTGGTGAAGGAAGGCTACAGCGACGCGGAGTTTTGGGCCGCCTACGCGAAGATGACCGACGCCCTCCGTCCCTGGACCATCGACTTCCACGTCGCGCAGAACGATGGCACCGTGCATGGCGCCGGATCACACGACAAGACCGGCAAGCATTGCCAGGCTGACGACCCCAACGGCAAACTCGACATCACCCGGGCCTCCGGTTACTGGCTCAAGGACGCCGCCGCCCGTGGCATCCAGCACATCTGCTGGGACGGCTGCATGTTCCCCAACGCCGTGCTCGAAACGCCGGCCACCTGGAACAAAATCCTCAGCGCGATGATCCAGGTGCGCGACGCGCACGGCTGGTGATTTAAAGTGGTCCGCACAGTCCTCTGTGCGGCTTCTGGCACTCCTCAAAACGCCGCAGAGTCACACAGCTCTGCGGCGTTGCATTTTCATCCGCTTCGCATGCATCGCCTGCTTGTCATGCTCCTCACGCTCTCCTCTTGTGCGCGCATGTCCGCGCCGGCCACGCTGCCACAGGAAATCGCCGCAGTCTTGCCCGCTGGCTGCCGACAGGTGCTTTACGTCACCGCTGATGATGAAAAAAGCACGGCAGCGGAGTTGCGCATGCTTCAACGCACCACAGCGGGTGCATGGGAGTGCTCCAGCGGGGCCATTCCCGTCCGCATCGGCCGTGGCGGGCTTGCGTGGGGACTGGGCGAGCCGCCTTTGCCTGCGCCTGCCGGATTCCGCCTCAAGCAGGAAGGAGATGGCTGCGCTCCGGCGGGCATCTTCCGCATCGCGCGGGCTTTTGGCTCCGGGCCGAAGCCGGACTGGGTCAAGCTGCCCTATGTCCGCTGCACCCCGCATCATTTTGGCGTCGATGACGCGCGTTCGCGTCATTACAATCAAATCGTCGATGTGCGTGAGGTGGCACGCGACTGGCGCAGCGCTGAATCCATGACGCCTGCGGGTGGCTGTTACCGGCTGGGCGCGGTGATCGCGCACAATGCACAAAACCTGCCCGGACGCGGCTCCTGCATTTTTCTGCACGTCTGGCAGGGGCGGGGAGTCCCGACCTCCGGCTGCACGGCGATGCGCGAGAACGACCTGCGCTCCATGCTCATGTGGCTGGACCCTGAAAAGGAACCACGGCTCGTGCAGATCGTGGATGAACGCTGAAAGTGTCCGGCGAGAAGCTTTCCGGTTTTTTGCGCTTGCTCCGGCGTGAGAGTACTGTGTTAGCATCAGGTCATGAAAACGCGTCAGCTCCTTTTTTCATGTTTCGTGTTCACGACCGCCTGCGTTGCGGAAGAAGAAATGACCAAGGAGTCGATGGCGGAAGGCGTCCGCGCCAATCTGGCCGCCTATGATGTCATTCCTCCGCCCAAGGCGGACAATCCGGTGAGCGTGCGCCTCAAACTCGGCGAGACCGTTTCCAAGTATCGCGATCAATTCACGTTTGACGGTTTCCGCATCGCCGCGCCTGATGATGTCGCGGAGCGCGATTTCGTCTGGTGCTTCAACGCGCCTGAAAACTGGGCCAACTGGTTCATCATACCTGTTGCGGGTGATTTTGAAGGTGGTTTTCGCTACTGGCTCAATGCGGACAAGCTCTATCGTGAGCTCGACACGCCGCAGGAAAAAGGCCGCATGCGCACGCTGCAAACGCTCGACAGCGGCTACTTCAAGCCCGGCGCTGACTACATCCTGTGGTTTCGTCAGGTGCGCGTCGATGCTGCCGCCTCCTCGGAGCTGCGCGCCGTTTTTCGCTTCGTCACGAAGCCTGCGGATCAGAAGAAATGGGATCACGGCAGCATCGAAAAGGCGCTCAAGCTCAAGGACGCGCCGGATGCCGACCAGGTAGCGCATCTCGGCTCACGCGGCGGCCGCATCCTGCTCGACACCGAGTTCTTTGACAAATCAGACGCCAGCGGCCGCATTGACAACGTGCTCTTCGGCATCCGGCAGACGACCCGCTATGACGACGGCATGTTCATCACCATGGAAACCTCCAGCCCGCCCTGCCGGAGAAATCCATCCCTCGCCGCCATTCGCGAGAAGTATGGCCCGGCTGATTTTGTGCAAACCGCCGAGGAGGCGCGCAGAGTCAGCAAGCACGCCGGAGGCGAGGCGGACAAGGATGACGACGAGCAGCGCACCACGCACTACTACGACTACTTTGGTTTTGAGATCTCCTCAGCCGGTGATGACGACAAGGTTTTGCAGGTGAGGACGCATGC
Source organism: Verrucomicrobiaceae bacterium (assembly GCA_016795375.1). Taxonomy (GTDB): domain Bacteria; phylum Verrucomicrobiota; class Verrucomicrobiia; order Verrucomicrobiales; family Verrucomicrobiaceae; genus Prosthecobacter. The sequence goes on from JAEUHJ010000215.1 coordinate 5,858, forward strand.
GAATGATTTCTCCCGCATCAAACCACCAGCGAAGGGCGGCTATTTTGCCCAGGTCGGGATGAAGAACCTCACCGTGCTCTACCAGGACGGCAAGGAAGCGGGCCGCTATTACTACTTCATGGAAGGTGGCAAGGAGCCGCTCAGCATTCAGGAGCCGCCGGTGGGAAGCTAGCAGAACGATGATCTGACGCTGGAGTATCATGGCCAGGGAAACTGGCTCCTTCTCACCAAGGAGGATGACAAGATCACGCGCCGTGTGCCTTATGCGAAAAATCGCATGGAGGGGCTGGCCGAGGGCTTTTTCCCGAATGGCAGCCCCCGTTTCAAGGCCACTTATAAAAACGGCCTTTTGAACGGCGAGCTGATCCAGTATTCACCACAGGGAAAAGTCACCAAACGAATGCGCTTCAAGGACGACGAGCCAGTGACTGACGAGGAAAGCAAAGCTCCCCAAAAAGGGCCGTCCAAGTCCAGCGGACCGAAACCCGCGCCCAAGGCTCTCTAACTTGAGCGCGAAAGCGATGGAGCGGCTGTTGAAGCATTTTTCATCACCGATGTTCGATCACATCGCTGCTTTTGAAGCGCACCTTGGGCAGGACGGCGTAGCGGTCGTCCGGGTGGCGGTAGCCTGCGGGGCAGAGGACGGCGGCGGTGAGGCCACGGGCTTCGAGGCCGAGAATCTCGTCGTATTTCTCCGCCACGAAACCTTCCATCGGGCAGGTGTCGATGCCGAGCAGCGCGGCGAAGGCCATGAACTGGCCGAGGGCGATGTAGGCCTGCATTTTGGCCCATTCCTTGGACATGTAGCCCTGCGCCTGCGTGCCGCCGACCATCTTGCGAAATCCCATGAGCGCCTCAGGTGTGCCGCCGCGCACCTCGGCCATGCGGGTGATGAAGGCGTCGATGTCCTCGATGCTGAGCGCCTTCTTCACGGCCATCACCACCAGGTGCGAGCAGTCGGCGACCTGGCGCTGGCGCCAGGTGTGCGGCACCAGTTGTTCGCGCAGCTCCCTGTTCTCGATGATGAGGAATTTCCAAGGCTGGAGACCGTAGCTGGATGGGGTGAGTACGAGCGACTCCTCCAGGGCGGCCCAGGTGGCGCCGGGGATTTTCCTCGAGGGATCGAAGACTTTGCAGGCGTAGCGCCAGTTTAGGGCGGCGATGAGTTGGTCGGGTGTCATGAAGGGCTGGGAAAGCTGTTTTGACACGACCGGCGGGTTTCTGCAAATGCAGAGAACTACTCCAGCTCCGGCGGCACGTTGCCGTAATGCCATGGGGCGGCGAAGGGCGGAGCCTTGGGCGGCTCCGGTTTGGGCTCGGCGGTCATTTGATTGGCCAGTTCGATGCCCTTGTCCGCCATCCGGGTTCCGGCGGTGATTTCGAGGTTGGAGTAGGAGGTGAGGCGGGTTTCGTAGCCGCCGCCCTTCGGACTGAATGCCTCCTCCGTGGGCACATAGCCGACGATGCCGTTGGAGAGCTCGCACGGGAAGGTGAAGGCGTGCTTGCTGCCCTTTTTGATGTCGAGTCCGTATTGCACGAAGTATTCGGCGGGATTGGAGACGAAGCAGGCGGGGCCGATCTTGACGCACTGCACCTCGCAATCAACGACGGGCGTGGTCTTGTTGAGGAAGTCGAGCATGACGGTCTCCTTGGCGAAGAGCCAGTCCGTGATGTCGCCCTTCGGCCGGGGCTGGGAGACGATGGCGGTGGCCGCTTCGACCCGTTTTGGAGAGGGCGGGCGGCGCTTGATTTTCAGCACCTCCTGGCGGGTGTCGATGGGGGCCGTGAGGGTCTTGGGCATGGAGAGGAGCACACGGACCGCCTCCGCGCCGACGCGCCCGCCGACGAGCTGCGACCACTCCTCCGGCTTCGGACGCTGGTAGGGGCTCAAATTGTCCACCTGGGTGATGTCGCCGCAGGCTCCCTGCATGAAGACGACGGGTGCGTGCGTGCCGAGGCCGCCCTGAATGGTTTTTTCGAGGTATTGAATCCAGTTTGCCGAGATGCCGCCGGGATTCGTGGTGGCGTGGCAGGAGAAATTGACCACGACACCGGCAAGCTGCCCCTGCATGTCCCACGCGCCGATCACGCCGACCTGCGGATCAACGGGGCCGGCATATTCGAGCATGTCGGGATTGCCCGCGCCGGGATGCGTCCAGCTCTGACCGTTCTTCATGCGCAGGCGGCGGTTGAAGGCGGCCTTGTCCTCATGACCAAAACCGAAACCGAGCTGCACCGGCTGCTTGTTCTGGTTCGCGGCCATGACGCCGGCGACGATCTCGCTGGTCACCCGCAGCAGGTAGCCTGCGTCGGCGCAGGAGGATTCCTCATACGCAAGTTTCTTCACCAGGTCGGAGGCCTTGTCGTACTCACCCGGCATGACCATGCCGACCGGGCCGGAGCTGTGCGAGTGCGAGGCGCAGATCAAAACAGCGTCACCTTTGATGCCCGTGGTTTTCTCGATCCGGGCGCGGGCGTCGAGCACGACCTGCCGCGGCACGACGAGCGAATCGAGGCCGATCACCACAGCGGTTTTTTTGCCATCATCGAAGAGGGCGACGCGCACTTTGCAGGAATCATGAAAGGCCCGGTGGAAGCTCTTGCCGTAGCCGCCGGGCTGCTCCATGCCGATGCCGGGTGTGATGTCACGTTCCGCGAAGCCGGCCCTGATGTTCGATGGGACGGCGGGTGTTTGTGCGTGAAGCGAGGCGGTGAGAAGCAAGGCGAGGAGGGTGGTCGGGCGCATGTCAGTCATACGATGAGCTGGCGCGGCTTCTGCCGGTGAATCACAAAGGATTTACATGTTCAGGCATTCCCGGTGTTGCTTTTCCACGTCCTTCCCACTTAAAATTCCGCTGCTGTCATTCTCCACGGTCGTGCATGCCCTGTATTACATCGCCAAAGGCCAGAAAACACTCGGCCCCTGTTCCAAGGACGATTTGCGCAATTTCCTGGCCTACGGATCGATCAGGGACAGTGACCTGGTGAAACGTGACGACGAGGAGCAGTGGCGGCCGGTTTCGACACTGCTGGAATTGCACGCGGCCGGCCAGGTGCTGGCGGACGGAATGACGACGAAGCCCTTACGGCGTCGCGTGGCACGTTATCGCGACTATGACCGCGTGCCCTACAATCAGCGCGGCGGCCCGGTGCTGCGGCGGATGATCCTCGGATTCCTGCTGCTGCCGCCGTTGCTGTGGTGGGCGGCGGTGTCGCTCTACTCGGATCACATTTTCCGCCGGAAAAAGGACGGGAACGGCTACCTCCGGGTCTGGGGGCGCTGGGTGGAGGTGCTGGTGACTTTCATGATCATCATCAACGCCATCGCGTGGTGGGCGGGAGTCACCTATGCTTCATGGATCATGGGTCCGGGACTCGCGGAACTGGGCCAGGGCATGCGTGAGGCATGGGATGTGATCAAAGGGCTGCTCAATGACATGGGGATGTGAATCCGGCAGGTTTGAGCAGGCTTGGCAAGGCGCATCTTGTCATTCTCTGTGCAAAATTTGGCACCCTGGTTGAGGCCTGACACGATGACCGCCGGGAAGGCGTTGGTTGGGGCATGAAAGCCATGTTGCTCCTTCCGTTCGCCGCTGCCGCCGTCTGTCTGACTGTGCCGACGCAAGCCGCTGACACCTCCGCCGCATCCAGGCAGATCGACGTCCTTCTGGCCCAGGGCTGGAAGAAGCACAACATCACGCCGAACCCGCTGGTGGACGACGCGACGTTCCTGCGCCGCGTCTATCTGACCGTCGCCGGCCGCATTCCGACCCTGGACGAGGCGCGGGCCTTTCATGCGTGCCAGGCTCCGGACAAACGGGCCAAGCTCATCGATTGTCTCCTCGATGGTGAGGGCTATGTGCAGCATTTCTTCAATTATTGGGCCGACGTGCTTCGTGCGCAGAGCCAGGGCGTCGGCGGCAGCACCACGGCGCAGCAATACCTGAACTTCATCCGCGAATCCCTGCGCACAAACAAGCCGTGGGATCAGATGGCCCGTGAGCTGGTCTCCAGCGAGGGCACCTGCTTCGACACGGGTGCCATCGGCTACTACATGCGCGACCGCGGCATGCCGCTGGACAATCTGTCGAACACCACCCGCATCTTCCTCGGAACGCGCATGGAGTGCGCACAGTGCCACGATCACCCCTTCGACCGGTGGACGCAGAAGCAGTTCTTCGAGATGGCGGCCTTCACCCACAACATGACCGCCAGCAGCTACCGCTCGAAGGGCAATGACGAGGTGCAGAAGATGGTGCGCGCCGACAAGTCGCTCGACAGCCAGTCGCGCGATCTCATGCGCCAGGCGCTCAACGAGGCCTTCCGCCCGCTGCGTGACACGCTCGTCGTGCAGAACAAAGGCCAGCTCCGCCTGCCGCATGACTACAAATACCAGGACGCGAAGCCGAAGGACGTGGTGCGGGCGTCCGTGATGTTCGGCAAACCGGTGGCTTTGACGAAAGAGTCGAACGCCATCGGTGAATTCGGCCGGTGGCTCACCTCGCCGGAGAACCCGCGTTTCACCACGCTCATCGCCAACCGGCTGTGGGAACGTGTCTTCGGCGCGGGCATCTACGAGCAGGTGGACGAGATGCTGGACAGCAGCGTGGCCTCCAACCCCGAGCTGATGCGTTTCCTTGAAAGACAGATGGTGGCGCTGAAATACGACATGAAGGCGTACCTGCGCGTGCTGCTGAACACGCAGCTTTTCGCCCGTGCGAGCACGAAGGAGGTCAGCCCTGGCGCGCCTTATTACTTTCAGGGGCCGGTGTTCCACCGCATGACGGCGGAGCAGGTGTGGGATTCTCTCGTCGCCCTCGTCAGCCCCGACCCCGAGCAGCCGAACTGGACGGCACGCGAACGCGAGAAGCGCGACCTGGAGAACCGCCGCCGTCTGGCCCAGATTCTCGATCAAACCGAGGCTCCGCTTCTCTTTGAAGCCGCCAGGGCCGTCGCTGACGCGATGCGCGAGCAGAACAAGGAGTTCGACGCGCTGCGCAAGGAGCTCGACGTGGCCCGTGCGAAGAATGACAAGGAGAAGGCGCGCGACATCCAGCGCCGCCTCGGCCAGAGCCAGCGCATCCTGCGTGAGAGTGTGTCGAGGCAGTTCTACGCCGCCGCGAAAAAATCCGGCAACGAGAAGATTCAGGAGGAGCTGGCCGCCGTAAGCGGTGGTGGCTCCATGGACATGGCGATGATGAACCTGATGGAGGACACGCGTGTCGATGCGCGTGACATGCCCCTCGATCCCAAGCACATGAAGCGCATACAGGCGGATGAGCAGGTGCTCGGCATCAAAGACCCGAAAAGTGCGAAGAACTTCGAGAATTATCAGAGGTCGCTGCACCAGACCTGGAGCCGCGCCGCCGAGCTGCCCTCTCCCGCGCCACGCGGTCATTTCCTGCGCGAGTTCGGGCAGAGCGACCGTGAGATCGTCGAAAACGCCAGCGACGAGGCCAGCGTGCCGCAGGCGCTCACGATGATGAACGGCTCTCTGCTCTCCCAGCTCACCGGCGCGTGGTCCATGCTCAGCATCAACCTGCGCAAGGCCGTGACGAACGAGGACAAGATCAACACCTTCTTCCTCAGCCTCTATTCCCGCCTGCCGGACGCGAAGGAAAAAGCGCGGATGCTGCAAACACTCGAATCCTACGCCTCCAACAAGAACCTCTGGGAGGACATCACCCTCGCCGCCCTCAGCACCCAGCGCTTCATCTTTGTCGAGTAACCTGCCTGCTTTAAACTTCGAACCTGAAACTTGGAACTCCCATGAACTCCGACCTTTCCCGCCGTTCCGTGATGACCCGCATGGCACAAAGCTGCCTCGGCGTGGGCATGCTGCCATCGATGGAGCATTTGTTCTCCTCCCAAGCATTCGCCGCGGGTGAAGGCGCGGCGGCTGCGAAGCAGGAGGCCACCGCGCGCAATGTCATCTTCCTCTACATGACCGGCGGCCAGAGTCATCTCGACACCTGGGATCCGAAGCCGGACAGCAAGGAGGTCATGGGCGCGACCAAGGCCATCCAGACGAGCGCGGACGGCGTTCAAATCAGCGAATACCTGCCGCGCATGGCAAAGCAGATGCACCATGCGTGTGTCATCAACTCCATGGCCACGAACACCGCCGCGCACGAGCAGGCGAACTACTTCATGCACACCAGCTTCGGCCTGCGCAGCACGATCAAGCATCCAGGCATGGGCGCGTGGCTGAGTTTCTTCCAGGGCGGCGGCAATCCTGCGCTGCCGGCCTATGTGTATGTCGGCAACGACAGCCGCCATCCCGGCGCGGGCTTCTTCGCGAAGAAACACGGCCCGCTCATGGTCAACAATCCCGAGGCCGGCCTGCAGAACGTGCGCCCGCAGAAAGGTGTCACCGATGAACGCTTTGCTCTGCGCCGCGAGCTCGCCGGGGCGCTCGACGCCGAGTTTCAGGGCAAGTGGGACACGCGTGGCGTGAAGGCGTATGCCGACATGTATGACGACGCGGTCAGGCTCATGAGGAGCGAGGATCTCGTGGCCTTCGACCTCACCAAGGAGCCGGAGGCGCTCCGCCAGGCTTACGGACGCGACGCCTTCGGCCAGGGCTGTCTGCTCGCACGACGCCTCGTCGAGCACGGCGTGCGCTTCGTCGAGGTCAGCCTCGGCAGTTGGGACACGCATGTGGCGAATTTCATCAACACGCCGCGTCTGTGTGACACGCTCGACATCGCGCTCTCCACGCTCGTCACCGATCTGGAGCGTCGCGGCATGCTGGACGGCACGATGATCGTGGTCAGCTCCGAGTTTGGCCGCACACCGAAGATCAACCAGAACCAGGGACGCGACCACTTCCCGGTCTTCAGCTCCGTCATCATCGGCGGCGGCATCAAGGGCGGCATGAAATTCGGGGCCACCGACAAGGACGGCGCGGCCATCGCCGCCGACAAGGTCGCCCCGCCCGATCTCAACGCCACCATCGGCTACGCGCTCGGCCTGCCGCTCGACCAGGTGATCTATAGCTCAAGCAAGCGCCCCTTCACCGTGGCGGACAAAGGCCAGCCGCTCACGCAGTTGTTCGCGTAGATGTGCGTGAGCTGAGTGCGCGCTATGGAGTGACGGCGAACCGTCGCCAAAAAAGAATGGAATGCCGTCGATTCGTTGGTGCTCCAGAGAAACCTACTTCCAGGCATTACATGATTGAATCAAGATCACAGCCATCCCATAGGCGCTGAAAACGCGGTTCAAAGTCTGATTTGGCCTGAGCAGAGTGGTCTGAGTAGCGGCAGGACGAGTTGAGTTTTTTGATTGTTTAGCGGACTTCACCGGGGGCAGGCTGCTGCTGTCCCATATCGCCGCGCGCACCACGGCGAAGAGTCGCATAAAGCTGTGGCCCCATTGGCTGATGTGCGCGGCAAAGCACAGCAGCACATGCACCAGCAGCGCAGTCCACACCTGCCAGCGGATCGCGTTGGCGTTGTGGCCGGGGAAGTCGCCGAACTTAAGCACCTGCTTCACTTGCTTGGAGAACACTTCGATGTCCCGGCGCGCACGATAAAGGTCGCACACGCTGCGCGGACTCCAGGTGGTGTTGGCGGTGATGAAGACCATGAGCGTGTCTCGGCCATCGACTTGCACCCAGGCCTCGACACGGCGCACGCTCCAGCCCGCCAGGTGCTTACACTTCGCGCCGCTGAGCTTGATGAACTGGTCTCTCTGACGATGTCGCTACCTTCGGGAACCGGCAGGCTGCGCACTGCGCGGTAGCGCATGTTGCTGCGAGGAATGAGCTTGAGAAGCTGGCCCGGAATGTTGATGTGATGACGTGCTGGCTGGGCGGCTTGGGTGTGTTTTGTTTTAGACATCGCACTCCAAATCAAGCGCGTCCCTTGCTTCCGGCCAGCGCACTTCACCTCAAACCTTCGCCTTTCCTATGGGATGGCTGTGATTTCGTTTCACAAACTGCCGGAAGTGAGTAACTGAGCCGCCTCAAGCTCATGGCCGACTTCTATCAGCACGCCCGCGTGCCCACGCTCCATCATCTCGCACATGCGGACAGTTCCGCACGGGAGGCTGAGATGCAGGAATGGGCGGGGAGCAAGCCTGTGGCGTTGTTGCTGCCGGCGCTCTACGCGGAGTGCGAGCGTCCGGCGCTGCCTCGTATCCTGGAGGAGGTTTCGGAGGCCGGCCACGTCAGGGAGGTCGTCCTGAGCATGAATGGCATGAATGCGGCCGGACACGAGCGCGCGCTGCACATCTGCCGTCAGCATTTGCGGGGGAAGAAAACGCATGTGCTATGGAATGACGGCCCGCAGCTTTCCGCAGTTTACCAGCGCATGGAGACGGCGGGCATGGCTGGTGCGCATGCAGGCAAGGGGTCGAACATCTGGATGGGCATCGCCTACCTCCATGCGCGCGGATTTGACGGCATCATCGTCAGTCATGACACTGACATCCTCAATTACAGCCGTGACCTGCTCTGGCGTCTGTGTTATCCGCTGCTGCATCCTCGCATGGGCTACCGCTTTGCCAAAGGTTACTACAGCCGTGTGTCGGACCGGCTCTACGGGCGGGTGACACGGCTGCTCATCTTTCCCCTGATCCTGGCCTGTCGGGACGTGCTCGGTTCCCGGCCGCTGCTGGAGCAGCTCGAAAGCTTCCGTTATCCACTCTCTGGTGAGTTTGCCGCGGACACGGCGGCTCTCGCGCAGTTCAATCTGCCTGGCGGCTGGGGGCTGGAGGTTTCCATGCTCTGCGAAGTCTTCCGGCATTTGCCGGGGGAGGTTCAGTGCCAGGTCGATCTCGGTTTTCACTTCGAACATCGCCACCGCCATCTCACACATGATCAGGTGGGCGTGAATGAGCCAGGCCTGATCACCGCCGCCGCCGATGTGGCGCGCTGCCTCATCTGGCAAGTCCTGAGAGAAGTGGATTCTCACCACGCTCCATGCTTCATGGCCCGCATCGTCGAACGTTATCGTCCGCGTGCGACGGAGTGGCTGCAACGTTACGAGCATGTGGCCCTGCTCAACGGGCTCAATCACGACCTCGACGAGGAGGCTGCGGCTGTCGCTGCTTTCGGCCGTGCGCTCGACCAGTTGCTCCATCAAACCGGCGCTGGCGGCCTGCGTGTTCCCGCCATGCGTGAAACACCAGCCCGCACCCTTGCCGCCATCCCCGGTCTCGCCGAGGACATCGTAGCCAGCACGGCGACTTTGTAGGGTGGCGTCAGCAGTCTGGATCGAACTGGAGAGACGTGATCCGTCCTGCTACGAGGCGGAACCAACAGGCGTTCGGGCGCCTGGTTTGTCCGCGCGGCGGGTGTCGAGCAACTTTTTGCATTGCAAAAGCAACCTCTGTCGCAGCAGCGCGGCTTTCGCGGCGAGTTCGCGTTGTTCCCGCTCATATTGGGCACGGCCTTCGGCGGTTTCAATTTTGACGGGCTCGTATCCCAAGGCGGCCAGATCATACGGGCTGGCGCGCATGTCGAGGTCACGGCCCGTCAGGGCAAGTTCAAAGCATTCGCCGATCAAGTCGGAGCCGGTCCACGGCCAGAGCTTGGAGGACCATTTGTAGAGGTCCATGTTGGCGTGCAGGCAGGCGGCTTGTTCGAGATCCAGGCGCGATTCGAGGTCCGGCTGCAAGATGTTCAACATCCGCGCCTCTGGTGTGAAAAAGCGGAAGGCGTCGTAGTGTGAGCAGCACACGGCCTGCGACTTGACGACGCCGGTGACCTCCTCCGGCGTGAGGCGCAGCGCGTAACCCTGATGCCGGACATGCTCGGCAGACTGACGATAGACCATGGCCCACTCGTGCAGACCGAAGCAGGTGAAGCGCCCGGCCCTCCCGAGGATGCGAGCGCAGAGCGTGGCGACCCACGCGGCGAATTCACGCTCCCGCAGGCCGAGGCGGCGCTCATCGAGGCGCAGCAGGCCGTTTTCGTGAATACAACGGCTGCTTTGCAGCCACGGGCAGGCGTCGAGATCGGCGGCGGTGGCCTCGATGCTCACGCCGGGCGGCGGCAGCCATTGTTTAAGTTTTGCGGGTGTGAAACTGTAGTAGGTGAAGAGGAAGTCATGCACCGGGTGCTTCGCGCCACGGCTGCGGCGATCGACAAACGCGTCGGCCTGTGCTTCGACACGGCGCAGATGAGCACGCATGCGCGCGTGCCATTCCTCACGGCTCCAGATTTCGCCGCTCATGGCACCAGGAGTGTCGCCAGGCCGAGGAATGTGCCCATGCTGATGACATCGGTGGCCGTGGTGAGGAAGATGCTCGAGGCGGTGGCCGGATCCGCGCCGAGTTTCCGCAGCGTGAGCGGGATCAAGGCCCCGCTGAGGCCGCTGACGACACAACTGGCGACCATCGCCATCCACACGACGACGGCGAGCACACCTGGGCTGGGATTGCCATTCATGCGCGCATACGCATACATGCCGATGCCGGCGGAGACGCCGACAAGAAGGCCATTGAGCAGCCCGAGCAGCCCTTCTTTCAACACCAGCCTGCGCTCCTCCCCCTTTTTCAAATCCCCCAGCGTCATGCCACGCAGCGCCACGGCGAGCGCCTGACAGCCGGTGTTGCCGGACTGGCCGGCCAGCACAGGCAGGAACACGGCGAGGAGCACGAGGCGGTCGAGCGTGTGCTGAAAAATGCCGACCACGGCCGCGGCGATGAAGCAGGTCACCAGGTTGATCTGCAACCACGGATGGCGGAAGCGCAGGCTGCGCAGCAACGGCGTGGAGAGACGCTCCTCGTTTTTCACCCCGACCATGGAGCCGACCTGGGCGCTGATTTCGATGGCGCGTGCCTCGAAGAGATTCTGGCCGCGCACGAGCCCGAGCAGGCGGCCGTCCTTGCTGCAAACGGGATACACCGGGTAGTGTTTGTTCACGACGAGCTTCATCGCCTCGGTGAGCTCGAGATCGGGATCGAGTGTGAAGGGATCCTTCAGCATCACTTCGGCGAGCCTCGCCTCCGGCGCGGCGAGCATGAGATCACGCATGACCAGCAGGCCGAGGAGCCTGCCCTTTTCGTCAGTGATGTAGCCGTAGGTGATGATGGTCGTCTTTGCCAGCCTGCGCACATCCTCGATGGCGTCGCGCGCGGTGACGTCCGGGCGGAAGACGGCGACAGGCGGCTCCATGAGCCAGCCGACGCTGTCCTCGGGGTGCTCGCGGTTGCTGATCCACTGTCGTACCTTTTCTTTCGGCGCGAGGGAGAGCGCCATGGTGCGCGGCTCATCGTCCATCTCCGCGAGCACCTGCTGGGCGAGCATGGGATTGAGATTGATGAGCACGGTGGCCACATCCTCGCTCGCCGCTTTTTCCAGCAGGTCCGCGGCATCATGCGCCCCGCGTTCAGTGACTGCGTCCAGAAGGGTTCGGGCTTCGGCTTTCATGCGGATTGCGGGATCATAGGCAAAACGGGGCGCGTTGTCACCGATGCGGCGAAAAAAACCTCGCCAAGCCCGTGCCGAGACGCACATTCATCCCGATGTCCCTGACCGACCGCGATTACATGCGCGAGGATCCCCGCACACCACTGCGCGGGGTGACGGCGTTTCAGGCCGTCGCCGCCTTGAATGTGGTGATGTTCGTCTTGCAGCATGGTTTTCATCAGTTCGGGCAGATGTGGAAAGGGGTGTTTTATCCCTTTGGCGGCATCAGCGTGAGCGCGTTGGCTCACGGGCAGGTGTGGACGGTTTTCAGCCACTCCTTCGTGCATGCCGACATCTGGCACCTGCTGCTTAATCTGCTGTTGCTGGGATACGCGGGAGCCGGTGTGCAGAGGCACTTTGGCAGCCGGCATTTCATCGCGATATACTTTTTATCCTCCATCACGGGGGCTGCGGCGGAGATGGCCGTCAACGGCTGGCTTCGCGGCGACACGATGACGCCGCTCATCGGTGCCTCGGCCTCGGCCTTCGGACTGCTGATGGCGCTGGCCGTGGTGCTGCCGGGGGAGGAGATCACCGCGCTTGTTTATTTCATCATTCCCGTGCGCCTGCGGCTCTGGACGCTGGCCAAGGGGCTGTTTCTCATCCAGCTCGTCTTTGGTCTGGCGGGGCTTGTTTCCGGCCTGCTGCCGGAGGGCATGCAGATCGCCTACTTCGCCCATGTGGGCGGCGCGGCGGCGGGCTGGTTCTATGCGCGCAGCCTGGGCTACGGGGGCAGGCCCATGACGTATGCCAGCCAGTGGCAGCCGCAACCGGCCATGCACACACGCAAAGCGGAGATGGCACGGGCGCGGCGCATGTCGCGCCCGCAGCTTGATCTGGAGGGAGAAGACACGTCTCCGGCAGCCTCCCGCCAGGCGGGAGCGCCCATCGAGAAGATGATCGAGGAGCAGGTGAATCCCATCCTCGAAAAAATCAACATCGCCGGCATTGGCAGCCTGACCGATGAGGAGCGGCGCACGCTGGAACGTGCGAGCCGGATCATGAACCGTGACAAACTGCCGGACTGAAATGCTTTCCTCGCGCTCCACCCGTCTGGCCGCCATTCTCCTGCTCGCGCTGTTGTTTGGCTGGGCAGTGCGAGGATGGCGGAAAGGCGCGGTCACCCGGGGGCCGGCAAGCCCGCACGCGGTCGAACACTCCAGAAACGCACAATCGGACGAGTGATCCGACACGACATCACCAGCCCGCCACATTCCCGCTCATGTCCATCACCACCCGCAAAGGCGACCAGGGCCAGACCGATCTGTTGTTCGGCTGCCGACTCGCCAAATCCCATCCGCGCGTTCACGCCCTCGGAGCTGTGGATGAGCTGAACGCCGCCCTCGGCCCGCTGCGCGTCGCCGCCTCGAGTGCGGAGGCAAAACAGATCGTCCCGCAGGCGCAGCGCTGGCTCATCACACTCATGGGCGAGCTGGCCACGCCGCCGGGAAATGAAAAACGCCATGCGGACACGCTCTCAGAGCGCATCACCGGGCAAAACGTGTCCTGGCTCGATGAATGGGTGGCGCGACTCGAAGCTGAGGGCGCCTTGAAGATCCAAGGCTGGGCGCTGCCCGGCGAGGCCGGTGTGATGAGCGGCGCTTACGCCGATCTCGCCCGCGTGGCCTGCCGTCGCGCAGAACGCGCGGTCATCGACTTGCAAGGTACTCCTGATGAGGTGCCGAACGTGGAGGTCGTCCGCTTCCTGAACCGTTTTTCTGACGTGCTCTGGCTGCTGGCGCGGCGGGAGGAGCAGGCGCCGGAAAAAGCAGACCGGTGAAGCTCCGTTGGAAAAAAACGAAAGAATGCCGCGTCGCACCGACGCTCATCAAGGAAAGCGCGGAAACTTGGAGAAGTCCGGCTTCCGCTTCTGCACATAGGCGTTTTTGCCCTCCTTCGCCTCCTCGCTCATGTAATAGAGCAGCGTGGCATTGCCGGCGAGGTCGAGCAGGCCCATCTGGCCGTCGCAATCGGCGTTGAGGGATGCCTTGAGGCAGCGCAGGGCAAGCGAGGAGTGCTGGAGCATCTCACGGCACCATTTCAGGGTTTCTTCTTCGAGCTGGTCGAGTGGGACGACGGTGTTCACCAGTCCCATCTCCAGCGCCTGTTTCGCGTCATACTGACGGCAGAGGTACCAGATTTCCCGGGCTTTTTTCTGGCCGACGATGCGGGCGAGGTAGCTGGAGCCGAGGCCGCCGTCGAAGCTGCCGACCTTGGGTCCCGTCTGGCCAAAACGGGCGTTGTCCGCCGCAATCGTCAAGTCGCACACCACATGCAGCACATGGCCGCCGCCGACGGCATAGCCCGCGACCATGGCGACGACAGGCTTGGGAAGCGTGCGGATTTTCCGCTGCACGTCGAGGATGTTCAGACGTGGCACGCCATCGTCGCCGATGTAGCCAGCGTCGCCACGCACTTTCTGGTCGCCACCGGAGCAGAAGGCCAGGGGGCCTTCGCCGCAAAGGATGATCACGCCGACGTCGCGGTCCTCATGCACGATGTCGAAGGCTTCGAGCATTTCCTTCACCGTCAGCGGGCGGAAGGCATTGCGCACCTTCGGCCGGTTGATGGTGATCTTGGCGATGCCATCGCTGGTTTTCTCCAGCTTGATGTCTTTGAATGTTTTGATGGGGGTCCACATGGCGGGTTTGCGATGGTTGGCGGTTGTTGGCAGTGGCTTGAACAGCACCGTGAACTCATGCGAAGCTCGTGTAGTCGCGCAGTTGGGCGATGCGGGTCTCGATGTCGGCTTTCGTCACGGTTTGCAGTTTGTGGGTGCTGAATGCCTCGCAGGTGTAGCTGGCGGTGACGCTGCCGTGGACGACGGCGGTCTTGAGATCTTCAAACGTGGGCTTGGTCTTGCCGTTTGCAGCCAGCCAGCCGGACAAACCGCCGAGGAAGCTGTCGCCTGCACCGGTGGGATCGAAGACGCTGTGCAGCGGATAGGCGGAGCAGGCGAAGAAGTCCTCTTTTCTCTCGCCGAACAGGAAGCTGCCGTGCTCGCCACGCTTGACGATGACGAAACGCGGCCCCTTGGCCTGGAGGCGGCGTCCGGCTTCGACGAGATTCGTCGTGCCGGCGAATTCTTTGGCCTCGCCGTCGTTGATGACGAGCAGGTCGATGCGCTTGAGCACGTCATGCAGGCGTTCATTCGCGATGCTGATCCAGAGATCCATCGTGTCGGCGGTGACAAAGTCCGCCTGAATCTGGTCGAGCATTTGCATCTGGTTGTCCGGGCTCATGTTCGCTGCGACGGCCACCTTGGCGGACTTCGCGGCGGCGGGGAGCTTCGGCTGCCATTGTTCGAGGACGTTGATGCCGACCTTGTGCGTGGTGCGGCTGTTCATGTCCTCGTGGTATTCACCGGTCCAGGTGAAGGACTCCCCGTCGCTGCGCTCCAGTCCGTCGAGCGTGATGCCGCGGGAGGCCAGCATGTCGAGATGCGGCTTCGGGAAATCGTGACCAATGACGCCGACGAGATGCACCGGCTGGCAGAAGATGCTGGCGGCCAGCGCCGCGTAGCTGGCGGAGCCACCGAGCAGATTTTCCTGCGAATCCTGCGGGGTTTTGACATTGTCGAGGGCGACGGTTCCGGCGATGGCGACTGACATGGGCGTGATTTGGGAGTGTGGGCAGTTAATTCTTGCCTCGCAGGCCGCAAACTTTTAACGGTACGGCGGCACCGAGGGACGCCGATTATCGGTTCCGCCTTTGTCGTGTCAAATGCCCGCTCCACTCCTCTTCCATGCGTCTCAGCCTCTTCATTTTCATGCTGATCCTGCTGCCGCTGGCCACCGGGGTGCATGCGTGGCTGTTCTGCCGGGGGAATCTTCCCGTGCTCACACAGGAGGCGATGGCGCGCCTGCAAGCGGCCGGAGTGCGGAATCCCGTCGTGGATGTACGGTTCTTCGACATCGCCGTCACGGGGGAGGCACCTGATCCGGTGTCGCGGCAGAAGGCGCTGGAGGCCGTTCGCGGCCTCGCACCACTGCGATTGCAGCCGGGCGCCGACCGGATTCATGTTCTCGCGAGTCTCAAGGCTGAGTTGAAGGAAAACATGCTGAGAGTCACGGGCTGGCTGCCGGATGGAGACGAAGCCAGGAACATCCAGAGCCTGCTCACCGAATTGCGGCCGGATCTCACGCTGATAATGGACGGCTTGCGCAGCGCAGATGAGGTGCGCTGGCCGGAGGGAGTCAAACTGCCGCTCAACAGCAGCAGCCCCATGCTCAAACAGGTTCTCACCATGCTCCGCGTGCCTGCCGAGCTGCATATCAACGCCAAGGATGACGCCATCGTGCTCTCCGGCCTGCTGCCGGACATCGCCTTGAAAGAGGAGCTCGTCGGTGCCCTCGCCGAGGTTGCCGGAGCGCGTGTTGTCGATCCGTCAGCGTTGAAGGCCAGCCCGCATGTGCTGCCTGCGGCTTTTGCCAAAAAGGGGCTGCTCGCCAATTTTGTGCGTGGCTACTTCAGCGCCCCACCACCCATTTCCTTCGACATCCGCAGCGACGGCATCCCGCACCTGGCTGCCTCGGCCACACGCCAGATGGAAAGCCAGTGGCTCGGCCTGCTGCGTCCCGTCACCGGCGCGGCGAAGGTGGATGCGCGCTTCACGCTCCTGCCCTCGGTGTATCATTTCCCTGGTTATCAAACCCAGTCGAATCTGCCGTCTGAAACGATCCGTGCGTTGCGCGGGATGCTGCGTGATTTTACCATTGTCTTCGAACCTGGTTCCTCGCGGCTCATTCCTGAGGCGCAGACGAAGCTCGCCTCGCTCGCGCCCGCACTCCTCGCCGCCGGTCCGGCGCTGGGACTCATCATCGGCGCGCATCCAGATCCGGCCGGTCCGGAAAACGTCGAGAAGGAACTCGGCAAGGCAAGGGCAGGGGCGGTGCTGTCTTTTCTCGTCGATCAAGGCGTCCCTTCCGCCGACATCAGCGCGATGGCCTTTGATCCGGTCGCCTCTGGTTCGCCTTCGGCGCCGTTCAGTCCGCACAGCGTCGAACTCATCATCAAATAAGGTTTTCCATGAAATTCGACTTTGAATCCCTCTCTGCCGAACCGCTGTTCTACATGCTCATGCACAGCGGGGTTTTCGTCGGCGTGCTTGGCGGCGTTTTTTTCATCATCGGCCTGATTTTCGGCCACGCCACCTGGGGGCGCTACAAGCGACAGACTCGCGAACTACGGGGCGAGGCCGCTGCCATGAAGGATGAAATCGCCCAGTTGAAGCGCAAAATCGGCGATCAGTCCGTGAAATCCGGCCAGTCCATCTCCATCGCCACCGAAACCATCCACATGCCCGCCAAAGAGGATGCTGTGGCGCAGGTGCCAGATGCTCCAGCCCCGGCGGTTCCCCCTGCCGCTCCTCCCCAACGTTCGTCCACGAAAAACCGCCTGTCCAGGCCGGCACGGGCCAACACCATCAAGCCCAAAGCCGCCGCAGTCGAAGCGGCGGTGCCTGTGGTGGCAAAGTCCGAGATATCGGCCACAGCCTCTCCAACGGCGGCGAAATCCGTGACCAGCATTCCACCATCACCGGCAGCGGATACATCGTCGCCGCCTGCTCCTGCGCGGCACATTTCCCCGTTGGCCGCCATCGCCTCCGCGCTTCCGCCTGAAAAAAAGGGGCACGGGACTGATGATAAAAACAGGACTGTTTCCACGGACTTCGTTCCTGCCGAAGCCATTCCCGCCCTGAGCGGCGAATTGCCGCCTGCCTCTGCTCCAGCCGCGTTTGTCCAGCCCGTTCTGGACACTCGTCTGGGACTCATTTACAAAACGAAGCCGGAGAAGACCGATGACCTCACCGCCCTCAAAGGCATTGCCCGGATGCTTGAGCAGCGCCTTCATGAGTATGGCGTTTACACTTACGCCCAGATCGCTTCCTGGAGCGAGGACCAGATCAAGGAGTTCTCTGCGCGCCTCGCCTTCAAGGATCGCATCCAGCGCGAACGCTGGGTTGAGCAGGCGCAGCAGTTGCTCGCTCAAAATGCACCGAAGGTTGCCTGACGAGAGGTTCTTATCCTTGGGTTTTGAAATATCGAGAGCAACGTTTTTGCCGTTACTTTTTCTAAAATAACAGAGGTTGTTCCGGTGATGCATCGGCGGCTTTGAGCCTTCGCTTGGGCGGAGCAGACTCTTTAGCTGCAACCTCAACACATTCCCCGGTTTTAAGGCTGGTTACCTCATCTTGAGTCGAATTTATTTCTGTTGATACATTAACAGGTACCGAATGGTTGGTCGTTGCATTTACGCTACTTGATTGAAGGCTTGTTAAATTGCCGGTCTCTTTGAATTCCAATGTAATATCACCATTTGAAACATTATTTTCAGTATTGAAATTCGTGGTGTTTATTTCTATTTTTTCATTAATTGGAGATGCGGTTTGTAACGCATTGATAACGCTATTTGATTTACGCTTGCGGTGCAATGCGACGCGATGTGCGGTAAGAGCTCTCACCTTGGCCGAGCCACCGTTGTGGCGCTCCAGGTTCTTCAAGCCGAGCTTTCCATCCTCTTCAACGAGCCAGCCGCAATCGGCCAAGGCTGCGGCGAATCCTTTGCGTCCAACCAGCTTATCGAGAAACTCTTTTGTAACGCCTATATCGTTTGCCTGGATGTGATTAATCTCTAGCCAAGACCAAAGCCGGACGAGTTTGCCCAGCACGGCGTCTTCGCTCAAACGCAGGGAGGCTGCGATGGTGCATATTTCGGGTTTATCCGGAGTGGCGGTTTCGACTTTGATCCAAGGGCGGCGCATGGTCGATACACTGTTGCGGATGAGTCACGGTGCAAGCAACGATTCAGGCGTTACATTATGCGCTTCGGCATAGCGTGACGGTCAAATGAACCGCCACGTTATGGTGCGGGTTGGCAAAGGTCAGTTGTTGTATGCCGTTTCGCCATGTTCAGCGAGATCGAGTCCCTGGCGTTCCTCTTCATGGCTCACGCGCAGACCGATCGTGAGATCGATGGCCTTCAAAATCACAAAGCTGGCCACGCCTGAAAGCAAGATGGTGTAAAGAGAGGCCAGAAGCTGGGTTGTTAGCTGGCTGCCGATGTTGAAGTCCCCGAGTCCGCCAGCAAAGGCGGTGGAGCCGAAGACGGCGACGAGCACTGTGCCGACAAAGCCGCCCACGCCGTGAACGCCGAAGACGTCGAGCGAGTCGTCGTAGTTGAAGCGTTTCTTCAACTTCGTGCAGGCCATCCAGCAGAGCAGCGCGGAAATGCC
>JAEUHJ010000226.1 GCA_016795375.1 Verrucomicrobiaceae bacterium
GCTGGCTTGAACTGGGCAGTTACGAGGGCAGGTCCGCGATCTGGACGCTCGCAAACGCACTCACTCATCCCTCCTCCGGGATCACCTGCGTTGACATGTGGGGGAATATGTCATCGGAGAGGCGCTTCGACGCAAATCTGGCGGCGGTTCACGAAACTGCGCGCGTGGTCAAGATCAAATCCCACTGGCGCCAGGCACTCCGCCAGCTCCAAGGAGCGCGATTTGCCGGAGCTTATATCGACGCGGATCACCGGGCTGCTTCGGTGCTCTCCCAGTCCGTTCTGATCTGGCCGCTGATCGAACCCGGCGGGATTGTGATTTGGGACGATTATGAACTTCGGCCCGAAACTGGAGTCATTCCGGTCCGCACCGGTGTGGATGCATTTCTCGCCGCCTTTGAGGGCAAGTATCAAATGCTGCACAAGAGCTGGCAGGTCATTGTCTCCAAAACCTCTGATGCGTGACGAAATCCACAATCATGGATTCTCAGCAGCATCGCAATCACCCCACAATAATGCCCTTCGCCTTGCGTTCCTTCTCGCGTTCGAGAAGCGGGATTTTCTCGACGGTTTCGAGCACCTGGACACCTTGATCGCCTATTTTGGAGAAGGTCAGGCCGTTGAGGGCGGGAACTTCAACGGCGAGACGTTTGAACACGTCCTCGGTGGTATGGATGCCATTGGAGCCACCGCAGGCGACGATGAGGTCGCGCAGGATTTCCCAGGTGTCGCGGGCATTGCCGGGCGTTTTGACGGCCTTGTTGAGGCGCTGGAGGCGGCCGGTGACGTTGATCATGCTGCCGCGCTTCTCCGCATA
This sequence comes from Verrucomicrobiaceae bacterium, assembly GCA_016795375.1. Lineage (GTDB taxonomy): Bacteria > Verrucomicrobiota > Verrucomicrobiia > Verrucomicrobiales > Verrucomicrobiaceae > Prosthecobacter. The sequence goes on from JAEUHJ010000226.1 coordinate 817, forward strand.
GGAGGTGCCGGGGAGCACGACGTTGCTCAATTCGGCGCTCGCGTTCGCCATGAGGTGCAAAGTGGCGATGAAGGGCACTTTTTCGAGTTCGCGCTGCGAGAAGCCGACTTTGAGCAAATTCTCGCCGAGGGCCAGAACGCCGCGCAGAAGGCCACGGGACATCTTTTCCTGGATGTCGGCCAGTTTGGAGCCGGGTTCGATGCCGAGGATGAGTTTGGCACCGTTGGTGTTCGTATTGAGATCGTCGGCACGGAGGTAGTTGTCGGAACCGCCAGTGCGCGGGATGACATCGATGTTCGTGGTGCCGAGCTGGGCGGCGAGGTGCTTCACGAAGAACAACTCCTCATTCGTCATGCGAGCGCTGGCGATGATGGCGATCTCCTCGCCTTTCTTGCCGGCCAACGCGGTGGCGATGGTGTTGAGCGCGTGCTTCCAGCTCGCGATCTCATGTTTGCCGCCGGTTTTCACCATCGGATCGGTGAGGCGGAACTCGCTGTTCACGAAGTGGAAGTCGAGACGGCCGCTGTCGCACATCCAGGTGGAGTTGACGTCGTTGTTATCGCGGGGTGTTTGACGATAAATCGTGTCGCCACGGGCGCTGATCTCCATGTTGCAGCCACGGCCGCAGCCGGTGCAGATGCTCGGCGTCTCGGTGAGGAACCACACGCGCTGCTGGAAGCGGAAGTCGGTGCTGGTCAAAGCGCCGACGGGGCAGATATCGACGGTGTTGAGCGAGTAGTTGTGCTCCAGGCGCTTGCCGGGATGCACGGCGAGCGTGGTGTGGCTGCCGCGTTCGGTGAAGCCGAGCACGGGTTCGTCGGCGATCTCGGCGGTGAAGCGGATGCAGCGGCTGCACATGATGCAGCGCTCGTCATCGAGGCGCACCCGCGGGCCGATATCGACGTTCTTCGGCTTCTTGACCTTGTCCTCACGGAAGCGGCTCTCGCCTTTGCCGTGCTCGACGCTGAACTCTTGAAGGCGGCACTCGCCGGCCTGGTCGCAGATGGGGCAGTCGAGCGGGTGATTGATGAGCAGGAACTCCATCACGCCCTTGCGGCACTCCTGCGTGAGGACGCTTTCGGTGCGGATGCCCATGCCTTCGGAGACGGTGTTGGCGCAGGCGATGACGGGGCGCGGCATCCAGCCGATCTTCGGCATGCCGTGCTCGTCTTTCTCCGGCTCCTGGCCGGGCGCGGGACGCGGCGGCATGCCCATTTCGACGAGGCACATGCGGCAGTTGCCGGGGGAGCTGAGTTTCGGGTGGTAGCAGTAGTGCGGGACTTCCTTTTTCGCCTGCTTGCACGCCTCGATCATGCGCGTGCCTTTGGGGAACTTGTGCCAGACGCCGTCGATCTGCACGTTCACCAGATCAGCAGGTGGTGGCGCGGCAGCAGGGGCAGAGGCTTCGGCGGGGGCAGGCATGAGCGAAAAGAGGGCTGGAGTTCGATTATCGGAGCCGTGCGGGCAGCGGCAACCGCATTTTGTGAAAAATTTCACAAGCAACATGGATGAGGCTTGGCGAACGGCCTCCGCCATGCCAAGGATGCGCTCCCTCATGCCCATCCCGGTCATTTTGAACCCAGCGGCGCGCAGCACCAAGGCGGCGACGCTCGGGCAGGCGATCCGGCGGCTTTCGCCGGAGCCGGAGCTGCACCTGACCCAGGGGCCGGGCGATGCGACCGTGATCGCCGAAAGGCTTGCGGCAGAGGGCCACGAACTCGTCGTGGTCGCCGGCGGTGATGGCACGATGAATGAGGTGCTGCAAGGCGTCTGCCGCGCGAACGCACGCCGCAAACCGGGCGAGAAGCACACCGCGCTGGCCGTTTTGCCGCTCGGCACGATGAACGTCTTCTCCGTGGAGTTGAAGCTGCCGGGCAAGGACATCGCCGAGTGCTGGCGGCGCATCACAACGGGCAAGATCGTTGAAATCGACCTGTGGATGGCCAACGGCCACTACTTTGTCCAGCTCGGCGGCATTGGACTCGACGCGCAGATCGTGCAGGAGACGTCGTGGGAGCAGAAGAAAAAATACGGACCGCTGAGCTATGTGATGAGCGCCGTGAACGTGCTGATGCGCCCGGCTCCGGCATTGAGCGTGCAAATTGACGGTAAAGCGCCGCTGCTGGGCACCGTGGTGCTGATCGGCAACGGGAAGTACTACGGCGGCCCGTTTCCGTTGTTCCGCGACGCGTCAAACACCGACGGCAAGCTCGACCTGATCATCTTCCGCGGCCTCGGCGGCATGGAGTTCATCCAACTGCTACGCGGCATGCTCATAGACGGCTACCAGCGCTCCGAATACCTGGACTATATCCAGGCCGACGGCTTCACTGTGAGCTCGGACCACGGCGAGGTCCCCGTGGAACTGGACGGCGAGCTGGCGGGCCAGAGCGCCCGCTGGGACGTTCGTCCCGCCCCGTTCCGCCTGAGCGTGATCGCTGGCTGAACGAATCGCGCTTCGGTTTGAAGCGGGCAGGTCTCTCATCGGAAAAAGCGTCTGCAAACCGGCCAGACGGCCCGCTTCGCTTGCCACGGGAGGGTTTGAAACCCGGTTTTCGGCTCTCCCCATCGCGTGCCGGAGGTGACTGGCGACGCTCCACGTCACCTTCGTTCACAGGTTTGCGCCCCAGCTTCGGCTTGTTGGTCTCCTCCTTGAAGAAGCGTTCAACTTCGACGGGGGTGAGTTCTTTGTAGGATCCTTTGGCCAGCCCGTGCAGCTTCAACCAGCCGATGCGGATGCGCGTGAGCCGCGTGACCTCGTAGCCGAGATAGTAGAGCATCATGCGGATCTGACGCTTGAGGCCCATTTTCAGCACGATGTGCGCCCGGTAGGCGGTGTCGAGCCACGCACGCTCCGCACGGGCGAATCCCTCCTCGGTCATCATTCCTTTGACCAGCTTCGCCATCACCTCGGCGGTCATCGCCTGATCGACGACGACTTCGTATTCTTTTTCCGCCCCCTGGCTCGGATGAATCAGCCGATGGGAGAGATCACCGCGGTTGGTGAGCAGGATGATGCCTTCGCTTTCTTTGTCGAGGCGGCCGACGTGATGCAGGTTCTGATACTTCTGCGGCAGCAGATCGTAGATCGTCATCCGCTCATGCGTGTCACCGCGGGAGCAGAGGTAGCCCTTCGGCTTGTTCAAGGCGAGGACGACCGGCGTCTCCGTGCGCACGGGAGAACCGTCCACGACGACCTGATCCCCTTCCCCGACCTGGGTGGCCAGCTCCTTGACGACATGCCCGTTGATGGACACACGCCCGCCGAGGATGATCTCCTCCGCACCACGCCGTGAGGCGACGCCACACTGGCTGAGATAACGATTGAGGCGCACGGGAGAGCCTTATTCCGGCTTGGTCTTCGGCAGGTTCGTCGGCAGACGGCCTTCCTTCCACTGACCGCGGGACTTGAGCAGCTTGATGCGCTCGCCGCGCTTCAGGACGCTGCGCTTGGTGCCGACGGAGCCGGAGGACTTGAGGCTGCTATGCTGGGACATGATCTGGAGGGGCTGGGGGTGGTCTGAAAAAGGGCGCGGAGGATAACTGTCCAGGCGGGGGGCGCAAGGGGTTTGTGAGGGCCGAGGGAAGAACTCGGAACGGCCAAATCTACGTTCCAGCCCTCATTCCGCATCAATAACGCCGCAAAGTGGTGTCCTGTGGCGGGCGCGTGTCATCCGTCCGTGGATAATCGAGCGTGTAATGCAACCCGCGGCTCTCGTGGCGGCGGATGGCGCATTCGACGATGAGGGAGGCGGTCTCGACGAGATTGCGCAGCTCCAGGATTTCGCTGGTGACGCGGTTGTTCCAGTAAAACTCCTGCACCTCGCGCTTGAGATTGCGCAGACGGGCGGCGGCGCGCTGGAGGCGCTTGTTCGTGCGCACGATGGAGACGTAATCCCACATCAGACGGCGGATCTCGTCCCAGTTGTGGTAGATGACCACGAGCTCGTCGTTCTCGACCACGCCGCTGACCTGCCAGGGCCGCAGGGTGTAAGTCTGTTCGGCCCGTTTGCCGGGAGGCATTTTTATGAGCAGGTGCGCCACGGCGCGCTCGGCGGTGACACAGCATTCGAGCAGCGAATTGCTGGCCAGCCGGTTCGCGCCATGCAGGCCGGTGCAGCCGACCTCCCCCACGGCGCAGAGACCGCGGATGCTGGTGACGCCGTTCACATCGGTCAAAACGCCGCCACATTGATAATGTGCGGCCGGGACGACGGGGATGGGCTCCTTCGTGATGTCGATGCCGACCTCCAGGCAGGCCTTCTGGATGTTCGGGAAGTGCTGCGCGATGAAAGCCGCCGGCTTGTGGCTGATGTCGAGATACACACAAGGGCCGCCAGTGCGCTTGATCTCGTGGTCGATGGCGCGGGCGACGATGTCACGCGGGGCGAGCGAACCGCGCTTGTCGTAACGTTGCATGAACTCCTGGCCGTCCTTGCCGACCAGCCGCGCCCCTTCACCGCGCATCGCCTCAGTGATGAGGAACGAACGCTTTTGCGGATGGTAGAGGCAGGTCGGATGAAACTGGATGAACTCCATGTCCGAAATCGTCGCCCCGGCGCGCCAGGCCATCGCCACGCCATCACCGGTCGCGACACGCGGATTCGTCGTGTAAAGATACACGCGTCCGCAGCCACCGGTGGCCAGGATGACGCGGTCGGAGCGGAAGGTGTGAACCCCGCCCGTGGTTTCATCGAGCACATAAAGGCCGAGCACGCGATCCTCGGAGACGAGGCCGAGTTTCGCCGTCGTGATAATGTCGATGGCGTAATGGTTTTCGAGGATTTGGATGTTCGCATTCGCGCGCACGGCGGCGAGCAGCTTTTCCGTGATCTCGCGACCCGTGGCGTCGGCGGCGTGCAGCACGCGGCGCGCCGTGTGGCCGCCTTCCTTGGTCAGATCGAACTCCAGGTGCCCGTCTTTGGCTTCGCGCTGGTCAAAATGCACGCCCCACTTCACGAGATCCGCTATTCGCGCAGGCCCCTCGCTCACAATCGTGCGCACGGCCTCCTCCTTGCACAAACCGGCCCCGGCGATGAGCGTGTCGCTGACGTGCTTCTCAACGGAGTCGTTCTCGGCCGTCACACAGGCGATGCCGCCCTGGGCCCAGTTCGAGTTCGAGTCGAGCGCATCTTTTTTTGTGATCATCACCACCTTCCCGTGCTCCGCGGCATGCAACGCCGCCACGAGTCCGCCCGCGCCAGTGCCGACGATGATGAAATCAGAATCGATCATGTGTGTTTTTTTCGTCGTGGATGGCGGCGGATGCAACCAATCGTCACCAAGTCCACTTCAGGCCGAAGCTGCCTGCGAGCGCCATGAGTTCGTCACGCATCGCCCATTCGTCGGCGCGGGCCTCCATGCCGGCGGGGTGGCGCTGGCTGGCGCCTTTGAGGGCCATGCAGCCGGTGTTGTCACCGATCTGGCGGATGGCCTCGATTTCCTCAGGGCTCAGGCATTGCCCGGGCAGCGCGGCAAGGTCGTCGAGCTTGCTTTCGATCGTGCGGGAGCCTTCGCCGTGCTCCTGGATCAGGGTCGGCACCACGCTTTTCACCGCCGTGTTGCCCAGCGTCCACAGGCAGGCGAGCTGCAGCATGGTGAGGTCGTGCTTCTGCGCGATGGGGCGCACTTTCTCAAGGCGCTCCACACCGTGCTCGATCCATTCGCCGGGGCGATGGGTGCGGTGGTCGCCGTCGCGGAACTTGTGCCCCGGCTTCACATCGTCGTGAAACAGGCCGCCGTAGTCCACCACGCGGGCGATGATGTCGATGTGGTTCTTCGCCGCGGCAGCGAGCGCGTGCTGGCCGGGCCAGGGTTCGAGCGGATTCAAGATGATCATCGCCCAGTCCATGCGGTCGCCGAAACGCTCGAAGCACTCAATGATGTCGAGTGTGAATCCGTTCGCCGGCCCGGGAGCGATGCCAAGGCGGTCAGTGAGGCCCGCATCGCGGATCTTCGTGAAGGCGTCCCACACTTTATCGCTTGTGTAGGCGATGCTGTCCGGATTGTGCAGCATCAGCAGGTCGAATTTCGAGGTCTGGCAGCGCTCCAGGCTTTTTTCCGCCGCCATTTTGAGATAGTCGTGGTACTTCTCCGGCCCGCGCAACGCGGGATCGGTGAAGCGCGGGTAACCTTTGGAGCCTTGACGAATGCCTTCGTAAATGTCGTGGCCGATGATGCCGACGAGACAGTATTCCTCACGCGGGATGCCTTTCAGCGCCTCCCCCAGCAACGCATCAGCACGACCAACACCATACACATCCGCCGTCACAAACGTGCGCACGCCCTTGTGGAAGGCGTCGCGCATGAGCCGCATGTAATGCTCCTCGGAAAGCTGTTCTCCGTAATGCATGAAGCGTCCGCCGCTCCAGGTGCCGTAGGCCGTGCGTGTGAGATTCATAAAGAAGGTCGGTTTGATTGAGGGGGCGGTACATACCGATTCCATTCCGTGTTTCAAACACGGATCGCCCCGCTCCGGTTCGTGCGCAGGTCTGACAGGGTCGGCAGGACATGGCCGGATCAGCCGTCTTCCCCGGCTTTCTCCGCCTCTTTGACGATCAAGTCGGCGATTTTCTCCGCCGAATTCCTCACCGCGAGTTTTTGCGCGGCCTTTTTCATGCCACCGGCCACGCGGGCATCGTTGACGATGCCGCGCACGGCATCGGCTAGCGTTTCGGCATTCAGATCATTTTCGCGGATCAGCCTGCCCGCGCCCGCCTTGTCAAAAATCTCCGCGTTGCGTGTCTGATGATCCTCGGCGGCATACGGATAGGGCACCAGCAGGCTCGGCACACCGAAGTAGGCCAGCTCCGACATGGACGACGCGCCCGAACGCGCGACCGCCAGGTCGGCCGCGCGATACGCGAGATCCATGCGATGGCAGAAGGCGGCCACATGCTGCTTCAACATCGGAATCTTCGCGTAAACATCACGCACCTCCTCGTAATCGGCCGGGCCGGCGATGTGCAGCACCTGGATTCCCATTTTTTCAAACTGGTCGAGCGCCTGGCCGACCGCGCGGTTCACACCGCGCGCCCCCTGGCTGCCGCCCATGACGAGCAGCGTGCGGCGGTCTTTGTCGAGCTTGAAGAACTCCTGCGGATCATCGCCGTTCTGCTGCCTCATGCTGCCGCGGATCGGCGTGCCGACGACGCGCACATCACCATGTTTTGGAAAATGCTCCCGGCACGCGTCGAGGCCACAAAGCACGATGTCGCTGAACTTCGCATTGAGGCGGTTTGCCTTGCCTGGAATGGCGTTGCTTTCGTGAATCAGCGTGCGGCAGCCCTCCTTGCGGCCCGCATACAGCGGTGCGAACGAGGTGAAGCCGCCCATGCCGAGCACGACCTTCACATCGTGGTCGCGTATGATCCTGCGGCAGGCCTTCGCGCCCTGCCAGAGTCCTTTGAGAAAGCCGAACATCTTCGGCGACCACAGCTTCGGCATGGCGAGGAACGGCATTTTCTCAAAGCGCAACTCCTTGTGCCCGGAGGCGGCCAAGGCATCGATCTTCTTTTCGCTGATGAGCAGGGTCACATCGTGGCCGCGGGAGGCGAGCACCTCACCCACGGCGATGCCAGGGAACAAATGCCCCCCGGTGCCGCCGCACGCGATGAGCACGTGGACGGACTTCGGATTTTTCTTTTTCACAGAGATTCAAAAGGCTGAAAGGGTTTGGACTGGAGGCGCTTCGCGGATTTTGGCTGATCCCGGCAAACGTCCTTCGGATGGCAGGAGCAAAGCAGCAGTCCATCCCATGTTCAAGCTGCCAGTGTTTGCGATGTGCAGACAGTTCCCAGCACCATGCCATCTTTGGCATGCCCGGCTTCATTCCCCGGCCGGAACAGCCCCCGGTACCGGGCCTGGAGGGACGCGAATGTCCAGAATGAAGGCGATGATGTCCCAACGCTGCGCCTGTGTGAGGGCGGCGTCAAAGCTGACCATCGGCGTGCCGTTCAGCCCGGTGGCGAGCACGCGAAAAATGTCATCAGGCGCGTCGCCACAGCGCAGATGCGGCTGGCGGAGATCCGACGGCGCGGCGGGGAGTCCCCAGATGTCCTTCAAGGCGATGGCGGCCGGCCCCTTGCCATCCGCCTTCTCGCCGTGGCAGGTGGCACAGTGAACGGCAAAAAGCTTCTGTCCCTCCCGGGCGTGTGTTTTGATCTCCGCAGCCTGCTTGAACCATGCGGGCGCGGGCGAAAGATCCACCGGCTGCGCGTGATTCTCCGGCTTGCGCCAGCGGCGGGAGAAGGACTTCACATAAGTGATGACGGAATCGACCTCCTCGTCACTTAGCTGGTTGAACATGCCCATGGCGGTGCCGCTGAGGCCGCCACGGATGGTGCGGCGCAGATCGTCATCGGTGGGCAGCTTGCCCGGCGGCGTGGTGCGGAATTTAAACATGCCTTCGCGGAAAGAACGCGGCCTGGGTTTCAACGTGGGGCTCATCTCGCCGTTTCCGTCGCCACGCTGGCCGTGGCAGACGATGCAATTGCGTTCATAGACATATTTGCCCTGCATGTAGAGATTGAAGTCGAGCGGTGCTGCGGCATCCGCAGCGGGCAGGACCGGCGCGAACGCAAGGGGGATGATAATGCGAAGGTATGGGGGAATCACGGGCGGCTTTATCGTTTCAAAATGACGCGCGAACCATGCGATTCTTGCCAAAGCCTGCGCGGGAACTGCCGCAAAGGATGCTTGCGTGCCTTGTGGCTTCGCGCACCTTGCATGCCCCAATACCGCCATGTCCAAAAAAGCCTCCACCACCACTCCCCTGCACCGCAAACACAGCGCCGCCGTCGTCGATGGCGTGGAGCGTGCTGCCAGCCGCGCAATGCTGCATGCCGTGGGCTTTGAGCGGGAGGACTTCAAGAAGAACAAGATCGGCATCGCCAGCACCTGGAGCATGGTCACGCCGTGCAACATGCACATCGACCGTCTCGCCAAAGAGGCCGCCAGGGGGGTCGATGCCGCCGGCGGTAAATCCGTCATCTTCAACACCATCACCATCTCCGACGGCATCTCGATGGGCACGGAGGGCATGAAGTACTCGCTCGTCTCGCGCGAGGTCATCGCCGACTCGATTGAAACCGTCGTCGGCTGCGAAGGCATGGACGGCTATGTCGCCATTGGTGGTTGTGACAAAAACATGCCCGGCTGCATCATGGCGATGGGTCGCATGAACCGCCCGAGCGTCTTTGTTTATGGCGGCACGATATTGCCCGGCTGCGTCGGCCCGGAGAAGAAGGACGCGGACGTCGTCACCGTCTTCGAGGCCATTGGCAAACACGCCAACTGCCAGATCAATGACAAGGAGCTGCAAGACATCGAAGAGCACTCCATCCCCGGCGAAGGAAGCTGCGGCGGCATGTACACAGCGAACACCATGGCCAGCGCCATCGAGGCCCTCGGCATGAGTTTGCCCAACTCCGGCGCACAGGCCGCCGTGAGCAATGAAAAGCTCATCGACTGCTTCGACGCCGGCGCGGCCGTCATGAACATGATCAAGCTGGGCATCACGCCGCGCGACATCATGACGAAGGAGGCATTTGAGAACGCCATCACGCTCATCATCGCGCTCGGCGGCTCCACGAACGC
>JAEUHJ010000073.1 GCA_016795375.1 Verrucomicrobiaceae bacterium
ACTTTGCCCTCGGGCGACCAGAGGGCGCGCATGGGGGCGGTTGCGTAGCGTTCGGCGAGGACGTTGGGGATGGAGTCGGGCATGGAACCCTGCATCTAGGCGCGATGGAGTAGATTGCAAATGCGATGCCCGTCGCATTCACCCCAGATGGCAGCGCAAAAACGCCAAGCCAACCCGTAGCGCACACTGGTTCTATCCCGTGCATGTGATTCTCCACAATCTAACCTCGCCGAATTGTATGAAATTCTTCAGCATTTCCAAAGTTTTTCAATTTAAGCTCAATTTTGGTTTGCAATTGTGACTAAGATTCGCAAATCTACCAATTATCTCAACAAACGGCCTCTCCCAAATGCTGATAAATCCTTTGTAACGATGGAAATTATCGACTGAGGCGCTTCCAAAATCCCCCAATCAACACTTTCTCCAAAATTTATGGCTGACAACAACGCGCCCGAACTCATGACAGTGAAGGAAACTGCGGAATATCTCCGCATTCCCCTTCCCACTGTTTATTACCTCGTCCAGCGCGGCCAGTTGCCTGCGGTGCAGATCGGCGGCCGCTGGCGCATCAAGCGCAGCCTCTTGGATCGTGACGTGCTGCGCAAAGAAGACGAGGCCGGCCAACCCACCGTGATGGTGGTCGATGACGACCCCGCCCTCCAGGCGCTTTTCAAGCAATTTCTCAAAAAGGCAGGTTTCGGCCGCTTGGTGGTCGGAACCGGGGCCGAGGCCATCTCCATGGCCAAGAAGCAGAAGTTCGACTTCGTCTTCCTCGACCTCAAACTTCCGGATGTCCCGGGCGATGAGGTGTATTCGCAACTCAAGGCGCTTTATCCAGACCTGCCCATCGTGGTCATCACCGGCTACCCGGACAGCGAAATCCTCAGCCGCATCCTCTCTCATGGCCCGGTCACGGTGATCAAGAAGCCGATCGAATACGACCAGCTCAATCTCGCCGTGAAACAGCTCGGCCACAAAGGAGCCGAGGCCACCGCCTGACCCCCCCTCATAACAGCCAATTCTCCCGAAATCTCAGCCCCGTCAGCCTGCTGCCGGGGCTTTTTCGTGCCAGCAAGGCAACGTGAGGCTTCTCACGCGAAGAACACCTTCTCCGCCGTCCCTCTCAGCATCCACGCCTTGTCCTGCTCATTTAGAAAATCGAGCCGGTCACGGATCAAGGCGATGGAGTCATGATAATTGTGGCCCGGATCGACTTGGAACGGGCAGTCGCTGGCCCACATCACGCGCTGCGGACCGAAAGCATCCCGGACCTGACGGATCAGCGGTCCCATGTCGAGATATGGCGCCTTCTTGCCACCCAGGGCATAAAACGCGGACGCCTTCACATGCGTCTTGGGATGGCGGGCAAGGCGCAGGAGGTTCCTCACGTCGTCATCCTTGAAACCACCGGCCATGCCGATGCGGGCAAAGTGGTCGATGACCACGCTCGTGTCGGGATACCATTCGCACATCTTGTCGATGAGCGGCAGTGTGTCGGGATTGATCAGCGGGCAGACGCTCGCCTTCAGCTCCGCCGCCGTTTTCCACAGCGCCGCCATGCCTTGCGATCCGATCCACTCGGAAAGGTTCTTTTCCCTGCCGGCGAAAATGCGGAATCCCCGCACGCCCTGCCGTACCAGGCCGGCCATCGTCCCGGCCACGCCCGGCGCATTTTCATCCACGATCGCCACACCGCTGAAGACCCCAGGATGAGCGCGCATCATGTCCAGCATGTAGCTGTTGTCAGTCCGGTAGTAACTCATCTGGATGAGCACGACACGCCGCACCCCTTCGGGGCGGCAATGCTCGAACAACTGCTCCGGAGTGAAGCTGGGCGGACGCATGTCGCTGACGGCATGACCGCGTGCCAGCGGGTATTTCCCGACGTCGGGTGTCCACACATGGACATGAGCGTCGATCCAGTTCCCCTCCTTGAACGGGGGCAGCAGGCGGCAGCCGGTGAGAGCGGCGGCGGAGGCGAGAAATGAGCGGCGGGAAATGTTCATGCGGCGGGAGTCTGCTGAAATCGCACCACAAGCGCAAGTCTTTGCACCAGCGACCGGACACATTCATCATCAGGCCATGCCCCGCCTGCGTCGAATCTGTGTCTATTGCGGCTCCCATTCTGGAAGCGATCCCTCCCATCACTCCAGGGCGCATGCCCTCGGCGCGTTTCTGGCCAGGAGCGGCACCGGGCTCGTCTATGGCGGCGGCAATATCGGCCTCATGGGAGCCCTGGCGGACGGGGCGCTTTCCCAAGGCGGCGAAGTCATCGGCGTCATCCCCCGGTCGCTCATGGAAAAAGAGCTCGGTCACCGTGGCGTCACGGAGCTGCGCGTGGTCGCCAGCATGCATGAGCGCAAGCAGATGATGGTCGATTTGAGTGACGGCTTCATCGCGCTGCCCGGTGGCTTTGGCACGTTGGACGAATTGTTTGAAACACTGACATGGCTGCAGCTTGCGTTCCACGACAAGCCGGTGGGGCTGCTCAATGCCGGCGGCTTTTTCGACGGGCTTGTCGAATTCATCCACCACATGAGCCGCAAGGGCTTCCTCAGAGCGGAACATGCCGCCTGTCTGCTCGTCGATGACGATCCCTCCAGACTTGTCGAACGCATGACTGCCTTCCGTCCGCCAGAGCTGGGCAAATGGATCGAAAAACTCGCCTCCGAAGTCCGCTGACAGCCGCTTGACGCTGGATGCGGCCGGGGTCATTTGCCGTCCCATGAGTTCCCCCGCGCCGCCCGCCCCCTCCCGCATCAGCATTCCCCAGTATGCCATGGCGCTAGCGCATGTGGCCAGCCTGCGCTCCGAGGATCCGTTCCGCAAAGTGGGCGCCGTGGCGATTGATTTCGACAACCGCGTCATCGGCACGGCCTACAATGGCCTGGCCCCCGGTTACAACGCCGGTCCGGAGTTCTGGGCGGACCGCGATGCGCGGCGCAAATACATGCTGCATGCCGAGGTGAATTTGTGCAGCCTCTTCACCCGTGGAAACGTCCGGCTCGTCGCCTGCACCACAAAACCCTGCACCAGTTGCATGCAGATGCTCTGCGCCTACGGCGTGAGGGATATCTACTACCGCGACGACTACCCGGAGTCCGAGGCCGACGCCATCGCCGCGCGCTACAGCATCCCGCTCATCCAGCTCGCCGACTACCCGCACATGCTCCAGGAGGCAGGCGCGTGATTCAGATCATGCCGAGTTTCATTTTCCCCTCGACGCTGATCATGCCCTGATTCCAGGGCGGATCCCAGACGAGCTCGACCGCAGCGTCGTCCATCTCCTCGATGGTCATGATGCGGCTTTGCGCATCAGCGGCAATTGTGGGTCCCATCCCGCAGCCGGGGGCGGTGAGCGTCATCTTCACGGTGGTCTTGTTCTTGCCTTCAGCATCAGCTTCCACTTTGCAGTCATACACGAGGCCGAGATCGACGATGTTGACCGGAATTTCCGGGTCATAGACATTCTTGAGCTGGTTCCAGACCTGGCCTTCGAGGTCACTGATGTCGGCGGGAATGTTCGAGGAGCTGCTTTCCTGCTCCTTTTTGGCCGCCTCAGGGTCGATGCCCAGCGCGTCGGCATCCTTCGCCTGGATGCGGGCGAGTCCGAAGTCAGTGGCGACGGTGTAAGTGCCGCCGAGAGATTGCGTGATGATGACCTTCATGCCGAGCGGCAGCTTGATGCTGTCGCCGCTGGGGATCTGGATGGCTTCGACTTCGCGCTTGAGTTCGAGGGAGGAATGCATGGGAAATGACGGGTGATATGACTAGCTGTTGAGAATGATCTTGACCTTGCCCTGCGTTTTGCCGGAGAGGTTGAGCGCGTCGGCGAGCGTACCGGACTGACCGGCCTGGTGCCTGGTTTCCCCGCCCCCCTCTCCTTGACCTTTGCTTTCGGCTTCGAGCGCTGCACGCAGCGCGCCTTCAACCATCTGCCCGCAGTGAATTTTCATCGGCGGCAGGGATCCCAGCGGTTTGCTGAGATCCTCGGCGGACATGGCGAGCGCCTCGGCCTTCGTTTTGCCACGGATCAGCTCGGTGGCGATGCTGGCGACGGCGATGGCCGTCTGGCAGCCGAAACTTTGGAAGCTGGCCTTGTCGATGACCTTCCGCCCGTCCTTCTCCTTATATTTGATCCACAAGCGCACCATGTCGCCGCAATCAGGACTGCCGACGGTGCCGACAGCGTCGGCGTCGGGCATTTCGCCGAGGTTTTGCGTGCTGGTCAGGGCGTGCTGGAGGGCGGTTTCGTCCATGTGGTTGTCAGGCTTCAATTTCGATACGATAGCGCGGCAGAGTTGGATCAATTTCCTGGCTGTAAGCATCGATTCCCCCGGCGAGGCACTTCGTCCCGCCAAAGCCGTGGCCGATGAAGTAAGCGGCGGCATCCAGCGAACGCGAACCGGTGTGGTCATAGAGCACGAGCGTCTTGGTCTTGTCCCCGCCGGTGAAGATTTCCTGCACGAGCTCCTGCGTCAGAAGGCGCGCGCCGGGCAGTTTCACCGCGTCGTGCTCCTCGCGGGTGCGGACATCTAGCAGCACGAGGTCAGGCACGGCGCGACGGAGCTGCTCGAAGTCATGCGGGGATATTTGCAGTGAGGCATCACTCTGATAACTCTCATGAATGTGTGCGATGGCCTCCGCCACGGGGATGTTTTCATTCCGCGCACATACCTGGGCCAGCGTCTCCCCCGGCTGGAAGCCGCAACTTCGGCAGCCGCCGATGTGATAGTGTGCAAACAAGGCCCGCTGCGCACCAGGACATGCCTGGAGCACCTGGCTCATGGTCATGTCACCGTCGAGAGCTGGAAGTTCGGAAGGCATGGGTGGGAGTGGAGGGCGAGTCTGCATTCATTTCCACGATTTCCAAATCGTACTTTGCCCCGTCCGGCAGGCAGCTCACGCGCCGCGCAGCATGGAAACATCGTAGAGGGTGAGCATGGCGGCCAGCACTTCGTCTCGCCTGCCCTCCTTGAGCATGTCAAAGGTGACGTGCTTGCCGGGCAGGAGCTTGAAATGACCGGAGCGGGTGCGGCGCAGCGCGCTGAGGTGCGCGCCACAACCCAGCTTCTGCCCGATGTCGTGCGCGTAGGTGCGCACATAAAAGCCCTTGCTGCACACAACGCGGAAATCAACATCCGGCGGCGCGAACCGCGTGATCTCATAATCATACACGCGCACAAAACGCGGTTCCCGTTCCACCTCCTGTCCTTTGCGCGCCAGCTTGTAAAGCGGCACGCCGCCGATCTTCACAGCGCTGACCATCGGGGGCATCTGGTAAAAGTCCCCGCGCAGCGTGTCGAACGCGGCCTTCACCTGGTCGAGCGTGAGGTCGTCGGGGACTGGCTTTTCCTCAACCGCCTCCCCCTCCGCGTCCTGGGTGTTGGTGGTTTTCCCCAGGGTCAGCGTGCCGACGTATTCCTTGTCCTCGGACATGAGCAGCTCAGAGAGACGCGTTCCATTCCCTAGCACCAGGATGAGCATCCCGGTGGCCATGGGGTCAAGCGTGCCGCAATGACCAATTTTTTTCATGTTCAGGCAACGGCGCGCCACGGCCACCACGTCGTGGGAGGTCATGTCCTGTCCTTTGTCCACCAGCAGGACTCCGCTAATCAATTCGTCTGACTTCATCCTCGAGTACTTTCAAAAATTTCTCCGCTGCTTCGTTGATCGGCCCGCGCATCCGCGCGCCGGAGGCCATCCGGTGGCCGCCGCCGCCAAATTGCGCGCAAATCCCGGACACATCCACACGCTCGTCCTTGGAGCGGGCGCTGACGCGGACTTTTCCGCCCGCGACATCCTCAAAAACCACGCAACTGACCACCGAGTCGATCATGCGCAGCGTGTCAATGAGTCCTTCGGTGTCTCCGGGCTGCATGGCGACGTCGTCCATGAGCTTCTGCTTGAGCTGCCAGCTCACGACGCGGCCGCCGGCGCGGAACTCCATCGTGTTGAGCATGTCCCGCATCAGCTCCAGCCGCCGGCGCGGATAGGACTGGTACACCAGCCGCGCCAGCCGCGCGGTGTCCAGTCCGGCATCGATCATCTCGGCAGCGATGCGATGGGTGCGGGCATTGGTGCAGGAAAACTGGAACGACCCGGTGTCCGTGGAAATGGCGGTGAACAGATTCTGCCGTACGGCATCATCAATGGGCAGCCCGTGCTCGCTGAGCAGATTGTAAATGATCTGCCCGGTGGCTGGAGAATCACTGTCTATAAAATTCATGCCTCCATAACCCGGATTGGCCGGATGATGGTCGATGTTCACCAACAGCGGAACAGGATCGAGCAGCGCCTTGCACCGCTCGCCGATGCGCTCATGCGTCGCTGTGTCCAGCGCGACAGCCAGATCAACCTCCAGCGGGCCTGCTCCAGGCTGGATCACCGTGTCGGAGCCCGGCAAAAAGGCCAGATTGCCAGGAACCCCATCTTCCAGGAGGGCGATCACCTCCTTCCCCAGCGTCCGCAGGCTCAAAGCCAGGCCGAGCACCGAGCCCACCGCATCTCCGTCCGGTCGCACATGCGCAACGACCGCGACACGCCGCGCGGTGCGCAGAGCGGCGGCGATTTCAGCGGTGGTGGAGTTCACGGGCATCGGGAACCCGTGACAAAGCACTCCCGCCCCCATCCGCAAGAGGAAGATGGCCCGGGCATCATCTTTGCCAGGCTGATACCATCTCCGCGGCATCCGTTGATCCGCACCTTGCTGGTGGAAATTTCACCCTTGCCAGACAGCCCCCTCTTTCGCTAACCTTCCGGCATGAAAAGCATTTCACGTCTTCTGCTCGTCGCCGCCTCCTTGCTGGGGCTGCTTGTTGCCGCCTCTGCCGCCAAGTCCTCCAAAAGCACGCCACCGCAGGTGGGAGAGCCCGTGGAGATCAAATTTCATCCCGTCAAAGGCAAGAATGTGAACCTGGCGGACATGAAGGGAAAAGTCGTTCTCATCGACTTCTGGGCCACCTGGTGCGGGCCATGCGTGGCCGAGCTGCCAAATGTCATCGCCGCCTACAAAAAGCTGCATGAAAAAGGTTTTGAGATCGTCGGCATCTCCCTGGACAGCAACAAGGACACGCTGGCCAGATTCATCAAGGAACGGGACATGCCGTGGCCGCAGTATTTTGACGGCAAGGGTTGGGACAACGAGATCGCCACCCGCTACGGCGTAAGCAGCATCCCCGCCATGTGGCTCGTCGGCAAGGATGGCAAGCTCGTCAGCACCAACGTCCGAGGCCAGTTGGAGGCCATGGTAGAAAAGGAGCTGGCGAAGTGATCTGGTGATTCCCGGCAAGAGATTGGGATTGCGTCGCCATACGGCGGGCGGGTAGTATGCTTCCGATGCCACGCGGGATTTCCATGTGGTCGCCGGTGGACCCAAATCCTGACGAAGGCCATGCAACACGACCCTGCTGCCGAAACGAAGCCACCGTCCCGCTGGGGCAATATCATCCTCGGCCTGGTACTGGGCGGCGTGCTTGGAGCCGGGGCGTTGTATCTCACCAAGGTGGACCCTTCGTTGCTGGAAAAAGTGGTTCCGCCACAAGTCCAGACCACTCAGGCTCCCGCCGCTGCCGACAGCGAGGAGGTGGAGACGCAGGTGAGGCAAGAGGGGTTGCCGCGCACGCCGTTCGAAATGGGAAACCTGCCGCCAGGCGAGACGGTCGAGTCCATCAAGATCACCCTCGGCGTGGGAAGCGAAGGCGCGGCCTTGAGCGAGCCGGTGGACGTGCATCTCGGCCTCGGCTTTCCGTTGAGGCTCTATCCGCTCGGTGGAATCAAGCGCGAGCCGTCGTTCGCGGCGTTTCCGTTCAAATCATCGCTCAACGAGATGGTGACGGAGATCATGCCAGGACAGATGGCATCCTTTGAATTCTCCGCGAGGGAGGGTGACGTGGGTTTCGACGCATTGCGCACGTCGCAGCAACTAATCAACGGCGTGAGGTGCGGTGATTTGCAAAGCATCGGCTTTGCCTCGCAGGGACGCACGGACTGGGTGCTGGCGGGCTACCGCATCGAGGTGAATGGCAAGCTTTTCGCCGCGAACGGCCTCGTGGACGTGCATGCGCAGCAAAAGCTGGCCTCCAGCCGCGAGAGCCTCATGAAACTGCTGCCAGAATACGAGGCGAAGACGAAACGCGTCGATCTCAACGGTGATGAAAAGGCCGCGTTGAAAACCGAGCACGCGCTGGTCCGCGCCCTGAGCGGGAGGGTTGTCGGCGCGACGCCGTGGCATGAGGAGGCGGATGAGAAGTTCCGGCCAGCGCCCATGCCGGGCACGAAGGTGGAGAGCCTGCGCGTCACACTCACCGGCGGCAAGGAAGCGCAGCAGGGCACGCGCAATCCGGTCTATCTCGTGGCGGGGGCGCGGAAGTTCCTGCTGTCGTCCGAGGCTGATCCGCTGCCGGATGAAGACAAGCCGCGCCTTTTTGACATCGCCGCATTTGAAGTGACCATGAACCCGCTGACGAAGGAGACTCTGGCCGCGCCGGGCGTCGGCATCATAGGCAGTGGAGCACCAGCAGGTAAAATCCCCGACCGCGCGCAACTCCAGCGCGTGCTGGTCGAGGCGGACGGACAAGCCGTGTATGACAGCGACAAACAGCCCGATGACCGGAAGCTGCTGCCTGCGGTGCGCCTGACACCGGCGGCGCATTTCGACGAGGCGGGAGACCTCGTGCGCACGACTGCCACCGCGACGGAGATTCCCGTGTGGATGTCCGGCACGAAGCCAGCGGAAGCACCCGCGACCACGCCTTTGCCACCCGAGCCGCAGGTGCCGGTGCTGCCGCCGATCGTGGGACCGCCCATCGGTCTGCCACCGCCACCCTTGCTGCCTCCGGTGCGCACAGTTTTGCCGGGCGGGCTGCCGCTGCCGGGCGGAGGCGGATTGCTGCCGCTGCTGAACACGCTGGCGCAGTTGCTTTTCCCGCTGCCACCGCCTGCCGCGCCGCTCATCAGCGGCGTGCGCATCGCGCCGACGACGCCGATCGTGCGTGATGGCGATGCGGTGACGGTGAACTGGACCGTGGGCGGCAACACCTCGAACATCGCCTCGTGGCGCGTCGATTTGTTCGCCGTGCTGCCGCACAAACCAGCGCCGGTGCTGATCACGCCGATGGCGACCTTGCTCGGCGTGCCCGTCGGGGCCACGGCGACGGTGATGCCGCCGATCAACCGTGCCGCAGTGGCCGCGTTGCTCGCGCCGGGATCGGCGGAGGCGCTCTACTTGTATGTGCAGCCGCGTGTGACCGCGCTCGGGCCGCTGGGCAATGTGCTCACGGCGGCCAATGGCTCGCTGCTGCCGCTTTTCCCGGCAGGAACGGCCACGGCGGCAGTGAGCCTGCGCCGTGGCACGGTAAGGCGGCCGCCTCCGATTCCCGCCAGCGCGGTCGCGCCGAGTTTTCAGGTCACCCCTGCGGTGACACCACCATTCTTGAATCTGGCGGCGATGCCGCTGGCCGACCCGCTGGTGATTCGCAACGCATGGAGCCTCACCGCCGAGCATGGCAGCCATTTCGGCCTGCTGTTTGCCAGCCACGAAAACATCCCTGGCTCGGTGACATTGCCCGCGTGGAGTACGGCGGCACGACCCACGGGAAATGGCGCTGAGACGATCACGATCCGCTTCGAGGGTTTTGTGCCGTGGCCGCCCGCTGGCGCGAATGGATTGCGTGCCATCGCGCATGTGGCCTTCGTCGGCGGCTCCGCCGCAGGCACCACGGGACAGGTGCTCTCACGCGCGGAACTCAGCAGCGGGGCGATGCGGAGAAATCTCTCCGGCTCGGCCATCCTCGGCGCCCCGCAGCCGTTTTTCAGCATGCAGACCACCACGCCCATTCCTGCCGCCCCGTTGACCAAGGCGCAACCACTGCTGCTCGTGGACATGCCGCTGCGTTCCGACCGCCTCGGCGCGAACAATCTCGCGGGCTACCCGCTCGATCCTGTGAACGGCGCCGCCTTCAGCATCGTGCCGCCTGCGGTGCCCGCCTTCAATTTCCCTGCCTACACCGCGCAGGCCGGCACTGGCACGATGTATGTCACGCTCACCTACATGGTCACGCTGACGACCGGAGACCTCACTGATGCCGTCGGCGTCATCGGCGTACGCCTCGTCCCTGACAACACGCCATGAAAACGCATCCGCTCCTTTTCATAGTCTTGTGTTCCATCGTTTCACACGCCGCCGATGGCGGCGTGCACGGCCGCGTTTACGGCCAGGATGAAAAAGGTGAGAACCTGGGGCCGGTGGCAAATGCACGGATCGAATTGAAGAGCGAAACCGGTGGCGCTGCCGCGACGGTCACGACGAACAGCCACGGCTACTACCAGATCACCACGCTCGTGGCTGGCGCGTATCGCTACAAAGTCACCGCCGCCGGTTTCCGTGATGAGGATGCGCAGCGCGGCTTCGCCATGCCGAAGGACGCTCGCGAATACGTCCATGATTTCCTGCTCACGAAGGAAGCGAAGCCCGGCAGCGGCCCCGCGCAGTCAAACATCGTCCAGCCCGCCGTGCATGGCCGTGTTTACGGGCAGGATGAGAAGGGTGGGAACCTCGGCGCGCTGCCCGGCGCGAAGATCGAGCTGCTTTCCGGCCCCGGAGGCACCGTGGTGGCCACGGCGACGGCAAACTCGCCCGGCGGCTACTACGAGATCAAAAATCTGCCGCCCGCCGATTATGCGTATCGCGTGAGCGCGGCCGGATTCGCCACGGAAGACGCGGGACGCGGTTTCACCGTGCCGAAGGCCACGCTGGAATACGTCCACGACTTCCTGCTCTCGAAGACACCGCCGAAACGCGACCGTTGTGATCTCGCAATCCTCGTTGTTAAGGTGATCAGCAGCGGCAAGGACCGCGCGAATGATGCGCGGCTGCCGGTGGCGAACGCGAAACTCATCCTTCAACCACAGGGCGGCCTGCCAGTGCCCGTGAATCAACCGTTCATCACCGGCGCGAAGGGCGAATACCTCGCCAAACTGCTCGGGGAAGGTAGTTACACCGTCGCCATCGACGCGCCGGAGTGCGAACCCTTCACCGGACCGCTCACCGTGAAGTGTGACAAGGACGGCGACGTCATTTTCGAGCTCCATCCCTGCAACGAACTTCAACATGGTTATGTGCGCGCGATGTTGAACGAAGGCTGGGGGCCTTCGACGCAGGCGAAGACCGCGTGCGACCGCGCCTGGCAGCGGGCGGTGAAGGCCGGGCCGGTGGATTGCGGCCTGAACTACGCGCAAGGACTCGCGCGTCTCAGCGCCGGGGATTACAGCGGCGCGCAGCAGAGTTTCGCCGCCGCGCTCGGCAAAAAAACCGACGGCGCGGTCTGGGACCGTGCCTGCGAGGCACGCCTGTGGATGAACCTGTGCCTGCACCAGCCCGCGCAGGCGGTGAGGGAGATCCGCTCGCTCGCGCAGAACCATTATTCGACGCGTGCCGTCACGCCGGCCTCGCAGGACACCGCGCATGTGTGCGGCATCGCGCTCGGATTGATCAAAGGCCCGTGGAAGGATCAAATCGGCGCGGGCGAGGCCGTTTTGCTCGAAAGCGAGCTGCTCGGCGCGCTCAAAGGCGAATTGCAGGCCGCGTGCGCGAAGGCGCGCGACCATGTGGCCGTGGAATATGGCAAACTCAAAACCGCCGAGGATGCGGCGCGTAACAAGCTGATGGCGGAGGTCATCGAGAACCGTAACGCTGAGGTCGCACGCCTCGCAGAGCGCCAGACTGCGATCAGCAAAGACGTGGCCGTGCTCGACACCGACATCCAGGCGTTGCAGTTCACGGTGAACGCGGCGGATCAGAAATACCGGGTGCAGATCCTCGGCTTCATGCAGCAGCGGCAGCTCATCGCCACGCAGATCGCGCCGATGCAGGCGCGCATGCAGCAGATCTCCGCCTGCATGGCACGGGACCAGGCCAACCTGCGCGGCACCTCCCAGGTGCCGATGACCACGCAAGCACCGGACATGAAACCTGGCATGCAACCGGGCATGGGCAACGCGCAGGCCATCATCATGGAAATCCAGCAACATCAGGTCGAAATCCAGCAGGTCCAGGCGCAGATCGGTGTGATTCAGCGTCAGGATGCGCAGATGGCCGCGCAAATCGTGAACCTGCAAAACCAGTTCCAGCGCGAGGCAGGCACCGCGCAGGCCAGTCTGAACACCAAATTGCGCCAGCGCGAGGTGATGGCGAATGAGTTCGACACGCTCGACCGTCAGCGCACCGCTCCCTTTGACCCCGCTTCGTTCAGCACACCGGAGATCGACAACCTCGTGCGTCAGGAGAATGCGCTCAAAACTTACTGCGACCTGCCGCTGGAGCCACGGCGGGAGGAGCTGCTCGATCAATTCGACTGCGGAGCCGCCAAGGATCCGAAACGCCTCGCGAACACGATCACGCCCGTTTCCATCATCGAGCCGGCCTTCGCCGCGAAGCGTCCATCGTCCACGCTACCTGCTTCTTCATCGACTCCATCGCGGACATTGTCCTCGCTCGCTCCGGTCACTCCAGCGCCCGTCGCCACCATGCCGCAGACGGCGCCGGCGCCGCATACTCCCGGCTTGGCGACGCAGATATCTCTGCCCGTCGCCACCTCTGCCTTCATACGGCATCAGATCACGGGTGATGCGTCTGAAGTCGTAGTGAAGAAAACCCACAACGGAGCGGTGGTAT
>JAEUHJ010000030.1 GCA_016795375.1 Verrucomicrobiaceae bacterium
ACCATAACCTCATCTCTTAGCCCCTGGCTCGAATTTCGGGGTCCACCTCAGTGTTCAAGATGAGGCTCGATGACAGTCCAGTTTTCTCCCCGGAGATTTCTCAGCCTCAAAGGCGGGCGAATTCCTTCCATCCATACGGCAACAAATTCATTTCGTGACAAAAGAGGCATAAATCAAACTGTCCTTCATAAGCCATTTTGTCGAGTTTTTGGTGGCGGCGCAAATTTTATTCTGTAAAAATGGCGATCAGGCTTGGGGAGGGGATGAAGAGTTCATGCTGAGGTAAACTTTAGCGGTGGTCCACTCGTCGCTCTGCTCAGCGAGCAAGGCGGTGACAAGTCGCAGCAGGGACTCCTCGCTGGAGAAGATGGCGGCCACGCGGGTGCGGCGTTTGATCTCCTGGTTCACGCGTTCAATGGCGTTGCTGGTGCGCATGCGTTTTTGGTGGGCCGCTGGAAGTGCAAACACCGTGAAGCCTTCAGGGATGTGCTTCTCCATCCAGGCGGCGAGCTTCGGCGCGCTTTTGGCATAATGTGCGACGCGTTCTTTGAGCCGCGCTTGCGCGGCTGCCAGATCGGCGCAGGCGAAGATGCTGCGGATGGATTCGGCGACCTCTGAGCGCATCTCGATGCGTGGCACATGGGCCTGGGCGTTTTGCTGGAGATGGAACTGGCATCTCTGCCAGGGCACGGAGGGAAAGACGGCCTTGCGTGCGGCGGCCATGCCTTCATGAGCGTCGCTGACGATGAACTTCACGCCGTGCAGGCCGCGCTGCACCAAGGAGGCGAGGAAGCTGCGCCAGTGTGCCTCCGCCTCGCTCAACGCGGCGCTGACTCCGAGGATGGCACGTTTGCCGTCGATGCCGATGCCCAGGGCGATGAGCACGGCGCAGTCCACGAGCACGCCACCTTGGCGGACCTTTTCATAACGTGCGTCCAAGACCAGGTATGGGAAGGCCCCCAGGGGGCGCTTGCGCCAAAGCTGGAGCTCTTCGTCGAGCTTGGCGGCGCACTGACTGACGCGGGTGGAGCTGACCTCGTGGCCGCAGAGTTCCTCGACGATCCGGGAGACTTTGCGCGTTGAGACGCCTTGCACATACATTTCGGCCATGGCGAGGTTGAGGGCCTGCTCGCTGCGCACACCACGTTCCAGGGCGCTGGGATAAAAGGGCACGCCATCACGCACCTGGGGGACGCGCAGCTCGACTTCGCCGACGCGGGTGGCCAGCGTCTTGGGCTTGAAGCCATTGGCACGACCGAGGCGCTCATCGGTTCGCTCGTAGGGCTGAGCACGCAAGGTGGCGGAGCGTTCGTGGAGCATGGCTTCGTTGAGCAGGATGCGGAAGCATTCGGCGAGGCTGGCGGAACCTTGGGAGGCGAGAAGTTGCAAAACGTCGGAGAGGAGTTGAGGCTGGTCTAGGTGAGGCATGGTGGTGGGTGTGTTGGATGTGTTTGGCTACACCCCGGCACAGACCATCATGTCCCACCCCGCGCCACCGTCCGCCGCGCACCCTGTTGGGCACAGCTACGTTCGGCATCGCTTCGCTCGCCTCACTACGCCGCGCCCAACAGGGTGCGCGGAGCGTGAAGAGAGCCTTTTACAGAACCAAGTTTACACCCCCTTTTTGGTGAGTGCCTTGTGAACCCGGCGTGAATTCATCTCCACAAAGCCGCCACCCGCTTGCCGCGCTGCGATTCATCCCGCAGCTTCGCGCATGCCTCGCCGCGTCCTGCTCCTCAATCTCCTCGCCATCCTGTGGTGCTGCGTCGTGCTGAACCTGCGTTTCCATCTCGCCGGAAACCTCTACTACCGTTTCATGCTGTGGAATCTCTTCCTCGCGCTCCTTC
>JAEUHJ010000033.1 GCA_016795375.1 Verrucomicrobiaceae bacterium
AAGACGAGTCGAAACTCCCGCAGCCACGCCATTTGATACACCAGGGCGCAACCGCCTGACAAACCGAGCATCGTGGCGAGGAAGGGGAGACGTGGAGGCAAGGGGGGAGTCATTGCTGCCTCATCAGACGCATGAAGGACGAGGTGTCCAGCCGGCATCAAACTGGCAGTCCGTGCGGAAGGGCGCGCTACTTCTGATAAATCGGCAGGTAGTGGTGATGCACGGAGAGGCTCAGCAGGGCTAGGGAGGTGGCATAGACGGCGCCGGCGCTCTTCTCGTTGCCGTTGCGCGGATACCAACTGCCGTCCGCGCTTTGCGCGGCGATGAGTGTCTGCTCGGTCTTCTGCCGCGCGGTGGCGGCGTGGTCGCCGCCGCGCTGGTACATGCCCTGCGCGTAGTAGTAGCAGCCGTAGAAGAACCAGGGTTCGCTGATCTCCGGCGGTGATTTGAGCAGCCAGTTGGCGGAACCATGCACCTCCGGCGCCTCGTACTGCCCGCAGACTTGCAGGGAGAGCAATCCGGCGGCGGTGGTGGAGAAGGTCTGGCGTCCGCCATACGGCTCGTAGCTGAAGGCGGCGCTGTCGGACTTCGGATTGCCGTTGGCGTCGCGCTCGACGCGGTAGCTGCGCTTGATGTAGGCGACGGCGCTGTCGATGGCTTCCTTCGGCACGTCAAAGCCGGCGTTCTTCGCCGCGCGCAGCGACATGACTTGCCAGACGCTGACGGAGATGTCGCTGTCGCTGGAGCTGGGTTCGTAGCGCCAGCCGCCGCGGTTGGCCTCGCTCTTGGGTACCTGCTGGGAGCGCAGGATGAGATGGATGGCGCCTTCGATCATGCCGTGCATGCGCTTGTCCGTGGCCTCATCGGGCGCGTGGCCGATCATTTCCGCGAGCATGAGGGTGATGATGCCGTGGCCGTACATACGCGAGCGGTCGCTGCGGCCGAGGTAGCCGTTTTCATCCGGTTCGATGCCTTCGACGATGAAGCGCAGCGCCCTGCCACAAGCTTGGCCTTCAGGGGTGGGATCGTCTGGCAGGTGGCCCACGGAGGCGAGGCCCATGAGGGCGAGGGAGGTCATCGCCGCGCTGTGGGAGGGGAGGTCGCCACGCCTGGGCTTTGATTCGGATTTTTCATCGACGATGTGGCCGGAGGTCTTCTGCTGGCGCATGAGCCAGCCGACGGCCTTGTCCACCGCTGTTTTGACCTGCGGGGAGATCAGCTCGGGTCTGGGCGACTGGGCGCGCACGACGGTCGTTGCCGCAAGAAGGATGAAAAGTGATCGAAGGAGGCGCATCTGGGGACAAAAACCGTCCAATGCACTCTCAACGCACATTCATCCACGGAATTTGCGGCTCATTGCGAAGCTGCTTCCAGTTGTTCCAGGCCAGCAGGCCAAAGAGGATCAAGGTGAGAACGCCGCCGCCGACGCGGGTACGGGCCTGGATGTCGAGCAGGCTCAAAATGCGCGACTGCATGCCGAGCCAGAATATGTCCTGGAAGGAGAGGAGGGCCAGCACCAGCGAGCAGGCGAGGCTGATGACGAGAACCTGCCGCTGCCTGCCGGGGCCGCTGCCGGCCTGGCAGATGTGCCCGCCGTCCAGCGGCACGACGGGCAGGAGATTGAGCAGCGCCCAGAAGATGCTCACCACGGTGAAGCCATCGAGCATCTGGTGCAGCCAGAGCGAGGGCGGCTGCCAGAGGGTGATCGTCCAGCCGGCGGCGAGCCCGGCGAGGATTTGCAGCGCAGGCCCGGCGGCGCTGACGATGAGACTCTCCCTCCGCGCGCGCCACTGGCTGCCCTGGGCCAGGCCGCCGAAGGCGACGAGGTGGATGACGACACGGCGGTCGCCGAAGTTCCGCATCACCAGCGCATGACCCAGCTCGTGGATGAGGATGGAGAGGAACACCGCCGCCATCCAGGCCAGCAGGGCGCTGAGCTGCGCCGGTGTGGTCGCGTGAAACGCGCCGCCCATGAGGGCGGTGTTCAGCCAGAACATCCCGTGGATCAGCACGGGAAAACCAAAGAGGGTGAAGCGCAGCATGGCCGGGGCGGGGGACGGGCTTTCATCCCACAGGCCGCGCTGCAAATCCACCACTTCATTCCAGCCCATCTTCATGGGGAGATGTGTGAAATGGGCGGAAACATGCGCCGCGTGGCGGGCGTTACGCGGCTTTCACCCATGAAACGCCTCGTCTTCTTTCTCTCCGCCCTCGGCGCTCCGCTCTTCGCTGACGAGGCATCTGACATCCTGGCCCAATCCGGTGTGAAGGGCGGCATCGTCGTGCATGTCGGCTGCGGGGATGCCTCCATGACGATGAAGCTGCGGGCGAACGACTCCTATCAGGTGCAGGGACTCACCCAGGACGCCACGTCCGTGTCGGCCATCCGTGAGGCGCTCTACAAGGCCGGCGTCAGCGGCGCGGTGGCCGTGTCGGAGTGGGCGGGGGCGCACCTGCCTTACATCGAAAATTATGTGAACCTGCTGGTCGTCGAGGACGCGGCCGCCGTTTCCAAGGAGGAGATCGACCGCGTGCTCACGCCGCTGGGTGTGGCGCTGATCAAAAAAGGCGGCACCTGGGAGAAGGTCACGAAAGCATGGCCGAAGGACATGGATGAGTGGACGCACTACGCCTACGACTCGAAGGGCAACCCCGCCTCGAAGGACATGCTCGTCGGCCCGCCCTCTCGCATGCAGTGGGTGGGCAGTCCGCGCTGGAGCCGGCACCACGACCGCATGTCCTCCGTCAGCGCGAAGGTTTCGGCCGGCGGCCGCATCTACTACATCATCGACGAGGGCAGCCGCATCTCCATCCTCATGCCGGCGAAGTTCATGCTCATCGCGCGCGACGCCTTCAATGGCACCGTGCTCTGGAAGAAGCCCATCCCGCAGTGGAGCACGCACCTCTGGCCTCTGAAGTCCGGCCCCACGCAGCTCACGCGCCGCCTCGTGGCCATGGGGGACAAAGTTTATGTCACCCTGGGCATCGCTGATCCGGTCTCCTGCCTCGACGGCGCCACGGGGAATGTCATCCGTGTCTATGAGCAGACCAAAGGCGCGGAGGAGATCATCCTGCGCAACGGCACGCTCCATGTGCTGGTGAACAAGGAGCCGTGGCGGCTCAACGAGGAGTTCGCCGTGAAGCAGCAGAGCGACCAGAAGCGCGTCGAGACCGAGTTCAACTGGGACGGCAAGCCGCGCGACCTGCTCGCCATCGACGCGGAGAGCGGCAGGACCTTGTGGAGGCAGGAGGACCGCATCGCCCCCGTCACGATGGCCATCGACGACAAGCGCATCGTGTATTACAACGGCGACGGCATCGCCGCGCGCGACGTGAAGACCGGCGCGGTGAAGTTCACCACCGATCCGACGAAGCGTCGCGCCTTGTATGAGTTCAACTTCGCGCCGCGCATCATCCTGCACAACGACGTGATCATCTACGCCGGCGGCGACGGCGCGATGAAGGGCATGAACGCCGACACGGGCAGGGACATGTGGACCGCGCCGCATGAGAAGAGCGGCTACCGCAGCCTGGAGGATCTGGTCGTCGCCCAGGGGCTGGTCTGGAACTCCGGCAATCTCAGCGGCCAGCAGAGCGGCGAATACCGCGGCTTTGATCCAGTCACGGGCGAAAAGAAGAAGAGTTTCTTCCCCGACGTGCCGGAGGGCACCTACTGGTTCCATCACCGCTGCTATATGGGCAAGGCCACGGAGAAGTACATCATCCCCAGCCGCACCGGCATCGAATATGTGGACATGGAGAAGCAGCACTGGGACCTCAACCACTGGGTGCGCGGCGCCTGCCTCTACGGCGTGATGCCCTGCAACGGCCTCACCTACGCCGGGCCGCACAACTGCGCCTGTTACCCCGAGGCCAAGCTCGACGGCATGAGCGTGATGGCCTCCGCGCCGCGTTATCCGATGCCGGCGAACACGCCGGACGATCAGCGCCTCGTCAAAGGCCCCGCCTACGCCGCCGTCAGCGAGGAAAAAGACGCCGATGCCGCCGACTGGCCTACCTACCGCAGTGACAACGCCCGCAGCGGAGCGGCGAAGTCCGATTTGAAAAAGGACCTCGGCATGGCCTGGGAAGTGAAACTCACGCAGCCGCTCAGCACCACGACCACCGCCGCCGGTTTGACCTTCGTCAGCGAGGTGGACAAGCACACACTGCATGCCTTTGACTCGGCCACCGGCAGGCCCGCGTGGCATTTCATCGCCGGCGGCCGCATTGACTCGCCGCCGACCTACTGGAAAGGCCGGGTGTTCTTCGGGGGCAAGGACGGCCAGGTCTATTGCCTGCGCGCCGCGGATGGCGCGCTCGTCTGGCGCTTCCAGGCCGCGCCCGTCATGCTCAGCCACGGCGCGTGGGAGATGATGGAAAGTGTGTGGCCCGTGCATGGCAGCGTGCTCGTTGAAAACGGCCTCGTGAGCTGCGTGGCCGGGCATTCCTGCTTCCTTGACGGCGGGCTGTGGTTCTACCGCATCGACGCGAAGACGGGTGAGATGCGCGTGAGGCAAAATTACGACGACCGCGACCCCGAGACCGGCGGCGACCTCAATGACCGCCATAAAACACTGCAAATGCCCGTCGCCCTCAACGACATCCTCAGCAGCGACGGCAAGTGGACCTACCTGCGCACACAAAAAATCATCGCGGACGGCAATCGTGTCGAGATCGGTCCCGTGAGCGGTGATTTCGCGAAGCAGGGCGGCGCCCACAAAGGCGAGGGCGCGCATCTGTTCGCGCCGATGGGCTTCCTGGACGACTCGAATTTCCACCGCAGCTACTGGGTCTATGGCAAGAGCTTTGCCGGCGGGCACGGCGGCTACTTTCAAGCCGGCAAGTATGCGCCGGCAGGCCGCATCCTCGTTCACGACGACAAGAACGTCTATTCCTACGGCCGTGAGGCACAGTACTACAAATGGACCACCTCGATGGAGTACACGCTCTTCTCCACACCCAAGACACCGCCGGAGGAAGCCTACACCACCACCGACGCCATCACACCGCGTCAGGGGAACAGCCTGACTCTCGGCCCCGACGGCCAGCCCCTCGCCGTGCAGCCGCCAAAGTTGCAGCCACAAGGCAAGGCCGCCAAAAAAGACGCCAAAGGCAAGGGCAAAGGCGGGAATGCACCTGCCAATGCGCCGATTCCCGGTTCCGTGCGCTTCCCCGCGAATGACGCGCTGGACCCGACGAACACCGCGATTTCCATCGAGGCATGGGTGCTGCCGGACCGCGCCGGAGGCACGATTCTTCATCATGGCGGCCCGTTGCATGGCATCGTGCTCGACATCCGCGAAAAAAAGCCGCAGTTCCATGTGCGCAGCGACGGCAGGCTCAGCACCATCGTCTCCGGCGAGCCGCTCGCGGAAGGCTGGCACCATCTGGCTGCCACCCTGGCTGTGGACAAGAAAATGAGCCTCTACGTCGATGGCAGGCTCGTTGCCGAAGGTGCCGCTGGCGGCCTGCTCACCAAGAAGCCCGTGCGCGCCATGTATCTCGGCAACGGCGAAGGAGCCGCCGAAGGCAGCGCGGGCGGTTTCAGCGGCATGCTCGACCAATTCGCGCTCTATCACAAGGCGCTCGCTTCCGCCGAGGTGCAGCAGCGCTTCGAGGCACCCGACGCGCAGCCCGCGGACGCCGTGCTCGTCTGCAACTTTGACAACGGCGACTCACGCGACAGCTCAGGCAACGCCGCCCACGGCATCGGCGCCGGCGTGGAAACCGGCAAGGGCAAGGTCGGAGCCGCGCTCTGGTTCAAAGGCGGCGCGGCTGGTGGCAAGGGCGGCGGCAACACGCCCGGCAGCTTCGTGAAGCACACCTGGGACCGCTTCGTCCCCATCGTCGCGCGCAGCATGGCCCTCGCGGGAAAAACAGTGCTCGTCAGCGGCGCTCCTGACACGATCGACGAGGAATACGCCTTCGAACGTCTCGCCGCGAAAGACCCGGCCATCCTTGAGGAGCTTAATGAGCAGAATGAAGCCCTCGAAGGCCGCCGCGGTGCCAAGATGTGGGCCGTGAACACCGAAACGGGCGAGCAGAGCACCGGCCTCGAACTCACCAGTCCGCCTGTCTGGGACGGCATCACCGTCGCCCAGGGGCGCGTCTATGTCAGCACCATGGACGGGCGCGTGCAGTGCTTTGGAAAGTAGCTCCGCAGGCGACGCCCGGCCCGCTCAGGTCAGCACCTCCCGGATGACATGCCCATGCACATCCGTGAGCCGTCGTTCGATGCCGTTGTTGTAGAAGCTCAGGCGTTCGTGGTCGATGCCGAGCAGGTGCAGGATCGTGGCATGCAGGTCGTAGATCGTCGCCACTTTCTCCGCCGCCTGGTAGCCGAAATCATCCGTCGCGCCGTGGCTGAAGGCCTTTTTCACGCCTGCGCCCGCCAGCCAGACGGTGAAGCCCTTCGGGTTATGATCGCGGCCGTTCGCGCCCTTCTGAAAGGTCGGCATGCGGCCGAACTCGGTCACAAACGCCACCAGCGTGTCCTGCATGAGACCACGCGCCTTCAAATCGCGGAGCAGGCCCGCCACCGGCTGGTCGAGGATCGGGCCATGCACCGAATACTGCTTTTCGATCGCCTTGTGCCCGTCCCAGTTGCCCACGCCTTCCCCCATCGCGTAGGAGCCGTTGAAAAGCTGCACGAATCGCACGCCGCGCTCGATCAGCCGCCGCGCCAGCAGGCAGTTCTTCGCGAAACCGGCCTTCGTCTCGTTGCTGTCGTTTGCGCCGTACAAATCCAGCGTCGCCTTGCTCTCACCCTCCAGATTGCCCACCTCCGACGCCGCGATCTGCATCCGCGCCGCCAGTTCATACGAAGAGATGCGCGCGGCGAGATCGCTGTCCGCCGGATGTTCCGCCGCCTGCCGTTGATTCAAAAAATTCACCAGCTTGCGCGTGTCACGGTCGGCTGATTCGCTCACGCCCGCGGGGCGCGGCAGGTTTGGAATCGGCTTGCTGGCATTGAATGCCGTCCCTTGGAACATCGCCGGTAAAAACGCCGAGTTCCAATGTCGCGAGCCGATCTGCGGCACGCCGCGTGGATCAGGGATCGCCACGAAGGCCGGCATGTCGTCGCACTCCGAACCCAGCGCATACGTCACCCACGAGCCGATGCCGGGGAAGCCGTCGAGGATGTAGCCCGTGCTCATCTGGTTCTCCGCCGGGCCGTGCGTGTTCGACTTCGCCGTCATCGAGTGGATGAAGCACATGTCATCCGCGAACTCGGCGATCTTCGGCACGAGCTCGCTGATCATCTTGCCGCTCTGCCCGCGCGGTTTGAACTCCCACAGCGGCTTCACCAGATTGCCCTGCGCCCCTTGGAACGTGATCAAATCCGCCGCACCCGGCAGCGGCATGCCGTGGCGCCTCACCAGTTCCGGCTTGTGATCAAACGTGTCCACATGGCTGAGCGCCCCGGAGCAGAAAATCATGAGCACGTTCCTCGCCTTCGGTGTGAAGTGCGGCGGCCTCGGCGCATAAGGCCGCGCCGGGTCGATCAGCGGCCGGATCGGGTCATTCGCCAGCAGGCCCTTGCCGGCCAGCAACGACGTCAAAGCGATGCTGCCCAGGCCGCTGGCGCTGTGATTCAGGAAGTTCCGGCGTGAGAGAAGATGCATTCGCATGGCGGAGGTCAGTAAATCGTCATGAACTCGCTCGTGTTGAACAGTGCACGGCAGAACATCGCCAGTCCGTGCTGCGAGACCAGGCTTGTCGATGCGGCCAGCTCGTCCGCGCGCGGGTCGCGTTGACAGGCCAGTTGGAATGCCCGCCTCACCTGCGTCTCCGGCGCATGCCCGGCCTCCTTTTCGAGCCGTGCGGCAAACAAGCCGGCCTGCTGCATGGCAAACGAGCTGTTGAGGAAATTCAGCGCCTGCAAAGGCGTCGTGCTCGACGTGCGTCGTGGTGCGATCTGGCCCGCGTCCGGCACGTCGAACGCGCCGAACGTGTCATCGAGCTGCACCCTCGGCTTGCTCTGATAAATCATGCGCCGGAACGTTTCGGGGCCGAATTCCAGCTTCGATTGATACACCTTCACATAGTTGTCATTCGGCTCGAACAAATCGAACCCCGGACCGCCCATGGTCAGATCGAGCACGCCGCTCACCGTGAGGATTGTGTCGCGCAGTGATTCCGCCTCGATGCGTCTCGGCGGGAAGCGCCAGAGCAGCCGCGCCCCGGAATCCGCCTTCAGAGCCGCGTCATTGATCGCGTCTGACTGCCTGTATGCCTTTGAGTTCATGATCAAGCGGTGCATCTCCTTCATGCTCCAGCCGCTCTTGATGAATTCCGCCGCCAGCCAGTCCAGCAGTTCGGGATGCGTCGGTTTGCCGCCGTTGAAGCCGAGATCGCTCGGCGTATCGACGATCCCGGTGCCAAAATGATAGTGCCAGAGGCGGTTCACCATCACGCGTGCCGTGAGTGGGTTCTG
This sequence comes from Verrucomicrobiaceae bacterium, assembly GCA_016795375.1. Classification (GTDB taxonomy): domain Bacteria; phylum Verrucomicrobiota; class Verrucomicrobiia; order Verrucomicrobiales; family Verrucomicrobiaceae; genus Prosthecobacter. The sequence goes on from JAEUHJ010000033.1 coordinate 8,441, forward strand.
CGGATCAGTCAGCCATTTTGCCAAAGCCATGCGTCGTTCTGTCTCCGGAGTGCCCCTGGTCATTTCCAGTTTCGTGCCGAGCTGCGACAGCGCTCCTGGCGCGACTTCCTCCTTCGGCGTCATCGGATCACCGCGATGCAGGCGGAACGTCGGTCCGGGCTGCTCAAAGCGACCGAGATACGCCATCGGGAACATCGTCAGCTTCTTCAACTCCTTTTGCAACGCCGCACGCCGCACGCTGTGCTTCTTCACTTCGTCACGGTTCTCATTCGAAACGCCGCTCAAGGCCGGGAGATCGCGAATCCGTTCGCGGTAATCCGCCGGCAGCCGGTCTGCGGATGAGGCCACTGCTTTCCATGCCGTCCCATCGGGCGAAACTTCGATCATATAGTCCGTGGCAAGCCGGTCCTGATACACGCGGACTTGCTTCACATCACCACGGTCTCGGCTCCACACGACGCTGCTGATCGTCTCCTCATGAGGCAGCTCGATTTGCAGCCAGCCACGACCTGGGTGTTTCGAGATCCAGCTCCGCGCATTGCCATACAGGCCGTCGTTCGCATGGGCGATCTGATGAATCGGATTCGCGCCGTCATGGTAAACGTCCGACGCCGTCACCTTCGCCCCGTTCTTTGCCAGCGCTACGTTCCTGCCTGCCGAAAACACCTCCAGTTCGTCAATGCACGGCTGTCCGCCCATCGTGGCATGAATTGTGAAGCGCACGAACTTCGCCTTCACCGCGTTAAAACTCTCGCGGTTGGCCAGATGCGTCACAGGAGCACGCAAGTGCGGCTGTGCGTCCGGTTTGTCGTCGTCCGCTGTTTCAAACAACACAGCGTCCGCCACCGTCGGCCCGCCCAGCTTGCCTCCGCGCAAAATGACGATCGATTCCGCTGTCAGCTTGTGCGTCCCCGCGAACCGGAAGCCGCTCCAGCGTTTCTGTTCGGGAATCGCGCCGCTGCCATCGGCGAAATTGCTCTGATCGACCACCGCGATCTCCTTCTGGTCGCCCTTCGTGTTCGTGTCGCCGTCCAGATCGAGGATGTAGCGCGCATCCTTCGCATGCGTCGTCCACGCGCCCCACGACAGCCAGATGTGTTGTCTGCCACTGGCACACGGATTCCACGAGAAGAAGTCCTTCCCGGCCTCATCTTTCTCCGCCGTCCAGTAGCGATAGCTCTCGCCGAGGTTCGGCAGCCGCGTCGAATCGCCTGGGTCGGACGCCTGGCCGGTTTCGGTGCCGGGAGAGTATGAGACCGGCTTCCCATTCGCCGGCTGCTCGATCTGCACGCAGCCAACGGCATCCGGCTTCGTCGGTGGTGGCAGGTCGTCATCCACCAGCACGCGCTTTGCCAGTCGCGCCTTCGGTTGAAACTTCGCCAGCGAAGCGTCGATGGCGGCGACCTCCCTCCGAATGCCAGCCGCCTTGCGCAGCCGCTCCCAGGCATCCGCAGGCCGCAGTTCACGTTCGCCATGCTGCACACCTTCGAAGATGGCGCGCATGTGGAAATATTCCGTCTGTGAAATCGGATCGAACTTGTGGTCGTGACAGCGTGCGCAGCCGATGGTGAGACCGAGGAAGGTGCTGCCGGTCGTGCTGACGAGGTCGTGCATCTCGTCGGCGCGTTGATTCGCCCGCAGCACCGGATCCTGGCCCTTCACCTGGTCCCATGCCCCTGCCACGAGGAATCCGGTGCCCGCATCCGCGCCGAGCTGATCCCCGGCGATCTGTTCCCGCACGAACTGGTCATAGGGTTTGTCCTCGTTGAACGCCTCGATGACATAATCGCGATAGGGCCACGCATTTGGCCGCGCCCGGTTCATTTCAAAGCCGTGGCTTTCCGCAAAACGCACCACGTCCAGCCAGTGCCGCGCCCAGCGTTCGCCGTGGCGCGGAGAGGCGAGGAGGCGGTCGATCAGACGCTGGATGCTCGATGTTTGATCCTGGATGAACTCTTTCTCGAACGCGGCTGCTTCCTCCGGGGTCGGCGGCAGGCCGGTCAGATCAAAACTCGCGCGGCGGATGAACGTGCGCGCGTCAGCAGGCGGATTCATCGAGAGTCCTTTCTCCTTCAGCTTCTCCGTGATGAATGCGTCGAGCGTGGAGTGCTTCGACACCTTGGGCGGCTGAAACGACCAGTGCGTGACATCGCCCTTCGGTTTCTCCTTCAGCACGATCTCCTGCGGCCAGGCCGCGCCCGAGTCGATCCAACGTCGGATAAGTTCTGTTTCAGCGGTGGAGAGCGCGGGCTTCTTTTTCGGCATCTCCGGCTTCTCGCCCACGGCTTCCGCTACGATCATCGTGTGGAGTGGTGACTCGCCCGCCTTGCCCGGAACAATCGCCGGGCCGCTGTCGCCGCCTTTAAGCACGGATTCGAGCGTCTCCATGTTCAGCCCGCCTTTTGTGGTCACGTCGTTGTGGCATTCGATGCAGCTCCTCACCAGGATCGGCGCGACCTGCTCATGAAACAGCCGGGTCGTGTCGTTTTCCACGGCGGGTGCGGGCGGGATGCAGGCGAGTAGTGCCGCTGATATGATCAAACGAAACATGCAGGAGGCATACGCATGCCCCGCATCGTAGTTTGCGTAGGAAACACCGCGTTACTCGATGACGCGAGGATGGCCTTTTCGCCGGATATCAGATGGTCATCGACGAATAGCCGCCATCCACGACCATCTCATGACCGGTGATGAAGGAACCGCCCGCTCCAGCGAGCAGCAGGGCTGCGGCGACGAGTTCGCGTGCCTCGCCGAAGCGATTCATCGGCGTGTGGCCCATGATCTTGGCGACGCGGTCGGGCGTGAGCACTTTTTTGTTCTGCTCGGCGGGGAAGAAGCCGGGGACGAGCGTGTTCACGCGGATGTTCAGCGGGGCCCACTCGCGGGCGAGATTCTTGCTGAGGTTGTGCACCGCGCCTTTCGACATCGAGTAGGTGAACACGCGGCTGAGCGGCAGCAGGCCGGACATGGAGCCGAGATTGATGATGGAGGCGGGCACCTTGTTTTCGACGAAGTGCCTGCCGAACACCTGGCAGGCAAGGAAGGTAGCCTTGGTGTTGATGTTCATGATGCGGTCGTATTCCTCCTCGGAAATGTCGAGGAAGGGCGTGGCGGAGTTCACCCCCGCGCCGTTGACGAGGATGTGGCAGCCGCCGGAGCGCTCCAGCACCTGGTCGAGAAGGATTTGCAGGTCGGCTTTGCGGCTGGCATCTGCGGAGAGGAAATAAGCCTGGCCGCCATTCGCCTGGATGGTTTCGAGGCGCTTGTCGGCCTTCGCCTGGTCCCGCCCCACGAGCACGACTTCCGCGCCGGCCATCGCGTAGCCTTCCGCGATCGCGCCGCAGAGTTCGCCAGTGCCGCCGATGACGACAGCGGTCTGACCTTGGAGGGAGAAAAGTTCAAAGATGGAGGACATGAGGCGGGCATCTATGGCGTGACATTCCGCCGCCGCAAGCCGTCGCTCCCGCCACTTTCACCGCCTTGACGCCCCGCCTGCGGTGCTCTCTGATAGGTTCGTGCCATGGAGTCACATCTTCCTCTTCCTGGCCGGCGTGATCGTCGGCGCGGGCACGATTATCCTGTGGAAGGCGCTGGTCTTTGCCGCTGACCTGCGCGCCGCGCGGCATGCGCTGGCCAGCTACGTCTTTCCTGAATGCGGCATGGCGGACGAGCAGGCCCGAAAGGCCGTGGAGGATTGTAAAAACCGCCTGCGCTGGCAGAAAAACCTCAACCCCGAATGGCTGCCGCCCCTGGTGGACGAGGTGCCGAAGCTCGTACGCGAGATCGCGGCGATTTATCATCCAGGAAAGCAGGACGCGCTGCTTGCGCCGGGGCTGAGCCAGTTTTCCCGCGCCGTGCATCTCGCGGCGATGGATGTGGCGGACTTTTTGCAGACGCGCTCCATCGGCCGCCTGGTCGATGTCAGCGCCAGCACGGCGCTGAAGACCTGGGAGATGACGCACAAGATCGCCACGCATGAGCGGATGCAGACGGCGAACAAGTGGTACAAGCGCCTGCTGCCCGTGTGGCAGGTGCTGCGGTTTAAATCGCCCGTCATGTGGGCCAGTGTGGCCGTCTCAAATGTCGCCGCGCGCACACTCCAGCCTGCGGTGATCGACATCATCGCCAAACGTGCCATCGACCTCTACAGCGGCCGTCTGGGCAAAGGCGCGGCTGCTGTGGCCGAACCTGGGCAGACTCCGCCGGGGGCCATGTGACGGAGTTTTTGCCTGGGTGGAGTCAGGAAAGGCGCATCCGGGTGTTTCTTCTTGCCGCTGCAAAGCGTAACCGTCAAAGTCCGCTTGGCCCGCCCGGCGGGCGTCATCCACGAAACTCCAAACCAACAACCATCATGAGCCAGATCGTTCCCCTCATCAGTTCCGGCATCGCCGGCCCCCTCGGTGTTCTTCATCTCCCCCGTCTTTGGCAAAAGGCATCCCTGGCTGCCGCTGGCAAGCTGCATTCCGAGTATCCCGGCATCGGCTGCGGCTACGATCAGATGACGCTCGACGCGCTGGGCATCAAGATCGAGGACTTCAAGACGTTCATCGCCACAAAGCCGAGCTATCCGCAGACTGAGGCATGGATCAAGAAGCAGCCCGGCGTGAATCTGACGAAGGGCAACATCTACAAGCACAACCAGTCGATCATGGGCTACATCCACGGCGACGATGTGCGCAAAGGCATCCTGGCTGCCGACGGTCTGGCCGACGACGGCAGCGTGAATCCGGGCGCGGTCGATCTGAACAATCTCGACGACTGGCACATCTTCTGGGCGCAGGAGATCAAGTGATCATGGACGCTTGAGATGGGCATTTTGGAACCCCCGTTCGTCGTGTGGCGGACGGGGGTTTCTTTGGGTCAGATGCCGGCTTCCATCACCTTCATCCAGCGGGCGCGGAAGGTGCGGTTCTCTTCCATCAATTGCGCGGCGATGGTGGAAGAAAGTTGCGTGAGGCCGTTGAGGCGTGCGAAGGCGGCGATCGTTTCCTGACGACGGTAGTAGTCGGTGGAGTCGGTGACCTGCGCGCCGAATGCCTGGGCGATCTCGACGAGCGATTCCGGCGTGAGGCTGTCGAACGGGATCGAAAGAGCGCCGCGGTCGAGGGCGACGCTTACTTGCGTGCCTGCCGTGTTGCTGGTGATGCGGCCGGTCATCTGCCCGCCTTCGCGCCGCGAGATCGTCCCGGTCCAGCCTTTGATGCTGAGATCAGCGGCGAGCTGGCGCACGAATTCATGTGATTGCGTGTAGAGGTAGATGCGGCCGTCCAGGGCGGCGCGCACCTCCCTGGTTTCAAGGCGCGTCCCCGAGAGCATCTCAATGGCGCGTGAGTAATCGTAACCCTGCACGAGGGAGGGGACGACCGTGTTGACCTCTGTGAGCAATTCAAGATCTGCCTGGCGGTGCTTTTTGCCCTCCACCATCTTGCGCTGCTGCTCATCGAGAGTGAGACGTTTGATTTCACGCCTCAACTCTGACTGCCAGGCGGCGATCTCGTTGTGGAAGGAGCCATCGGTCTTGAGCTGCGTCCTCGTCCGTTCCACGTCCGCAAGCGAGGCCCGCAGTTCCTCGACTGTTCCGGACTTGCGCGGCTCCAGGGCGGCTTTCACGAGCTGGAAGTCGGTTTTGTAGTAGTCCACCAGCGCTTTATATCCAGTGAGCCAGTCAAGAGACGAGGTGGTGTCCGTGGACGGCTTGATCCGGCCTAGTTTTTCCTGAAACACGGCCAGTTCATCCGCGCCGAGTCGCGAGTCGCCGAAATGCCATTCCGCCAGCGCATGGGCGAGGTAGCCGAGGACTTCCTCATTGTCCGTGCGGTAGCCGAGCGGGACTGTTGACGCGCTGAGCCCCAGGTCGTGCGTCATGCGTTCCTTGATCTTCGTGAAGAAGGGGGCCAGGTCGGCGAGCTCCGAGGCGGAGGTTGACAGCTTTGCGAACTGCTCCATCGCGGCGCTCCTCTTGTCACGCAGGTTGTTCTTGTCGCACATCTCGCAGAGCGCGGCGTTGAACCGTGCCCAGTTGCGTGTGGGCTGCGGGGTGTCGTCCGATCCGGCGAGCTTGATGAAATCTGTGCGTGACTCGCTGAACCTTTCCTCCTCCATCTCCTTGAGCGCCTCGGCGAAGCGCACGGAGACGGACTTTTTCGCATCGGCTTTGAGCGTCACTCCCGCGCCGGACAAGCCGCGTGCATCAGCGGCGGAAATCTGGATGGCAGTCCGGGTGGCGCGGCGTTCCCCCCCTTCGCGCAGCAGCCAGCCGACGGCGTAGGCGAAGGTGATGGCGGCGGCCACTGCCGCGACGAGCTTCGCCCGGCGTGAAAAAAGCCGCCGGCGCACGCCGCCGCGATCCAGCAGCCCTTCGGCCAGACGCATTTCATCGACGACTTCGCCGTAATTCGCAAAACGATCCTCCGGGCGGAAGCTGAGCATGCCGTTGATCACATGTTCGGTGCGTGGCGAGAAGCGCAGGCCGGAATCACCAAGCACGACGCGTTTGCATTTGATGCGACGCAGATCCTCGATGGCATTGGTGTCCGCCTTGTGCGGCGGGCTGCCCGTCATCGCGTGGTAGAGCGTCGCACCAAGGCTGAAGATGTCACTGCGGTAGTCTTCTTTGTTCTCGATGACCTTTTCGGGGGCGACGTAATAGGGGGTGGCCCAGATTTCACCTGATTGGTGGGTCTCTCGGTTCGCGAACAGCGCCAGCCCGAAGTCCACCACTTTTGCCGTTCCCGTTTCGGTGAACAGGATGTTCGCCGGCTTCACGTCGCGATGGATCAGGTTCAGATGCTGGGCGGCACGCAGCCCCTCGGCGACTTCTCTGCCAATGCGCAGGGCCTCGTCCTCCTTGAGATGACCTTCACGACGGATGCGCTGCTCCAGACTGCCGCCGCCGACGAGTTCCATGGCGATGTAGAAATAGCCCTGATCGTAGCCCACGGAATAGAGCTTGATCACGTTCGGGTGCGTCACGTTGGCCGTGATGTGGGCTTCCTGGCGGAATTGCTCCAGGCGCACCGCATCGCGGGAATACTGGCGGTTGAGGATTTTCAGCGCCACCCGGCGCCCGAGAGTCTCGTCCTCCGCCTCGAACACCCGGCTCATGCCGCCTTCGCCGATCTGGCGGACGATCATGAAATGGTCAAAGCGCCTCCGCACGCGCACCATCTGGCCACAAAAGGGGCACTTCAGCTTTGTGTATGGCTCCAACGACGTCACGTCGATCTGCTCCTGGCAAACAGGGCAGGTGCTCAGATAGGTCTGTTCGGGAACGGGGTTCAAAAGGGGGATTTCAGAGGAATCCTGGCGACATACCAGCATCGCTTGGCAAATGCCAGAAATTACAGATTGCCTGATTAATTTGAATCATGACTATGTGGCCGTGGATTGGATCATCTGTGAAACCAGCGATATCGGCGAGCGTTTCGACAAGCACCTCGCCCGGCGTTTGTCGGACCTGTCGCGCTCACGTTTGCAAGATCTCATCAAAGACGGCCATGCCACCCTGAACGGCAAACCCGCCAAGGTCGGCACCGCCTTGAAGCACGGTGACAGCATCTGTATCACCATCCCGGAGGTGACTCCGGTCGAGATCAAGGCGCAGGACATTCCGCTGACGATATTGCATGAGGATTCCGACATCGCCGTGTTGGACAAGCCGCCCGGCCTCGTGGTGCATCCGGCGGAGGGAAATCCCGATGGCACCCTCGTCAACGCCCTCCTCCATCATATCGACGACCTCAGCGGCATCGGCGGCGAGTTGCGCCCAGGCATCGTCCACCGCCTCGACAAGGACACCAGCGGCTGCATCGTCATCGCGAAAAACGACATGGCGCATCGTCGTCTCGCCGATGCCTTCTCCGAGCGCCGCCTCACCAAAATCTACCTCGCCGCCGTCAACGGTGTCCCGCGTGAGCAAGGTGGTCGCATCCAGAACTACATCGGCCGCCACGCCGTCGATCGTAAACGCATGACAATCTCGCTCGACGGCTCCGGCAAGGAGGCCGTCACCGAATGGGAAATCCTCTCCACCCATCAAGGTTGCGCTCTCATCCAATGCCGCCTGCTCACCGGCCGCACGCACCAGATCCGCGTCCACATGAAGGAGGCTCTGCAATGCCCCATCCTCGGCGATCCCATCTATGGCCATCCGTCACGCCAGCGCGTCCACACGCCCCGCCTCATGCTCCACGCCTGGAGACTCGCCTTCAACCACCCCATCCACGATCAACCGCTGTCTTTTGAAGCCAAAGTGCCCTCCGAATTCGAACCGTGGATGAACGCCATCCCGCAATAACACACACCATGCTCAAGTTCTACCACTACTCCGGCTGCTCCACCTGCAAGAACGCCATCAAATGGCTCAAAACGCACGACATCGCCTTTGATCCCATCGCCATCCGCGAAAAGCCGCCGTCCATCTCTGAATTGACGGCCATGCTCGCCGCTCACCACGGCGATCTGCGCCGCCTTTTCAACACCTCCGGCCAGGACTATCGCAACCTCCGACTCAAGGATAAACTGCCCGCCATGAGCATCGACGCCGCGCTCAAGCTCCTCTCCGAAAATGGCAATCTCGTGAAACGCCCCTTCGCCATCGACGCGAAAAACAAAATCCACCTCGTAGGCTTCAAGGAGGCCGAGTGGAAAATCGCATTGCCCTGACGTGCTGCACGCAGGGGCGTGACTGCCAGGGACCCTCCGCCGCCCTTGCCATCGCGCCACCGGGCGCTATATCGCCCGCATGTTCAAAACCGGCCAGCAGGTCGTCTGCATCGATGACCAATTCGATCCCTGGGTTTACGACCTTTACAAGTCGCTGCCCAAAAAGGATCAAATCTACACCGTGCGTGCGCTGCGGGCCGGGCGCTCGAACCCGAAGTTCACCGTCAATGACGATGCCGAGATCAAGCTGGCCGACGCGCAGTTCGACATCCTCCTCCTTCTCAAGGAGCTCCACAATCCCGACGATCCGCACTCCAGTGTGAAGCAGGAGCTCGGCTTCCGTTCCGAACGCTTCGCGCCGCTCCTTGAACAAACCGAGGAAGAAGAGGAAGCCGAACTCATCGGCGTCGGCCACAGCGAGAAATCCTGGGAGCCAGAGCCCGCTTGGTCAAAGTAGCTCCGAGTCCAGTTCGCGCTCGCAATCCACGTTGCGTTGAAAACTCGGCATCGTCGGCTCTGTTTGATACGCCACCTATCTCATGAGTGCTCACGACGACTCCGCCGCCCCTCTGTCCGAACGCCAGCTTGTCGAACTCCTCACCTCCGCACGCCAGCGCCTCTTCACCGAAGTCGGAAAAATCATCGTCGGCCAGCAGCACGTCATCGATGAAATGCTCATCGCCCTCCTCGCCGGCGGTCACTGCCTCATCACCGGCGCACCCGGCCTCGCCAAGACCCTGCTCATCAAAACCGTCGCAGACGTCTGCCATCTCAGCTTCCAGCGCATTCAATTCACGCCCGACTTGATGCCGTCTGACATCACCGGCACCGAAATTCTTGAAGACAAGGCCGATGGCGGCCGCGCGCTCGTCTTCAACCGCGGCCCCGTCTTCGCCAACATGATCCTGGCCGACGAAATCAACCGCACGCCGCCCAAAACGCAGGCCGCGTTGCTCGAGGCCATGCAGGAGCATCAGGTCACCGTGAACGGCAAGACGCTGCATCTGCCCGAGCCCTTCTTCGTCCTCGCCACGCAGAATCCGATCGAGCAGGAGGGCACCTATCCGCTGCCCGAAGCCCAGCTCGACCGCTTCATGCTCAACATCGTCATCGACTACCTCAGCGAGGACGATGAAGTCGCCGTCGTCACCCGCACCACCAGCGGCAAAGGCGAACCTGTGCAGCGCCTCTTCAGTGGCGAGCAGCTCCTCGCCTTCCAGCAGATCGTCCGCAAAGTCCCCATCGCCGACGACATCGCCCGCTACGCCGTCCGCCTCTCCGCCGCCAGTCGTCCCGGCCGCGATGGCGTCCCTGACTTCATCAACCAATGGGTCAGTTGGGGCGCCGGCACCCGCGCCAGCCAGAACCTCGTCCTCGGTGCCAAAACAAGAGCCCTTCTCGCCGGTCGCGCCCACGTCACCCACGACGACATCCGCGCCCTCGCCCTCCCCGTCCTCCGCCACCGCATCCTCGTGAACTACAAAGCCGAAGCCGAAGGCGTGACGGTGGAGAAAGTCATCGCGAAGCTGCTAGAAAGCGTGAAGTGAAGCTCATGGCACACTCAAGAACAAAGAATGTGTGTTTGAGTGAGAATCTTCGTAAAGCTGCGGATTCTCTTATGCTTAGATTGGAGGTATGTGGCCAAACTCCACCTCCGCAAACGTTATACGCAGACTGGGAACCTCTCTTGGACTTTTATGAAGGAGCATTTCCTGCTGAATATGTGCAGTTGATGGTTTCATACCCCTTCGATTTCGTTCGGTTGGACTACACATGTTTAAACCAAGACAGGGAGTATCCTGAGTACATGAATGCGGTCTTTGGTTTTAGAAGTGTCGCTACGATGTTCAAGACCTTCCCATGGAAAGGGTTTGATGATGAGATAAAAGCTTTTGGTCTCGTTCCAATCGGAGAAGGCGAAGATGGTGATTTCTGGGTTGTTCGCGCTAGCGAAGGTTTAAATGGACCTGTGTATCATGTCGAGCACACGGCATGGGGCCCTGGCATTCCAACATTCGAAAATGGGCTGACATGTGCAGCGCTTTCTTTCCCTCATTTGTTGTGTGGACTATCACTGAGACGTTTTGGCATTCTCCAAAACCATCACACGGAATTGACGCAAGATTACACTGTGAATTCAGGAATTTTCAGCGGCTTTCCGTCAACTCACCGAGTCTACGATTTCTAAAGTAGTTGCATGCAAACCTTTCTCGACCCATCAGCGCTGATGCGCATCAAGTCGCTCGAGCTTCGCGCGAAGGTCGTCGTCGAGGGTTTGTGGAAGGGCATGCATCGCAGTCCGTATCACGGCTTCTCCGTCGAGTTCAGCGAGTATCGCGCTTATGTGCAGGGCGACGATCCGCGCTACATCGACTGGAAGGTGCTGGCGCGCAGCGACCGCACGTTCATCAAGAAATTTGAGGATGAGACGAACCTGTGCTGCCAGCTCGTCATCGATCACAGCAAATCGATGGGCTTTGGCTCGCAAGGTTTCACGAAGGCCGATTACGCTGCCACATTGGCTGCGACGCTCGCATCCTTCCTTATGAAACAGGGCGATGCGGCTGGACTGACGACCTTTGCCGAAGGAATCGAAGAACATCTGCCGCCGCGCAATCGTCCCGGCCATCTGCGCCGCATCATCACCGAACTCGAACGACCGGCGAAAGCTGCCGGCACCTCGCTGTCCGTATCCATCTCCCAACTCGCCGATCTGCTGCGTCGTCGCGGCATGATCTGTCTCATCACCGATCTTCTCGCGCCCATCGAGCACTTGGAGAAGCAGCTCGCCCTCCTAGCCGCGATGGGACACGACCTCGTGCTCTTCCATCTCATGGATCGCGCCGAGATCGACTTCGTATTCGAGAAATCCGCGCACTTCCGCGATCTCGAAAGCGGCTCCGAACGCTTCATCGACCCGCAATACGCCCGCGAAACCTATCTGAAACGCCTCCAGGCCCACCGCGACCAAATCCAGCACTCCTGCGAGCGCCACCGCGTCGAATACCACTGGTGCCCCACGGACAAGCCGCTCGAAGAAGTTATCTTCAATTTCCTCTCCGCCCGTCAGCGCAAGAAGACCTCAAAGCGCGTTCCCCAAACTATTTAGCCGAAAAAGAGAAAAGAGTTAAAAAAGCATGATCTCAGAGCCAGTTGCAAACCCCTGCTTTTCCTCATTCTTCTTCTGCCTTCATTCTCCTGCCATCCAGGTTTGGAATGGCAGAAGAATGAAGGCAGAAGAATGCCTGGAGAATCAAGTGCGGGAGGGTTTTGCAACTGCCTCCTCATAACCCTTTTTCTCCTCTTTCCTCTTTTTCGGCCATCCATCCGCATGAACTGGCTTTTCCCCCTCTACCTCGCCGGTGCCGCCGCGATCATCGCGCCGATCCTGCTGCACCTGCGTCGTCGGCCGCCGCAGGATCGCGTGGAGTTCAGCTCGCTGCTCTTTCTCGACGCGCAGACGCCCGTTCCTGTCTCCAAACGCCGCCTCGAAAACTGGCTGCTGCTCCTGCTGCGCTGCCTCGCGCTCATCCTGCTCGCACTGATGTTCTCGCGTCCCTTCCTCCAAAGCGAGAACGCGGTCGCCGCATCGCCCAACCGCGCCACTCTCATCCTCATCGACCGCAGCGCCTCCATGCGCCGCGCCGACCTATGGAAGCGTGCCGTCGCCGAGGCTGAGAAACTCGTCAAAGAGGCCAAACTCACCGACCGCGTCGCCATCGCCACATTTGACCGCGAATTCACCCCGCTGTGGACTTTTGAGGAAGATCGCCACACACCCGCGAACCGCCTCACCGCGCTGCAAACACGTCTCGCGTCGCTTTCGCCCTCGTGGAGCGCCACGCACCTCGACCGCGCCCTCATCGCCGCCGTGCCGAGCTTTGACTCCAGCACCACCACGCTCAAAAAACGCATCCACCTCATCTCCGACCTCCAAGAAGGCGCAAAACTCGACGCCCTCCGCACCATCGCCTGGCCCGCAGAACTCACTCTCCAGCCACATCGCCTCGACCTGCCTTCGAACGACAATTTCTCAATGACACTCGCCGCCGCTGAAGTGGCCGATTCTCTCCGAGAATCGAGCCCCTCCGCCATCCGCATCCGTTTGAGCAACACCCGCGACTCCCAGCTTCGCGATTTCACCCTCGCATGGCAAAACGCCCCGAAATCCGACGCCATCACCGCCCAGCTCCCGCCCGGCGCCTCCCGCATCCTCACCGCGCCGCCGAATTCGACCAACGCCACCACGCTCACCCTCACCGGCGACGCGCACGACTTCGATAACCGCGTCTTCATCGCCCCGCCGCAACCGCGCGCCGTGCGCATCCACTTCCTCGGCAAAGACGCCACGCGCGATGAGGCCTCGTCGCCGCTCTACTACCTCGCCCGCGCCCTCCAGCCCACCGCCACGCTCGCGCCCGTGCTCACCGCCGATGAAAAACTGCCCGCGCAGCCTACCGACATCCTTTTCATCACCGGCGCCGCCCCCGCCGACGGCCTGCGCGACTACCTCGAGCGCGGCGGGTTTCTCGTCACCGTGCCTTCGGACGCCACACTGCTCAAAACGCTCACCGGCCTCGACCTCACCATCACCGCCGATACCAGCGACGACTACCGCATGCTCGCCGAGGTCAAAACCGACCACCCGCTTCTAAAACCCTTCGCCGATCCCAAACTCCGCGACTTCACCAAGCTCCGCTTCTGGAAGCATCGCCACATCGAAGTCAAAGCGCCCCATTCATCACTCGAAACGCTCGCCACCTTCGACAACGGCCATCCCGCCATCCTCACCGCCCGCATCGGAAAAGGCACGCTCATCGTCCTCGCCTCCGGCTGGCATCCGGGCGACAGCCAGCTCGCGCTCAGCACGAAATTCGTCCCGCTGCTCTACGGCTGGCTCGCCGCCGCCGGATTTCGCCACGATCCCGCCGCCACGCTGCTCATCGGCGATGCCTTGCCCCTCGACGCCACGCAATCGCACACCATCACCGATCCCGAAAACCAGACGCACAGCCTCAAACCCGGCGAAACCTTCACCACCACGCAAATCGGCCTCCACAAGGTTCAAAACGCCGCGCACACCCAAACCATCGCCGTCAATCTCCCGCCCGACGAAGGACGTGTCCTGCCGCTCGACCCGCAAAAACTCGCCGAACACGGCATCAAGCTCTCCAGCGCCGCCGACACCTCCTCCGCCTCCGAAACCACCGACCAGCGCCTCACCGCCACCGACACCGAGCAGCGCCAAAACCTCTGGTGGTGGTTCCTCGTCGCCCTTTTGGCCTCCCTTTTGCTCGAAACCGCCCTGGCAGGCCGTGCAAAGTGGTCCGCACAGTCCCCTGTGCGGCGCTCCGCTGCGCCAGATGCCTCCGCATGATCCCAGAGCCTTTTCTATGCGCTCATCTTGTTTGTAACTCACCCAATACCCATCGACGCGCCGCACAGAGGACTGTGCGGTCCACTAGTGTATGTTGGTTTTACGTCCTGTTTACCTTGGTAAATTGGCCTTTTGAACACTATTTATTTGCATTTTATACATCTAGTTTATACTGTCAGTGCCGCCCCGCTTCGGGTTACAGCGGCCATTCCCATGAGCGCTGACAAAACTTGGACTCACACTTCGGTTCCCCACCTCTACAGGCACAGCAACGGAACGTATTACGCCCGTCTTGCCGTTGGCGGAAAGCCCACCTTCCGCAGCCTCAAAACCAAAGTTTTGAGCATCGCCAAACCGCAACTCGCCGAGCTTTTGCAGGACAACGCTTACCGCGATGAACTCAGCCAGGATACCGCCGTCACCGAAAAAATGACCGGCTTGGAAGCCCTGACCCTGCATGAAAGCAAACTGCAAAACGACCCTTCCACCAAAAAGGGCACCAAACGCTATTGGAAAACGGTCGTTGCAGCTTTCAGGAAAAGCTGGCCTGCTTTGCTCACCTCGGAGCTTCGCCGCGTGACCGTTGAGCAATGCGAAGCCTGGGCGGGTAATGCCGTCAAAGCCATGTCACCTATGCGCTTCAACAATTCGCTGCTAGTGCTCAAATCCATGTTCAGGATCGCCGTCAAACGTGGTGTCCGCCGCACCAACCCAGCCCTTGCTATCAAACGCGCCAAGGTGCGCCGCAAAGACCTTTCCGGCAAATTGCCAAACGAAGAGCGCTTCCGCAAATGGGTGATGGCACTACGCGAAGCAGGCGGTCGCTCATCCCACCACTGCGCCGATCTGGTGGAACTGCTCGCATACACCGGCATGCGACTTGGCGAATCCAACTATGTGCTTTGGCAGCACTGTGATTTCGAGAAGGGTGAAATCCTTGTCACCGGCACTCCTGAAGACGGAACTAAAAACGGTTCATTCCGCCGTATCCCGATGATTCCGGCAGCAAAAAAATTGCTGGTGCGCCTGCGCGAGGAAAACAAGCCCGCCTCACTCAAAGAGCCGGTGATGCATATCAAATCAGCATATGCAGCCATGAAGCGAGCGGCTGAAAGCATTGAAATGGCTCCCATCACTCACCACGACTTACGCCATCTTTTCGCGACGATTTGTATCGAGTCAGGCGTTGATATACCGACCGTCTCGCGCTGGCTGGGTCATCGTGACGGAGGGATTTTGGCAATGAAGGTGTATGGGCATCTTCGGAACGAGCACTCGATTGCTGCGGCAGGGCGTGTTTCTTTCGCTGCTTGATCGCCGCAGTCCATTTCTTCGCTCCCTTCGAGCCAGGCGTTTTCTTCTTCGCCTTCTTCTTGGCAACCCGCTTGGTATGCGAGGGAGCGCCACGATAGCGCTCTGCGCCATTCAGCAGCTTTTCCACTTCGGAGTGAGGGATTTGCGTTTGGCCGAGCTTCGTTATGGCCTTCACCTTTCCGGCGTAGAGCTGCCGATATGCCCATGTGCGTTCCTTGCCAAAAACAGCGGCGAACTCAGCGGGCGTGTAGGTGACTTTGTCCATTTCTGCTAAAATACATTGTTCAGGCCCGTCCGACAATTGTTGACGCAGGAAATCCACCCGTATTGATTGGGCCAATGAAGGAACCCACCCTCGCCACACTGAAGCGGTTGTTTGCCAAGTCGCACAACCAGTGTGCCTTTCCCAAGTGCGACCTTCCCATTGCCGAGGACTCGGGAACCATCACCGGCATCGTCTGCCACATCAAAGCGCGAAGCAAAGGAGGGCCACGCCACGATGCCAAGCAATCTGAGGATGATCGACACTCATTCCCGAACCTCGTTTTGATGTGTGCTAGGCATTCCAAGATCATCGACACCGACCCGAAGCTTTACACCGTTGAGTTGCTTCAAGAGATGAAGGAGATTCACGAGCGCGAGGGATGGATTGAATTTCCGAGCAGGCACCGAAACACGCCGGAGCATCTGCTTGAAAACTATCGTCTCGTTTACATCGAGGCCCACCGAGACGTGATAATCAACAAACCTCAGAAAGTAGTGTTTCCCCGAGGCCGCTCTCCGAAAATTATTCCTGAAGGAGTCATCGCAGGCAATTCAGACAAGCGCGGATACATCATGTATTTGGTTAAGCGCTATCACGAATTTGCTCGCAATGACCGCCCGAATTACAAATACACGGTTCTGCATGGGTTGATTCTTCGCGACTTCGGCAAGAAGATCGATCACATCTCAATTGATCGTTTCTCAAAGCTAGCAGAATACCTTCAATGCCTGATCGACAATGACACACGAGCCGGTAATCGGAACAAGCGTGAAGGCATTCACAGCTATCGCAGCTTTGAAGAATACCAAGTCGATTGCCTTACAGCACCACGCCCAAAGAAGAGCCGGAAGCGCAAACCGCCATCTGACCCTCAGTAGCTCACCTTGAAAGTAGGGGAGTCTTCCGGCTTCGTTTTACGCCTGTCATAGAGCTTCGTTGTTGAGATGCTTGCGTGGCCGAGCCATTCCTGAACTTTCGCAATGTCCGCCTCGTGGTCGAGAGCGTTTGTTGCGGCAGTCGCCCGCAACCCATGCACACAGACCGCGCTTGGATCAAGCCCAAGTGCTCGCGCATATTTCTGCACCACATCCTTGTAGATGCCGTGTCCTGTTAGCGCCGTTACAAGCGTGCCGACCGAGTTTTTGACGGGCCGGAAGAGGGCGTTGTCGTTTCTGTCGCCGTGCCCCGACCGCTCCAGATACTCGCTGATTCGCTGCGAACTGTGAGGATGCACCGGCACGAACCGGATTTTGCCTCCCTTGCCGAGGACTCGAAAGTGCATCACGCCTCTGCGTGACTGAACATCGCCAACTGCGAGAGAACACAACTCCGCACGACGCAGACCATGAAAGAGCAGCACCGAGAGAATTGCACGATCTCGAAGCCCCTTGAGCGTGCCAGCATCAGGAGCTTCCAAAATGGCTTTCGCCTCTGCATCCCCAAGGGCAGGTGACTTGCCTTCATTTGCGCCTTGATTCGGGCGCTTTACGCCGTCGGCAGGATTGAAGGGAACCGCGTTGCACTCACAGAGGTAATCAAAGAGCGATGCCACCGCAGACAGTTTTCGGCGAACAGTTGCGGCTTCAAGAGATCGAACCTCAAGCTGCTTGCGCCAAGCGATCAAGTGCGACCGCTTTACGAGGCGAAATTCTTCCGCCTGTCGAATTCCGGCGAAAGCCATAAAATCATGAACGTCGGTTTTGTATGCTCGCCGAGTGTTCTCGTTCTCGATATTTGCGAACCATTCGACTTCGGGCGGCACCTCCGCCAGTGATTGAAATTCCGCCGCCGTCAGAAGTCGCTCCGATTGGATCAACACCTCCACATTTCCCGCATCGCCCCGCATCTTCCCTCCATTCAACGTTCATTGTTGATGCGATCAGAATAACAGATTCAACGGTCCATTGCTAGTGGCTTACCCTTCTCACTTTTGCACTTCTTTGAAGAGAAATTGTTTCGATGCAGGAAACAGCGATGGCACGGAAATTTTCAAGCATTTCGCGATGTCCAACAGCTCAACATCGGACACGCAGCGGAAGCCAGCCTCGATCTTTGCCAGCGTTTCGCGTGACAAATCCCAGCCGCTACGCTGGCAATGCGCCACGAAGTCTGCCTGCGACATCGAGAGCGAGTTTCGATGTCGGGCGAGTTGTGGGCCAATTGCGTTCCGAGAGGTCTTTGCCATTGCAGCCCATCAAATAGACCAACTCACGGCTTGAACCTGTTCGCCTTTTGGAACAATGTTCCGATTATCGAACATTGTTCGGAAACTGGAACCAACGACACTTATGAAAACCTTCCTTGCCGTCATCATCGCACTGGGGTTGACCTCCACTTTGCCAGCCGAAAACTCTCCCGAATACCTGCGCTTTTTTGACCCGTCGAAGGGTTTCAAGCCTGCACAGACCAACCTCACAGAGGCATTTTTGCAGGCTGCCGCAAGCCTGGAACACTTTGGAAGCCCTGAGCCATACCTTCGTCACATGCTCTCAGAACACGAGAGAATTCACAAAAAGGCCGTCGCGAAGTTTGGACACGAAGCCGTCACGATACTTCCTGATTCGCTGACTGCGGAGAGGATTGAGAAGCTCATCGTCAACTGGAACAAGCTTTCCCCGGTTCTTGGACTCGAAAGTTTTGCTCGGGATGTCGGGCAAGATGTCCGTCTCGGCATTCGGGGTGTTTGGGATAAGGGCACAACTGCCGTAACGCTTCTCAATGAACATCAGCAGAAAGTTCTGAAGGATCTCTCCAGCCCAGAACCGCGCTCGTTCGGATTCCAGCAACTCAAAGAACAAGCGGTCAAAGAATTGGACCTCGACAAGGCAGTGCTGCATCTGGAAGACTACCAAGTCCAGCGTCGCGATGCTGTCATGAATGCTGACCTCGTGAACGCAAAATTTATTGGCCTGCAAAAGACACTCAGAAAAAAGCTTCCACCTGAAAAGGCAGATCAAATCACAGCGGCCATCAAAGGGACATTTTTAGACGTGGCCATGATGGTCCATTCTGAGCTTGAGGCGGGGATTGTCGAATGGAGCTTGAAGTGACGAAGCGCTCAGCGCTTTAGTCCGGTTGGTGTTTGCTTGAAATCTGTCGCTGCTTTTGCTGGGTTGTCCTGCGCATTGCTCAGCTCGGAAAGCAGGGTCTCATCAATTGCAAGGTCTGCAATATTTGCAGATGCTACTTTCTTCGGCTCTGGGGAGCTTGCTGGTTTTGCCAGCGTGGCCTTGATGGGTTCCTGCCGCTCAGGAGCGGCGCTTGTCACGTCTTTCGATACCAATTCAGAAACTCCAGCATGATGCATCGCCTTAGCAAAGCTCGGGCGCTCCAGCACCGAGTATGAGCGTTGTTTGTCGCCAGCTTCATACGCTGAGCAGAACTCCTGCCGATCCGATTGAGGGATGGTTCGCTCAAACGTGCCTCTGGTGTTTTCACTGGTGAGGTAGTGATGCATTCTCTCTGCTTCCTTCTCCTTCACGGAATCTGGCAATTCATTGAAGCGATACTGACCTTGATTCACGCCTTCCCACACACGCTTGCTCATTTCGGCTTTGCCTTCGTCACTCAAGCGGTCCCAGGTTTGGCTGTAGAAATGATCAAGACGAGGAAACATCGCCTTCGTGAAGAACGCGCATTCCAGGAATGAGGCATACTCGCGCTGTTCTGGTTGCGTCAATGCAAGCTCGCGTTCTGCTTTTGCAATCGCGAGGTTTTGCTCCTGCTGGTCGGTTTGATCTTTCTTTTCCTTTTCGCGTTGCTCTTCACGGTGAACCGTCGCCGAGCGACCTTGTGCCTCAGTGAGGCGCTTCACAAGCATGCTTGTGCTTGCGGCTTGGGAGCCACCAGCATTAAAAATCTGCCATTGCAGTTCGCTTATCAATTTGTCGAGCTTCGCCAACTCGATCTCATTCGCCTCAATCATGGTGACCTCCACACCCCACAATTTTAACAGAAGAGTGTTTCAGTTTTGTGACAGTCGGAAAAAAATCTTCACATCCTCCAGGCTTCCCCTTGGTATTGATAAAATACATTATCAATACTCAGTGATCACTTGGCCGATTTGGATACAGACCAAGCAACCAGCTCTGCCAATCAGATGAATGCTCCCGGCGGCCTCTCATTGTCGAACAATTCGATCCAAAGTTCGCCATCGGGTTTAAGCAGCCCAAACTCAAAATATCTGGGCCAGACTGTGCCGTCAGAGTAAATCGGACGATTGAACAACATCATGCCCGGATGCTGACTGGCGAGACGCTCCATTTCACGGAATTTTTCCCCTTCCTCCGACCATCCACGATTAAGTGCGCGCACCTGTGGGAAAATGTTCATGTTGGACGACCCACCAAGCGAGTGCGCGATGAAATGCCCTTTATCAACCGGGCCGATCCATTTTTCAGTCGGCCCCATGAATCTCTGGCGCAGTTTGGCAGAAGGAAATTCAAGGCCCGCGATCTTGCCAACGCGACCATACACGGCAACTAAGCGCCCTGCTTTCATGCACAGATCCCCATCCTCCACGACCTGCGTATCAAATTGATAAATGAGCGATCCTTCCGAGCACTCAACGATGTCAGTTTCAAACTGGGTGTTCGCCACATACACATCTCGCCAGCACCACCGAAATTGGTCGAGCAGGTATTCCGTGATCTTTTCGCAACCGCAGCCTTTCACATCCAGCCAGTAGTCATGATAATCAATTTTCCACTTGGACAGGATTGTCGTCATCGGATGATTCTAGCGTAGTCAGCCATTGCTTTCCCATGAAATGCCATTTCAAGCTCATGGACACTTGGATCGCAGATGAGGTTCCAAAAGCGCCGGTCATCAGCAAACTGCTGCCACCGTGCGTTATTACTGACCCTTTCGGGTGGAAGATCAGTCGGCGCAGCTCCGAGTTGTGAAATGCCGGCACTTGTCCGAATGCCCAGCCCTGCAAGGATCTGGCGGCGATACGCCATGTCCGTATGCCAGCGGTTGTAGCTGACAAAAACTGTTTTGGAGGCGAGCTTGCCCAGCATCTGAGTCTTGCCGCTTGCCTCCAACAGGTACTCCCGCGCTTCCTGTAGAAGGTGCCTGAAATTTGGGTGGAGAAACGATTGTCCGCGTAACGCAACCTCATCGCGTTTCAAACTGGCCGCCGTGTTCGCTAGGTCTCTCACCAATACCACGATGCGTTTTGCTGCAATCGGCTCGGGTTGACGTGCCAAATGATGAAGCGCGATTCCCTGAAAGCTCAAGATTCGTCCAGCATGACGCCCATGCGGGTTAAATTCTGTCAAGCATGGGGACAACGCGTGCCTGTGCAAAATCTTCGGCACGCAGTGGCGGCTGGGCAGTGCATCACGATCTTCTGGGTATGCGGTCATGCCATCGCTTTCACATGTATTCCATACGGTGATTCGTGTTTGCGGCATGCAATCAGCCAACCACTCGATAAACGTGCGATAGCCACTGCAAATGGTTCCAATCACCAGGAACTCGATGGGCTGTTGCCGTGTGTCCAAAATCTTCCTCATCTCCAAGATTTTATGCACTACGATTTCCGGCTTCGGTTGCCAGCCTGACAGGCAACAGACCGGCACATCCCAAGGATTCCACACCGGAAAGTAATTGTAGCGGTCATCCGCTCCGATCCAGGTCACCACCGGGGCTCCGCAATGCGTGGCATAATGAATGGTTCCGCTGGAGGGACCGATCATCATTTTTGCCGCCCTGCAATGTGCAGCGAGTTCTTTCAGCGGAATGCCGCGCAAATCATCCGTTCCTTTGATCTTGTGAGCGCCTGTGACAGCCCCTGTACTGGCAATCCGCCAGTGACGTGGCAGTGCTTCGACCACAGCGTTGAAATGGATATTGCTCCAATTCTTGAACTGCTGGGAGGCTTTGCCTGTGGCGCGCGCATGAATCAACACATCATAAGCCACCCGTGGTTTGGGCAGGTTTTCAGAAAAGTTGCGGTATGTCGAGCTGCACCCACTGATTGGATAATAGTGTTTCTCGGTGTCGGCCTCGAGTTGAGGATTCAACCATACATCGCCTTCGGCTTCGTTGATGTGGCGCTCATGGATGCTGCCATCTCGATGCCCAGCGCAGGTGAACCCCACCGTATGGATCGTGTTGGGAATGTAGGGAACGAATTTCGTCGCAAAATCCTCGTAGAGAAAAAAGCGATCAGGATGCGTTGCGACGATGATCTCCGACCACGGGCGGCTTTTGGCAAGCGTGCGGGCAATGCTCTGCCAGCGCAGCAATTCGACGCCGAATTCGCCAATCCATGGGCCGATAAAGAGTTTGGGAATGCGTTGGGGGTTCATGATTTGGGTTCAGTTCTGCCAGATGCCTGCCGTTCTCACCGCCTGCGCTTCATCAGCCGATAGATGACGGATGATGCCGCCAGAGAAGTAGCCCTCAATGCGCCGCACCACCTCGTCCGGGGTGATCATGTCCATGCAGCGGGGCAATGGTCCTGCCACCACCTGTTGGCAGAGATTTTCCGGCAGATCACGGTGGTCCCCATCGCCGAGCGGAACAGTGCGCTTGCGCCAGCAACCGCCGGTCTCGCAGCAGGATAGCATGCCGACGGTGTGGATAAACTGGTGATTGGGGTAGCATTCCCAATGCGGCGGCTCACGACCACCGGCCACGACCACACAGGGGCGGAGCTTCGGTGCGCCCGGTTTGATCGGAACCGCCGCAGCTAGATGCATCGCGGCGGTTACCGGGCAAAGCACGCCTTGCGCGTGATGCATCAGCATCACCAGTTCGCGCAGAGTGGTTTTGCCGCGCAAATCAAGCACGCCTTGCAGAGGTGGGTGGTGGTCCTCATCCTGGCCGACTTGAACAAAGAGTACTTTTTTTCTTAGCGCATCAACAACGGCTTGGTATCGCTCCGCTGACCACCATTTGATCGTGTAATCCCGCTTGCCTCCCGCCGTCACAATCCAGAAGGGCAGATCCTGCCCGATGATTGTCTGCACAATCGAAGGCATCTGCCGTTCGGCCTCGCTGAGATGGATGTCACCCTTGATGGCACGCGGTCGGATGGCCAGCCGCAGCTCTCGGTTCAGAAAATGAATGAAGCCGTGCAGAAAGTGGTACGGCCAGTCATTGCTGCGGTTGATCAGCGGATAGCGACAGTGGATGACTCTGACTTCGGAATCATCTTCGCCTAATGGGGTCAGATGCGGGTTGTGCAGCCAGAGATCAGGACACTTGCCACGCACATCCGTGACAAAGCGTGCAGGATAACCCGCATGCAGATCACGCATCGCAGCAGTGAGCATCGTCACGTCTCCTGGCGACTGATTGTTCACGAGGATGAGTTTTCTCGGCGAACCTCGGATCTTGGTATCGTCCTGAGGACTGTTACGAAAAAGTTTCGATTCGTTAGTGTCATCTAACTCACTCATTTAGAATGCGAATATGGGTATAAATGTTTATTTAATCGTGAACAATCACAATAAAATCTTGCTTCTAAATGCCAAATGCAATCAAATTCATCTTAATCCCATACATTTTAACTCTTAAACCTACCTATCATGCCAGACGGTTCCGACGACCCAACACCACCCGATGAGCCCACACCGGAAGATCCGTGCAAGCCATCGACTCCACCACCTCCGCCTGAGACGCCTGAACCCTCAGATTGCAAATGTCCTCCGTGTCCGCCTGTGGAGCCTCCCTACACTGGAGATGACGATCCCACTGGTGGTGAAGACTGCGAAGAAGGCGGGGGAGGCTACTCGCCCGGATTCTGACCGTGATCATTGCCATCCATAACCTTCATTTATTTCTGTCATGCCAGCTTCTTCAGTTCTTCCCACGGGGTCACTTGTCGGCGCAGGGATCGCCTCGGGTTTAAGCCACCGGCTGCAATACATTGCCCGGTTCACAAACAATGGCTTTGGCCCCAATGGCAACAGTTGGCTGGTCACCACCGTGCCTTACATGAGTTTTGGCACCGTGATGGTGGACGACATGTCACGTGAGGTGTTCATGGTGGAAAGCCAGCGGGGCACGACACGCTGGCTCTGGGATTCAGGAACCTCGCAGTACGCTGGCGAATATGGCACGAAGCGACGCCTGTCGGTCACGGCGGATGGGTATTTGGTGACGCAGCCCAGCGGAGCTTCATGGCTGTTTTTCGGCCCTGATTCTCTTGCAGGACTCAAAGGCAAGCTGAAACAGATGACAGCCGAAGACGGCACGCAAACCATCGCCACCTATGACGGCAGCCAGCGCCTGGTTTCCCTGGTGCGCAGCCTGCCGGGCACCCAGCACAGCGCCAGTCTGCACTACACCTCGGCCACCAGCGGCCCGCATGAGGGGCGTTATCTGCTGGTGGAGAAGCGCATTTCCCGCGATGGAGTCATGCAACCAGTGAAGCGCTGGAACTACACCTATCACACCGGAGCGGACAGCGCAGGAAATCTGAACGATCTCAAAACCACTGCCGAAGAAGTGTTCAATGCGCAGACGAGCCAATGGGAGAGCATTTACACAACGTACTACCGCTACTACACCGAGGACTCGGCGGAAGGCTTCAAGCATGGCCTTCGTTACACGCTCAACCCGCAGGATTACGCGCTCATGGTGTCCGCTGGTTATCCACCCGAAGACGTGAGCATATCCCCAGACAGCTTGCTTGCTACTTTTGCCACGTCCTTCCGGCAGTATGATGCGCAAAAGCGAGTGACCCTGTGGCAGGCACTTGGCGGCACGCTTACGACGACCTTTGACCGGCTTAACAGCGACGGCACTGGGCAGAACTGGAGCCGACGCAGCATCAAGACGACGCCGGACGGCAGCGTGCAGACGGTCTATTACAACCAGGCCAACCAGCCGATTTTGAAGATCCTCGCCGGTGGTGGCGTGACCACGATGGAGTATTCGGAGTATGACGACCAATATCATCCGGTGCTGCGCTGTGGGTCGGATGCCATTGCCAGTGTCACCCAGCCTTCCAATTCGGGCGAGAACCTCACCGTCACGCTGCACACGGATCAAGGCTTGCTCAAACGCTGGGAGTATTACCCGATGAGCGGTGGCGGGGCGGGAGCCGCTCCCGGCTATGTGAAATGGGAGGGCGTTCAGCAGGGAAGTGGCGGCACAATCATCAAGATTTACGAGCTGACCTACAGTGCGTATGTCGTGGACGATGACACGCTTTATCGCACGGCCTCACGCACCGAATACCGCAGTGATGCCAGCGGAGGCAGCAATCCAGCCACCACCAGCTACGACTATGAGTGGCGCACCGACAGCGTGCGTCCGCTCCAGAAAACCACCACACTGCCGGTCATCTCGACGGATGAACATGGCACCGGAGACACCTACACGCAGGTGGAGCGCTACGACCGCTTTGGCAATCCCGAGTGGCTGAAGGACGAGATCGGCGTCATGCTGTTCCAGGTCTTCGATCCGATCACCGGTGGCCTGTGGCAGCGCATCACGGATGTGGATACTCAACGCATGGACCCCGGTGTCGTGCCGGAGGGATGGACAACTCCCGTGGGAGGAGGCTACCATCTCATCAGCGATTTTGAGTGCGACACCCAAGGGCGCAACCTTCAAGAGCTAGGACCGCTGCATTCCTGTGACATGGACGGCACCGTCA
Source organism: Verrucomicrobiaceae bacterium (assembly GCA_016795375.1). Taxonomy (GTDB): domain Bacteria; phylum Verrucomicrobiota; class Verrucomicrobiia; order Verrucomicrobiales; family Verrucomicrobiaceae; genus Prosthecobacter. Next base: position 33,680 of record JAEUHJ010000033.1, read on the forward strand.
AGCTGGTGCGCAGTGCTGTGTTCCGCGTATACCTTGATAAGAGACGACAGACCTGGGTCAGCCAGGGCTACGCGGTGGGGGATGGCTACCGAACGCTTGGACCAGTGACGATTACGCAACGCGACCTCCGCAATCAGATCACGGATGTCATTCAGTCCTCCAATCCAGGCGGTGACAAAATCGATGGCGGCGACCGCTTTCCGCAGTCCAACTGGACGAAATGGACCCGTAGCCTGTATTCCAAACAATCCCTGCTGCTGGCAACGTGCGCTTACCACACCATTCCATCCTCGGATCGCGAGGTAGATCAAAATCCTGTCCTCGGGTTCAAGGACGAGCACTACCTCGAAACGGGCTACGGTTATGATGTGCAGGACCGCCGTAACAAGACCGTTAGCCCCGGTGGCACCATCACGCGTGAGGTGCTAGATGCCCGTAGCCTTGTCACGGAACGCTGGGTGGGGACGAATGACGTGGGTGCCACGGACAGCAATCCCGTAGGCAGCGGCCCCTCCAGCGGCAACAACATGGTGAAGGTGCTCGCCAGCACATACAACGATGGTCAGGTGGACAACCCTGGCAGTCTGATTGAGGAACGGCGACCGTTCAATGACACCAGTGCTGACGATCAAGTCATCACCTATGGCTATGACTTCCGTGGGCGTCGCGTCCTGAGCACCACGAGCGACGGTATCCGCGTCCTGATCAAGGCTACAGCCTACGACAATCAAAACAAGCCAGTCTCAATCACCAGCTACCACACAGCGGTGGACGATGCCAACCGCACCGCTTATCAGACCACAGCGCTTGATCCTCTTGAACGTCCTTACCTCCAGCAGATCTACGGAGTGAACCAAAGCACCGGTGCATTGACCTATCCACTCAAGACTAATTCGTGGTACGACCCGCGCGGGCTGTTGATCAAAACTGTGAAACCTGGATTCAACGGCTACACCAAGACGCAGTTCGATACGCTACGCCGTCCCACTGCCTCCTACCTGGCTTACCCGCCCGCGGGTGGACTGGACGGCAACAGCAATAACGTGGCGGACGATATTGTCATCGAACAGAAGGAGAATAGCTACGATAATGCCAGCAATCTGCTTCTCACCACGGCTCGTCAGCGTTTCCATGATGCCACCGGCACCGGGCCACTCAATGAGCCTAGCGGTCTGCAACCGCTCGCACGAGTGACATACGATGCGCAGTGGGCAGACCCGATTGGCCGCCAGCATGTGCAGGCCAATTACGGCACAAATGGTGGAGCGGAGCTAACACGTCCAGCTCTAGCTCCAGCGCCATCGGATACGATTTTGGTGTCCCGCACCGATTACGCACAGGATGGCCTGCCTGCGCAAACAGTGGCTACAGATGGCGTGGTCACCCGGACGCAAAAAGACCGTCTGGGCAGGCAGATCAAACGCGTCGAAAACTTCGTTGCCGATGCGCCGGAAACCGACAACGGAGCCAATCGTACCACCGAATTTGTGTATGCTCCAGATGGTGGCCTAAGCCGGTTGATCGTGAAGAATATCGTCACGGGGGATCAGGTCACATGTTGGGACTTTGGCACCACGCTGGAGGACAGCGGTGTGGCACGCACGGACTTGCTGCGTGCCAAGATGTATCCGGGAGACATGGCCCCGGATGGCACTGTGCTGCGCAGCCTGAGCTACCGCTACGACCGTCAAGGCCGCAATGTCGGCACCACGGACGCCAATAGCACGGAGCATGTTTTTGATCTCGACAAGCTGGGCAGAATTTTGGAGAACCGGGTTGTGACCTTGGGAACGTCAGTCGATGGTGCTGTGCGCCGCATCAGCCGAGCCTATGATGCGCGTGGGCTGGTTGCCAGCATCACCAGCCATGATAATCCGACTGTGGGGTCAGGTAGTGTGGTGAACCAAGTTTTCAATGAATACAATGCCTTCGGCCAATTGAGCACTGATATTCAGAGCCATAGCGGGGCCGCTGATGGCAGCACGCCACGTGTGAGCTACACTTATGCCAACGGCAGCGCCAACACCACACGACGCACGAGCGTCACCTATCCATCAGGGAAAGTTATAAACATCAGTTATGGCGGTGCAGGCAGCATGGATGACAGACTTGACCGTATGGCGCAAACCCAGATCGCCGAAGAAACCGATCTGCTCGCCACGTTTCAATGGGCCGGTGCGGGCCGGTTCTTGCGCCTAGGTATGCCACAGCCTCATCTTGAACTCACCTATCACAAACCCGCCGATGAACCGGTGGGTGATTCTGGCGACCCCTATTCCGGCTACGACCGCTTCGGTCGCACGGTGGACATGCGCTGGAACAAGCTCGACGGAGACTCGGCGACATCGCTTGATCGTGTCCAATACGGTTACGACCGTGCCAGCCGCCGGTTGTGGCGGCAGGATCTGATCGCGCCCACCGTTGCGAAACAGGACAAATTTTTTCAATACGACGGCCTGGGCCAGGTCACCCAGTCCAGTCAGGGCAACCTCAACATCAACCGTACCGCCATCGCGGCGATCCCGACAGAGACCGAAACGTTCGCTTACGACCCTATGGGCAACTGGCAGAACCACCAGCGTGATGAGGACGGGTTTCCGGTGCTGGAGCAACCGCGGCAGAATAACCAGGACAACCAGATCCTCAGCCTGAGTGGCATCGCCGCCGGAATCAGCCACGATGCCAACGGCAACATGACCGCCACTCATCCGGACAAGAGCGGCGATTGGTCGAAGGGTTACTTGATGATCTGGGATGCTTGGAACCGCCTTGTGCAGGTCAACGATGCTCAAACCGCAGGCGAAGTCGCACGCTATGCGTTCGACGGCTCAACGCGTCGCATCCAATCTACTATCTTCGATCTTCCATCCCCCCCGCTCAGTAGTCACTATTTTTACAACGATGTTTGGAAATGTGTTGAGGAGCGGCTTGATGCCAGCACCACGCCAGAGCGACTTTACTTTTGGGGCATGCGTCCTGGGCACCGTGATGAACTATTGCGGCGCGACAGCGGCGGGATAAGTCTCTATTGCCTGATGGACTATTATGATCCCATCGCGATCACGGATGGCGACGGCACCGTTGAAGAACGCTATTGCTTTAGCGCGTTTGGCTTGGTGCAGTTCTTGCAGTATGATTTCACGCCTAGAGCGAATTCGCTTTTTGGGTGGAACTTCTTGTTTCATGGGCAATTCCAAGATATTGAAACTAGTTGGTATAATTATGGATTTAGGTTTTATGAACCAGAGATCGGACGCTGGTTGTCAAGAGACCCTATATTCGAAGAGGGTGGATTTAATCTATATTCGATAGCACTAAATGATACTATCAATAATGTCGATTACTTGGGGCTACACTGCTATGATTGCAAAGCCTTCTTCAATGCTTGCATGGATGCAAATGACTCAGCATTTGAAAAAACATTACAAGCAATTTTAAATAAGTATAAAGCTGCCAGAAAGGCGGCAACAGATGAAGCGGACACAAAAACTCAGGAAAAATGTTCAGGCATTACTGAGAGTGTTGCTGCTTATGAATTATGTGTGCGCACATGGGGGGCTTACTACGGGGCAATAGCTGAAGCTAAAATTACAGCGGCCGCCGCCGAAGCATATCAAGAGAAAAGCGTGGCTAATGAATGGTATAAAGAGAATGCGATGAAATGCTTTCAGGCATTAATAGATTGTTTAGCAACATATGGAAAAGATGAAAATGGATGCCCGTGCCCTCAGAAAAAATAGTGGTTGGTTGGTTGGCGTTATCTTTGCGATAGCCATCCCGCTTTGTCTCTCTCCATTGGGCAGGGAATTTTTTGTATTAATATTTAAATCATACATCAATAACGATGCAACGGCCCAGAAAACATTGCATATAATGATTGAGCGGGTTTCCAATCATCCATCAAATGCTCTTTTTTTGCTTGATATTAACCGTACGATTTATCTCTTTGCATTGACTTTTGGTCTCATTGTTTTGTTGCACAAGTTAAGTAATTACAAAAATCGTGAATAGCTCATTGCTTGAGCTTCGGAAACTGGATCTGAGGTGGACCCCGAAATTCGAGCCAGGGGCTAAGAGATGAGGTTATGGT
>JAEUHJ010000046.1 GCA_016795375.1 Verrucomicrobiaceae bacterium
CAGCGCCCCATCATGCACGCCCGCTTTCGCGCGATAACGCTGCACCGCTTCCAACGCCTTGCTGCCGACGGGACAGAGGCGCTCCTTACTGCCTTTGCCGAACACACGCACGGTTTCAGTGTAGGCGTCGATGTCCTCGACGTTCAGGGCCACCAGCTCGCTCAAACGCATGCCGGTGCTGTAAAACATCTCCAGAATCGCCGCGTCACGTTCAGGCGCCCACACCGCGTCGCGTTTCGATTTTTCCATCGTCAGCGGCAGGTTCAGCATCTGGTCGATTTGCGCCACTGTGAGCACCACGGGCAGTTTTTTCTCGCGTTTCGGCAGTTGCACTTCGAGCAGCGGGTTCGTCTTCAAACCACGCCGCCGCGTCAGCCATTTGAAAAAACTCCGCAACGCCGCGAATTGCAGCCGGATCGTCGCACGACCGAGTTCCTGCTTCATCAGATCGAACAAAAAGGCGCGGAAATCATCCGCCGTGAGCTTCTCCCAGCCCTTGAACGGCGTGCGCCACTCGCGGAACTGCCGCAGCGCCAGTTCGTAGTTCGCCACCGTGCGTTCTGACGAGCGTCGCTCCGACTCCATGAACTCCAGAAAATCGTCGGCGATCTTGTCGGCCATGGCGCTCAAGCTCCCGTCTGTTTCGCCCGGCACACGCTGCAAATTTCCTCGCCCGAGTCCAGCACGCGGAATTCCAGATGCGAATCATCCAGCTCCGTCTTCCTGCACACCGAGCACTGATGAAAAAACGTGCCCTGCGGCAGTTGCGCCGACTCAAAACGGCTGCGGCGCGCGGCGACCTTCCCTTGATGCAGCCACATCTTCAGGAAGTGCGGCCCGAACACGGCGAGGAAGTTCAAGTTCGCGAACACGATCAGGAAGATCGACATCGGCGACGCCAGGAACATGAAAAACATCGCCCCAGCGTCCAGCAGCGCGATCCATTTCATCTTCACCGGCAGAATGAAGAACAGCAGGATCTCCTCGTTCGGGATGAGCACCGCCACGGCAAAGATCAGCGTGTTGAACAGCCAGTAGCTGCTCAGCGGAAAGCCGAAGAAGATGCTCCACACGCCCAGGCTCAGGATCAGCCACCACACATAAAGATTCACGCGGAACGCGCCCCACGCCTCCTCCAGCACACGGCCGAGCCACAGGCTGAACGACGACAGGCAGAGGCACGCGAACGCGCTGCCGAACGAAGGCACCAGCACGTGCGACAGCAGCAGCCACACCTGGCCGGACATGATCTTTCCGCCGTCCGGCATCAACGCCAGCATCACGCCCGCCTTCATCTCCGCCGGACCGGCGTAGAGGATGAGAAACACGATCATCTGCAGAATCGCGATGATCTGCACCAGGCCGGGAATGGCGAAGCGGCCGAACTTGGACTCCAACGTGGAAATGAGGGGCATGAGAGCCTGTTGGTAGCCTGTTTTCAGCCGTGGGCAAAGAGAAGAACGCCTGTGACACATGCCGCGGCCAGCCAGTCGTGCTTCGTCGAAGTGGCTGGCCTAAATAAAGATTCAAATTCAGATTTGTGCATAAAAAACCTTGTCGCTCAGCAATTGAGTTTGGTATCCACACCAATGTCATGAAAATAAATTCGTTTATTTCCTCGGCGCTTCCTCGATGAGAACCTGGTAAAAAACGGCCTGGCGTGGATGATGATGTTGGGCTTGGCATTCACGCCATTGCAGGCAGGCGTTTACACCGGGTATGATCTGGATGGCAACGGCCTCGAAGACTATGCCGACGACGATGGCAACATCTGGAACAGTTACGAGGACTGGCAGTCGGCAAACAGCTTCTTCGAGGATCAGCCCGAGGAAACCAACCCGGACCCTGAGGATGATCCAGGCAGCATGCCCGAGGATTCCAATTCCGAACCAGATTTCGGCGGACTGCCTCCAGAGAATGGCGGCGGCTGCCAGCCTCCGGAGAATACAGGCGGTGAAGTGGAGGACACAACCTACGTCCCGCCACCACAGCCACCGCTGCCACCGGAAGATCCGATCATCACACTGCCTCCACCAGAAGAACCGCCATTGCTGCCCGTGCCAAAGAAACGGTGGAATTATAAGTTGAAGTATGGTGGCAGCAACAGTTGGGAGCAAACTGTCGGGGAACTCGGATACCTCTATGGAAACAGACTCCAAGTTGAAGCAAATCTTTATGCTAATGATGCAGCGTTTAGTGTTTCTGTGGAGTCCTTCGCTTCATCGAACATATCATTTTTGAATCGATTTGGTTATGCAGCCGCGATGTCGCTTACCGGCTCTATAATTATGGATTCGGAAGGAAATTTAGACGTTAATTTTGCTCAAGGCCAAGAGTCCGATGTCCGTGATGGTTTAGCGGCGGCGCTTGCGGTTGCGAGCGTAGAAGGGGCGGGTTCGCAACATCTTAGCGTGAACATCAAGGCTGGCGGTGCCAATCTAAATGATGCGTCCATCTCTGCCTCGGTAAGTGGAGTTGGGCTTGATATAAGCCTCGGTGGTGGTGAAACAGCCTACTACGGCGGGTTTAACACATTGATTTGGGAGTCATTCGAAGAAACCTATTATGACGACTGAGCAAACGCAGCCTTGGCGTAAACCTTCTTATTCGCTCATGGGCCTTGGCACAGCACTCTTTGCCGTTCTCCTAGCGGCAAGGTGGCATGTTGGGGATTTTCAGTTTCAACTTTATCCCATGGCGGTGGCTGTTTATGCGGCCACTGGTGCATGCTTCATTGGGTATGTGGCTTCTCCTTCACATGGGCTGACCTGGGTGGAACGTGTTGCGCGCATGCTTTGTCTGGTGGTCTGGCTTGTGCCGTTTGGAGTTGGAGCCGCATTGCGGCTCATCAATCACTTTTTCTACCAACTGCCTCTGTTTTGAACGGCGTAGATTGTCAGCCGCAGGCAAAGAGAAGAACGCCCGCCACACACGCTGCGGCCAGCCAGTCACGCGTGCCAAAACGATCGGCATCACCGGTGAAACGCAGCAGCTTAAACAATGCGCCCGTCGGGCACCCGTAGCGGCAATACGCTAGCGGCGTGACCAGCGACCACAGCACGCCGGTCACCGCGATCACGATGCTCGCCCAGCCCGCGACACGGAACAGATACGCGTCGAACGGCTCCAGAGCGTTCAAATCGACCGGCAGCGCAAACGCCACGCTCACAAGCACGAGTGCGAGTAGAACGAACGGCAGCTTCGACAAAACGGCCTCCAATCGTTTCGACGGCGACCATTGAAACCGCAGCCGCCGCATCACGAGCTGCTGCAACGCGCCATGCGGGCAGATGTGATGGCAGTAAAGCTGTTTGCTGGTGAAAACCGGCCCCAGCAGCGCCACGGCGGCGAGCAGAACCAGCCCGTGCGCGTTCCGCCACGGCGTTCCGTGCGCCGCCCAGCCCGCGAGCAATCCCTGCGACAGCAATTCACCCGCGATGAAACCGCCGTAGATCACCAGCAGCGCATGATGCAGATGCCGGCACCACGCACGACCGCGCAACGGCGTGAACGCCATCACGAACGCCGCGAAAATCACCACCGCGTGTCCCGTGTCCTGCCAGCGCCAGCGGATCAGCGCCCACCAGCCGCGTTTCGCCTCATTTTCCTTCAGCAACGACTGCGCACGCACGCGTACGCCTTCCGCCACGCCGTAACTCGTCTGCGTCGCGCCGGAAACGCCTTCCACGCCTGCGGCATTGAAGTCGATGTTCGCAATCGTCTCCGTCGCCATGCCATCGAACGTCTTCAAAAACGTCGGATCGCCCGTGACATAGCCGACATACTGCTCCGTGTCGTAACTTCGGCGCAGAGCGATTCCGCGCAACGTTGAACCCGTCGCGTCCATCAGCATGAAGGTGTCGCTCGGCCCCTTGTAGCCGACAACACCATCCGAAACCGGCGCCGTGCGCACCGCGAGCGCGATCACCCGGCCGTTCGCATCGAGAACTTCGTGTGAACCCGGATGCGTCTTCGATTCACGCAGCTTCGCGGCCCGCGGTTCGAGCTTCTTCACTTCATCGAGCGTGATCGCATCCGGAAAGCGCAACGAAGTGGTCGCGCTTTTACCGAGGCGACGCAAAACACCTTCCGCGATCGCGCTGCTGGTCAATGTCGCGCCCGAAACCGCATCCACCTTCATTCCGGCAGCTTCCGCAGCCTTCCTGCCCGTGAACTGCTTGAAAAACGAGCGCTCACCCACCACCTCGGCGACATGATCCGTCGTGTCGCCGCTGCGCAGGATGCGCAGGCCGAGCACCTTGCCGCGTGAGTCGAGCGCGACGAGCGTGTTCGTCGGTCCTGAGTAGCCGATGATGTCATCCGACTCCGGCGAGGTCTGCATCACATGACCGAGCGTGATGCCGGACTCGTCCTTCACCGCCTGCATGCCGTTCTGCGGCGTCAAAACGGCCGCGGCGGGAAAAAAATCACGCACGCGTTTCGCCGTCAGCTCCAGTGCTGCCGGCTCATGCGAACGCCGGATCGCAAACACCGCCGCCGCCAGCAACGCCACGCGCCAGAGGCGCAGCGCGACGGATTTCCAGCGTTGGGACGACGACATGCGCGAATCGTTAGCAGCCGCACGCTGAAAGAGAAGCGCGCTTTGCCAGTTTCTCTGCGCATGAAACGGATTGCCGCCCTCCTGATGCTTTGCCTTCCGGCGTTTGCCGCGCCGACGCTTTATCTGAACGGCAGGATCGTGACGATGGACGGCAAAGAGCGCGTTGTGGAGGCGATGGCGGTCGAGGACGGGAGGATCATCGCCACCGGCAGCAATGTCGAGATCAGGAAGCTCGGTGGATCCGCCGTCGATCTTGGCGGGAAGATGGTGCTGCCCGGTTTGATCGAGACGCACTGCCACAGCATCGGCGCGGCGCGCGCGACATTCAGCGGAGATTATCAGGAGCTGTACGACATCCCGGGCGTCCAGGCGTGGATCAAGGCGCGGGCGGCGAAACAAGCGCCCGGAACATGGATCGAAGTTCCGCGCAACGAGATCACGCGCCTGAAGGAGCGGCGTTTTCCCACGCCGGAGGAGCTGGACGCGGCCACGACGCGACATCCGGTGCTGTTTGTGTCGGTGACGAAGTCCGTGCTGAACTCCGCAGGCTGGAAACTGCTCGGCGTGATCGATGCAAACTGCAAGGTGGCCGGCGGGGAGGTGATTTTCGAGAATGACAGGCCCGTTCTGATGCGCGGCGGCCAGGCGGCGTTGCGTGCGTTGATTCCGCAGCCGCCAGCGCCGCCGGAGGAGAAGTTGCGGGCGAAATTGAAGGAACTGCACGGCATCTACAACTCCGCCGGCATCACCAGCATCTTCGAGCGGGCGACGGACCGCGCGGGCTTCGACCTGTTTCGCGATTTGAACGAAAAAGGCGAGCTCACCACGCGCGTGCGGGCCACGTTCCGCTTTTCGGCGAAGGATGCGGCCGGTGTGGAGGGCTATGTGAAGAAACTCGGCCTCAAGCCCGGTGAGGGCGACGACATGGTGCGCGCCACCTGCCTCAAGATCACCGTGGATGGCGGCATCCACTGGGGCACGACGTGGTTGAGCGAGCCGCACGGGGCGAAACGCGCCGCCTTCTATCACAACACCGATCCGAACTACGAAGGCGAGCATTACTACACGCCCGCGCAGTTGCGGGAGGTTTGTGCCGCGGCGGACAAGCTCGGCTGGCCGATGAGCGCGCACGTCACCGGCGACGGCGGCGCGATGGAGGTGCTGCGTGCCGTGAAGGACGTGAGCGGGCAGCAACCCGGCATCATCGACCGCCGCTTCAATCTGATTCACTGCTATTTCCCGTCCGGTGAAATGACCGCGCTGGCGAAGAAACTCAACGCCGGTGTCGATACGCAGAGCTATCTGTATTTCCGCGACGCGGACTTCATTGCGAAAATCTACGGAGAAGACTGGGCGGAGCGTTTCCTCGGCCTCAATTCGTGGGTGAAGGCCGGTGTGCCCGTGGCGATCAACAGCGACCACATGATCGGCTACGATCCCGACCACGCGATGAACAGCTTCAATCCCTTCCTCATGCTCTACATCGCCGTCAGCCGCAAAGACGACCAGGGGAACATCCACGGCGCGCAGCAAAAGCTCTCACGCCTCGATGCATTGCGCACCGTCACTACTTGGGCCGCGTGGCTGGGTTTCGACGAAAAGCAGCTCGGCTCATTGGAGAAAGGCAAGCTGGCTGACTTCGTCGTGATTGATCGCGATTACCTCACCTGCCCCGAAGATGAAATCAAAGCCATCAAGCCGCTGCGCACGTTCGTGGGCGGGAAGATGGTGTTTGATCGATGAACGACGAAAAATGACGCACGTTGCCGCAGTGCGGAACCGCATTCATACTCGACGCATGATCCGGCCCAACACGCCGAAAGAGGCTCCTGAAGATAAAACCGTGCATGGCGGCGACGGCGGTGGCGCGTGGGCATCGCCATGGGAGCTGGATCAGGAGTGGCAGGACGCGCCGGCGGCGAGGACGAAGCGTGAAGCTGACGGAGCCGCCGCCCCTGTTCCAAAAGCCGGGCGGGAACAGCGGGAGCCAGCGCCGGTCTTTGGCGAAACGGCCGACGCACCGCGCATCGCGGTCCGGGCACGTCACCGTCCGCGTCCGCCGGATGAGGCTGGAGGCTCGTGGGCCACGCCGGTCATCCTGAGCATGGGCCTGCTGGCCTTTGTCTTCATCGCCTGGATTTACATCGAAGATGAGAATCCCGGCTTCGATGAGGAGTTGCTGCTGCGACCTCCGGCGGATCAGGCGGCGGCGATCCGCACACCGGAGAAACTGCGGAAGTTCCTCGCGTCGGTGACGCCGTTCGATGACGCCGCGGTGCGTGGGCGTCCGCCGTGGCAGTGGGACACGCCCACGCTTTCACGCATCATGCAGTCGAACGGCGCGGCGCTCGACAACCTGCGTGACCTGCTCGAGGACGCGGACTGGCATCCGAATCATTCCGCGTGGCATGAGGAGGACATCTGCGGGGACGCACGCTGGCACCAGGCGCTGCTGTTGAAGCAGGTGGAGGCGGCGTATTTGTCACGCCGTCAGTTGGAGGAGGACGCGTTCACCGCGGCGATCGATCTTGCGGAGGTCGGCTGGCGGCTGGAGCAGGTTCATGCGTGGCCGTCGTGCTATCAGCGTTCGCTGGAAGCACACACGCTGTCCGCGCAGACGCTCGCGGACTTATTGCGGCAGACAAAGCTGCCGGAGGCGACGCTGCGTCAGTTCCAACGCCAGTTCAGCGTGTGCCAGCCGACGCGGGAGATGCTGCAGAGCGCGTTGAACGCCTTCTATGTGCATGAGAAGAAACTCATCCTCGGCCCGAGGAGCGGCGAGCCGCTCGATACGATGCCGGGCTGGGCGCAGTTGAGGAGGCCGGGCCGGCTGTTTTTCAAACCGAATGAAACGATGCGGCTCTTCGCGACGGCGTTCCGCCAGTTGAAGGAGGATGCAAAAGCGCCGCTGGCACAGACTTCCGACATCCGGCTCAAGGACATTCCCGCAGGGGTGGGGTCGTTGCAGCCGAACGCGGAGGGGCGGCGGTATTTCACGCTGCGCATGAAAACCTACACGCCGCTGCCCGCGTTTCTCGATCTGGTGCGCACGCGGGGAAATCTGATCATCGCGCTCTTTGCCGTCCGGCGCTGCATCGCGGAAAAGAAAACAGTGCCCGCCACGCTCGATCAGCTCCGGTCCTTCAACTACCTGCTCGACGTTCCGGTCGACCCCTACACCGGCGCGCCGCTGCAATACAATCTGCCGCGCGGCATGGTCTGGTCCGTCGGCAACGATTTGAAGTCGGCCGGCGGCGCGCCGACGGAGCCGCCGATGAACGACGCGACCGAACCGACGCTGGAAACCGGCGTCTCAGTGGCGGGAACGGTGAAGTAGGTCACTTCCACCGCATGCAGCGGAAGGGATGATCGTCGATCATGTTGGGCCGCACGCCGGTGAGCTTGTCGGCGTGGTAGAATTGCACGCCGACGTAGTGGTAGATGGGGAGGATGACGCAGTCGTCGGTGACGAGGAGTTTTTCCGCCTGCTGGAAAATGGTGTTGCGCCGGTTCAGATCAGGTTCGCGAGCGGCGGCGGCGATGAACCCGTCGAATTTCGCGTTCGCCCATCCAGTGCAGTTGTTGCCGCTGGCGGAGAGGAACATCTCCAGGAAGGTGCCCGGGTCGTTGTAGTCACCCACCCAACTGCTGCGGCAGAGGTCGTAATTGGTCTCCCTCATCGAGGCGAGGTAGGTCTTCCATTCCTGCTTCACGAGATCGACGCTGACGCCGAGATGCTCCTGCCACATCGCTTGCAGTTCGACGGCGATGTTGCGCTCAAGGAGTTTCGGGAAGTAGAGGTACTCGACGCGTGGGAAGCCTTTGCCGCCGGGATAGCCGGCCTCGGCGAGGAGCTGTTGCGCGCGTTTCGGATCGAATCCGGGGCCGGGCGGCGGCTGGTAGTTCTGCCCGGCACCAGGTGGCGTGAGGCTGAATGCGGCACGCTCACCGAGCTGCGTGATTTTTCCGGTCACGCGGTTGCGATCAACCGCGAGCGAGAAGGCGAGGCGGATCTTCGGATCGTCGAAGGGCGCACGACGGACGTTGAAGCGCGTGAAGAAGCTGCCGAGGAACGGCCCGGTGTGGAAATACGGCTGCTGCTTGAGCTTCGCGGTGAGCGAGGTGGGCACCATGCCCTTGTCCATGATGAGATCGGCCTGGCCGGTGAGGAAGTAATTGATCGCGGTGTTCGGCTCGGAGATCGGCAGCACTTCGATCGTGCGCAGCGGCACATTCGCGGCATCCCAGTAACGCTCGTTGCGGCGCAGCACGATGCGGTCGTCCAGCAGCCAGTCTTCGAGCACATAGGAGCCGTTGCCGATCAAGACGCCAGGTTTGATCCACATGCTGCCATGTTTTGCGATGACACGCCCCGGCACCGGCGCGAAGGTGGTGAAGGCGCAGAGGTCGAGGAAATAGGGCGTGGGATTCTCCAGCTCGACGCGCAACGTGCGGTCATCGGGCGCGGTCACGCCGACCTGCGTGAAGTCCGTCAATCTGCCCTCGTGAAACGCCTGCGCGTTTTTGATCACATGAAACTGGCTGGCGTAGTCGGCCCCGGTGCCTGGATCGAGCACGCGCCGCCACGAATAAACGAAGTCGTGCGTGGTGAGCGGCACGCTGTCGCTCCACATCGTGTTCGGACGCAGATGGAAAGTGTAAACCTTGCGATCCGGCGAAACGTCCCAGCGCTCCGCCATGCCGGGCTGTGGTTTGCCCGCTTCGTCGATGCGGCACAGCCCTTCGAACAACGCCGAGGCGACGCGCATGCCGACCTGGTCGATGACGACGGCCGGATCGATGCTCTCAGGCTCCGCGCCATTGATGAACACCAGATCCGCACGCGGCCGCGACTTCCAGCAAGCGGCGAGCGTGAGTAAAAATAGGGCGGCGAAAGCGAAACGGAGCACACGGAGACGCTAGCACAGAGGTTCGACGCCACGCAGCACATTCCTGCCGCGCCGCTGCAATGATCCGCCTCCGGCCGGCGTTTCAAACGTCCAGTTTTTTCCGATCATGCGCTCCCTCTGCCTTCTTCTCGCCTTCGCGGCCACCGCCCGCGCCGAATTGAAACTCCCGGCCATCATCGGCGACAACATGGTGCTGCAACAGAAGCAGGCGAATCCGGTCTGGGGCTGGGATGCGCCGGGCACGGAGGTGACGGTGACGTTCGCGGGTCAAACCAAGGCAGCGAAGGCCGATGCGAAGGGCAGGTGGACGGTGAAGCTCGACGCCGTGCCGGCGAACGCGGAGCCGGCGATGATGACCATCAAGGGCAGCAGCACGCGTGAGTTGAAGAACGTGCTGGTGGGCGAGGTGTGGGTCTGCTCCGGCCAGTCGAACATGGGGTTCAATCTTAACTCCACCTGGGACGCGGATCTTGACATCGCGCAGGCGAAGCATCCGCTCATCCGCCTCATTTCGGTGCCACAGGTCGGCACGCAGGAGGTGCAGGACGATTTCAAAGGCCAGTGGGAAGAATGCAGCCCGGCGAACGCGGGCCAGTTCACCGCCGTGGGTTATCATTTCGGCCGTGTGCTGCATGAGATGCTCGGCGTGCCGGTGGGTCTGATCGACAACGCCTGGGGCGGCAGCGCCTGCGAGGCCTGGGTGAAGCGCGACGTGCTGGAAAAAGATCCGCGTTTTGCCTCCATCATCGCCAGGTGGAAACAGACCGAGGCCACCTTCACGCAAGCGGGTTTTGACCGGCAGGTGGAAGCTCACAAAGCCAAGGTCGCGGCCTGGGCAAAGGCACGAGCTGAGGCGGCCAAGGCCGGGAAGGCGTTCACCGCGCAGCCGCCGCGCGCACCACAGAATTTTCTGACGGGCCAGCATCGCCCGGGGAACCTCTACGCGGGCGTGCTGCACCCGACGATCGGCTACGGCATCAAGGGCGTGATCTGGTACCAGGGCGAGTCGAACGCCAGCCGCGCGAAGGAGTACCGCGATCTCTTCCCCTTCATGATCGAGCATTGGCGCAAGGAGTGGCAGCAGGGCGATTTCCCCTTCTACTGGGTGCAGCTCGCGGATTTCAAAGACTACAAGACCGAACCTGGCGACAGCGACTGGGCCGAACTGCGCGAAGCACAGACGCTCACGATGAAAAAATTGCCGCACACCGGCCAGTGCGTCATCACCGACCTCGGCGAGGCGAACGACATCCATCCGAAGAACAAGCGCGACGTGGCCGAACGTCTCGCCCGCTGGGCGTTGGTGAACGATTACGACCAGAAGCTCGTGTATCGCAGCCCGGAGTTGAAGGATGCGAAGTTCGACGGCGGCAAGGCGCTGCTCACGTTCGACTTCGCTCCGAACGGCCTGCGCACCGTCGATATCGACGAACCACAGGGCTTTGCCATCTGCGGGGACGATCACAAGTGGGTGTGGGCGAAGGCCCGCATCATCGGTGGCTCGAAGCAAGGCACGAACCAGGTTGAAGTCAGCAGTCCCGCCGTTCCGAAACCCGTCGCCGTGCGCTACGCCTGGGCTGACAATCCGGTCTGCAACGTCTATTCCGTCGAAGGCCTGCCTGTGACGCCGTTCCGCACGGATGACTTTCCCATGATCACCGATCCGGCTAATGCCAACGGCGCCGAGGCCAAGGCAAAGGCCGGGAGAAAGTAAGCGCAGTGTTGATGATGCCTCCGCCCCGGCATGAGCTCACGTTTTCCTGGCGCTGTGATTTTGCTGATTGGCACCGCCATGGCCGCCGGGGTTCTGCAACCTCATCCCAAAGCATTGCCGAACAAGCACGCGCCGGGTGAGGTGGACCGGCCGGAGATGGTGAAGTTCATCGTGGCTGATCCGGCGAAGCTGCCGGGCATCGTGGTGGATGAAACGGGCGCGGAACTGGTCGGTGAGTGGGAGTATTCCACGCACACGCCGCCGTATGTCGGAATCGGCTATCTGCATGACATGAAGGCGGGCAAGGGGGACAAATCCGTGACCTTCACGCCGGATCTGCCGAAAGCAGGCTGGTATGAGGTGCGATTGGCGCATTGCTACAATGTCCGCCGCGCCACGAACACGCCCGTGACGATTCGTCACGCCGATGGCGACAGTGTGGTGCGCACTAATCAGCAGCAGGAGCCTGAGCATGATCGTCTTTTTCGCACGCTGGGCACGTTCCGCTTCGAAGCCGGTCGCCAGGGCTGGGTGCGCGTGTCGAACGGCGGCACGGAAGAAAGCAAAGTGGTGACCGCGGACGCGGTGCAATTTCTGCCGGTGGAGAAGTGATGATGGTCGCTGAGTACGTTGTTCACGCTTCAGCGTGGGCTTGTGCATGTTCGATGACACGCTGAAGCGTGAACAACGCACCCAAACAAAAAACCGGAGTCTCGTGAGACTCCGGCTTCATGATTTTAATCGTCCTCGGGTTCGACTGCCGCGGCTTTCTTTTTCTTCTTCTTGCCACCGGCGTTGCGCAGGGCCTTCGGAATCGGGTCTTCCTTCTTCTGGAGAGCGCGGCGCAGTTTGCGCAGGGCGATGTTCTGAAGCTGGCGGATACGTTCGCGCGTGACGCCGAACTCCTGACCGACTTCCTCCAGCGTGCGCGGCTTCTGGCCGGCAAGGCCGAAGCGGGCGTCGATGATCTTGCGTTCGCGCTCGTCGAGAACGGTGAGCAGGCCGTCGAGCTGGCCGTGCATGTTCTTGTGCGAGAGCAGTTCGAAGGGCGTCTGCGCGTTTTCGTCGCCGACGATTTCGCCGAACTCGGTGCTGTCGTCGTCACTGATCGGCGCGTCGAGCGAGGCCGGGCGCATGGAGGCGACCTTGAGCTGGCTCAGTTTCGCACGGTCGATGCCGATTTCCTCGGAGAGCTCGTCATCGGTCGGTTCGCGACCAAGTTCCTCAGACATCGCCATGGCGACGCGGCGCATCTTGCTGATCTTGTCCACCATGTGGACGGGCAGTCGAATGGTCTTCGACTGATTGGCGAGCGCACGCTTGATGGATTGTTTGATCCACCAAGCAGCGTAGGTGGAGAGCTTGCCGCCCTTGTTCGGGTCGAAGCGCTCCACGGCCTTCATGAGACCGATGTTGCCTTCGGAGATGAGGTCGAGAAGCGGCAGACCGTAATTGGCGTAATCCTGGGCGATCTTCACGACGAGGCGCAGGTTCGCACGGATCATGTGCGAACGGGCCTCGGGGTCGCCACGCTTGATGCGTTCGGCAAGCTCGACCTCCTGGTCGGGAGTCAGCAAGTCAGTCTTGCCGATCTCCCGCAGGTAAATCTTGATGCCTCCGTCGAGTTCCATGTTGAGCATTTAAGTGGGTAATACGATGCAAAGCGCAAAGTCTTTGCCCCCTGCCAGGGCGCGGGGGGTCGGCAGAATATCAGAGCTTTCGCGCTTTGCTCGTATTTTTTGAGCAAGTTTGAGGCTGGAAACTGGGCTGTGTCTGGGCGAAAGCGTCACAGGCGGAGAATTTGCAGACTCCCTTCAACTAAACTTTGAGGGCTGCGTCAATATCATTTTGAAAGAAAGTTAAGTTTCGCTAACAAAACGCCACCAAAGTGCTGCTTTTGCGATTTGTGGACTGCCGCGCAGCTCCCTGCCTCCCTCACTGCCACGGCTTGACACCGCATCCTCCTTCCCCGACTTACTTTCCCCCGCAAACCCCGCCATGCCCCGCCGAATCACCTACCGCGACGCCATTCGCGAAGCTCTTGATGAAGAAATCGCCCGTGATCCCATGGTTGTTGTCATGGGAGAAGAAGTCGCCCAATACAACGGGGCCTACAAAGTGACCCAAGGGCTGTGGGACAAGTGGGGTGACAAGCGCCTCGTCGATACCCCCATCAGCGAGGCCGGCTTTATCGGCATGGGCATCGGTGCCAGCATGCTCGGCGTGCGTCCGGTGATGGAACTCATGTTCTGGAGCTTCTACACCGTCGCCTGGGACCAGATCGTGAACAACGGCGCGATGGTCCGTTACATGTCCGGCGGCAAGATCAACTGCCCCATCGTCATCCGCGGCCCGGCGACTGGCGGCACCAGCGTCGGCGCGACTCATTCCCACACGCCGGAGAACATCATGGCGAACTTCCCCGGCATGAAATGCGTCTGCCCCAGCAACGCCTACGACGCCAAGGGCCTCATGAAGGCCGCCATCCGTGACAATGACCCCGTCATGTTCATGGAGAGCACCAAGCTCTACGGCGAGGAGTGGGATGTGCCAGCGAACGACGAAATCCCCGGCGGCGACCTCTACATCCCGCTCGGCCTTGCCGATGTGAAGCGCGTGGGCACCGACATCAGCCTCATCGCTCATGGCAAAGCCGTCATCACCTGCCTCGAAGCCGCCCGCATCCTCGAAGAAGAGCACGGCATCAACGCCGAGGTCGTCGATCTCCGCACCATCCGCCCGCTCGACGAGGACACCATCCTCGAATCCGTCGCGAAAACGCACCGCGCCGTTTATGTCGAGGAAAACAAGCCCTATTGCGGCATCGGCGCGCAGATCGCCTACATGATCCAGGAGCGCATCTTCGACGCACTCGACGCCCCCGTGCAGCGCGTGTGCAGCCTGGACGCCCCCGCCATCTACAGCCCGCCGCTCGAAGCGATTCAGCTTCCCACGGCGGATGTTGTCGTGGCGAAGGCGCTCGGCATTTGCTAAGCTGGAGCCATGAAATTCACCCAGGTCTTCAAAAAGGTGCCCGAGGGCTACATCGGCTTCGTGGAGGAACTGCCCGGAGCCAACACCCAGGGCACCACGCTTGAGGAGACCCGTGCCAACCTCCGTGAGGCCATCGAACTCGTCATGGAGGCCAATCGCGTGCTCGCCGAGGAGGAAATTGGCAACGAGGAGGTGTTTCGTGAAACCCTTCTCCTCGCCGCCGCGTGAAGCTCCGCGACCTCCTCAAGCACCTCCACGATCACGGCTGCGAGTTCCTTCGCGAAGGCGGCAACCACAGCGTCTATGTGAACCGTGCCACCCGCAAAAGCTCCTCGTTGCCACGGCATCGTGAGATCAACGACTTCCTCGTGAACAAGATCTGCAAAGACCTGGAGATTCCGCGCCCCTGACGGCGGACTCGTTTCAGGTCACAAGTTTCAAGTTGGAGCCGCGTTTTGGCTCCACGCATGAAACTCTGCACGCTGTTCTTCCTCTTCGCTCTCTGCCCTTTGCTCTTCGCGGCTTCGCAGAAGCCAAACGTGGTCGTCATCCTCTGCGACAACCTCGGCAATGGCGACATCGCGTGTTTCAATCCGCAGACGAAACATCGCACGCCGAATCTCGACCGCATGGCGGCGGAGGGGATGCGGTTCTCCAGCTTCTACTCCGCCAGCGGCGTCTGCACGCCGAGCAGGGCCGCTTTGATGACGGGCAGCTATCCGCGCCGCGTCGGCCTGCACATCAGCGCCATCGGAGGAGCCGTTTTGCAGCCGGTGGCATCGCGCGGCATCAACCCGGTCGAAGAAACGATGGCCGAACTCTTGAAACAAAGCGGCTACGCCACCGCCTGTTTCGGCAAATGGCACCTCGGTGACCAGCCGGAGTTCCTGCCCACGCGCAACGGCTTCGACCACTTCCTCGGCATTCCTTACAGCGAGGACATGGTCCACGACCAATTTCCCGGCCGGAAATGGCCGCCATTGCCGTTGCTGCGCGATGAAACGGTCATCGAAGCCCCCGTCCCCGCCGAAACGCTCACAAAACGTCTCACCGAGGCGGCGGTGAAATTCATCACCGGACATCGCGAGCAGCCATTCTTCCTTTACTTCCCCGAAGCCGGCCCAGGCAGTCGCGCCGAGTGCTATCCGGGGGTCGATTTTCGCGGCAAATCCGCCAACGGTCTCTACGGCGACGCGATTGAAGAGCTCGACTGGTCCGCCGGCGAGATTATGAAGGCCCTCAAAGACAATCGCATCGACGACAACACGCTCGTGATCTGGACCAATGACAACGGCGCGGTGAACCGCAATCCGCCGCAGGGCAGCAACGCGCCCTACAAAGGCATGGGCTACAGCACCAGCGAAGGCGGCCAGCGCATGCCCTGCATCGCCCGCTGGCCCGGCCAAGTGCCCGCCGGCACCACCTGCACGCAGCTTTGCACCATGATGGACCTCCTCCCCACGATCACCGCCATCACCGGGGCCAGACCGCCGCAAAAAACCATCGATGGCCACGACATCCGCCCGCTGCTCTTTGGTGAAAAAAACGCCCGCTCGCCCTATGACGGAACCGGCTTCTATTACTACAGTGTCAAGCAACTCCAGGCCGTGCGTGAAGGCGATTGGAAGCTCTATCTCCCGCTCGAAAACAAAGGCGGCATCGGCAAGGCCACGAAAAAAGCCACCCCGCAAAAGCTCGCCCTCTACAACGTCCAGGCCGATCTCGCCGAGCAAAACGAGTCCTCCGCCGCACACCCTGAAATCGTCCAGCGCCTCCAAAAATTCGCCCAAACCGCCCGCCAGACCCTCGGCGATGACGAAACACATGGCAGCGGCCAGCGCGATGCCGGTCATGTCGGAAACCCGACGCCGCGGGTCATCGCTCCGAAGGCGGAGTGATGTTCATGCTGCCTGCGGCACGCTTTTTTTCACCACCAGCACCATGAGCAAGAAAATCGCGATCAAGGCCGCCCCCTCCGCGTTCTCGCGCCATGAGGGTGGAAACACCAGGATGTAGCCCGCGCCCTTCACCAGCGCCGAGAAGCTGGAGACGCAAAACGGCATCAGAAACAGCCGGAACATCACCCACGGGTCCATTTTTGCGGTCGTGCCGGAAGATGTGCGCGTGCTGAGAATCAACGCCAGGCCGATGATTCCGCTGAGTCCCAGGGAGGTCAGCCAGATGTGCGGCGCGGCATCAAAGTGGTTCACGATGTTCACAGCCCACCAGATGAGATAACACCAGAGAATCATCCGGCCGGTGGAGAGGTTCTGAAGATAGCGAATGAGAGGCATGCGAGCCTTCACCTTGGAGGCTGCGCAGGAGTCGCGCCAAAACTTCCTTCACCATCCGGCCGGCACTTGACCCTGGCGCTGATGGAGGAGCGGGAAACGACCGGCCCGGCCGCAGATTGTGAAATAACCGGCGCGGCAGATGCTTTGAATCCGAGTCCGCTCCCTGACTCCCGATTTTATGCGCCTTCCGCTTCTCCTGCTCCTCGCCCTCGGTCCTTCGCTTTTCGCGGCAAAGCCGAATGTCGTCTTCATTCTTGCCGATGACCTCGGTTACTCGGACATAGGCTGTTATGGCGGCGAGATCGCCACGCCGAATCTCGACTCGCTGGCGAAAAACGGCCTGCGCTTCACGCAGTTCTACAACACCGCCCGCTGCTGGCCCACGCGTGGGGCGCTGATGACCGGTTACTACGCGCAGCAAATCCACCGCGACGGGCTGGCGGATGCCGGCGGCGGCGCTCAGGGCGTGCGGCAAAAATGGGCGCGGTTACTGCCGGACTTCATCAAACCGGCCGGCTACCGCTGTTACCACAGCGGGAAATGGCACATCGACGGCAAGGTGCTCGACGGCGGCTTCGACCGTTCGCTCGACATGAGGAACCAGGGCAACTTTTTCACCGCGAAGGGCAATTCCATCGACGACGTGCCCGTGAAGCCGCCTGCGGATGAAAAAGGCTACTACGCCACCATCGCCACCGCAGACCACGCCATCGACTGCCTCAAAGATCACGCTGCGAACCATGCCGGGAAGCCTTTCTTCCATTACATCCCCTTCATCGCGCCGCATTTCCCGCTCCATGCGCTGCCAGAGGACATCGCGAAGTATCGGGACAGGTATCTCGACGGGTGGGAAAAGCTGCGTGAGGCTCGTTTTGCCCGTCAGAAAGAGATGGGTCTCACCAAGACAACCTTGTCCGCCATCGAACGTGAAGTCGGCCCGCCGTATGCCTTTCCGGATGCGATGGAAAAGCTCGGCCCCGGCGAGGTGAACCGCCCGCTGCCGTGGAGCGAGCTCAACGATGAACAGCGTCGCTTCCAGGCCACCAAGATGGCCATCCATGCCGCGATGATCGACCGCATGGACCAGGAGATCGGCCGCATCCTCGCGCAGCTCAAAGCGATGCGCGCTTTTGACAACACGATCATCTTCTTCGCCTCCGACAACGGTGCCAGCGCCGAGATCATGGTGCGCAACGGCGGCCACGATCCCGCCGCGCCTCCCGGCAGCGCCGCCAGCTACCTCTGCCTCGGCCCCGGCTTCTCCAGCGCCGCGAACGCGCCGCATCGCCGCCATAAAACCTGGGTGCATGAAGGCGGCATCAGCACGCCGCTCGTCGTCCACTGGCCTGCGGGCATCAGCGCGAAGGGGGAGTTGCGCCATTCGCCCGCGCACGTCATCGACTTCGTGCCCACCGTGCTCGACCTGCTCGACATCGAAAAGCCAAAGCAATGGAACGGCGAGGCGATTCCGGAAGCTCCCGGCAGGAGTCTCGTGCCGGCCTTTGCCAGGGATGAAACCATCACCCGCGATTCGCTGTGGTGGCTGCACGAGGACAACAAGGCCATCCGTGTCGGCGATTGGAAGCTCGTCGCAGCGAAAGGTGACGCGTGGGCGCTTTACGACCTCAAAACCGACCGCGCCGAGCAGCATGATCTCGCCGCCCAAATGCCTGAAAAAGTCAAAGAACTGGCCGGAGCATGGCAACAGCAAACCGATGCCTTCACCGCGCTCGCCAGACAAACCCTCGGCGAGCAGCCGAAAGCGAAAGGCAAGAAGGCAAAGAAGTGATCTTTGTGATGTTTTGAATCACTCATGAGCACCTCTGGATAGAGGGTGCATTTTTTCAAGCGCCTCGGAGGATCAAAAAAATGGCGTTACTCCCGCTTTCTTGGCGTGTCATTGAGCGGGAACTTCCCTTCAGCGGGATTTGCCTCCTGGATATACATCGCGGCGCGTTCCTCGGGTGTGGACTGAGGATCATAGCGCATGTTGAGCGCACGGGCCTGTTCGGTGCCTGTGTTGCGGTAGAGGTCGATCAAGCGGGCGATTTGTAGGGTATTGCCTCCTGCCATCGCCTTTTCCGTGACGAGCAGCTTGGCTGCGGCGGTCATGAGCATTCCAGCGGCAGAACGTCCCTGCGCATAGGCTACAATGGCCTTGATGGCCGACAGCAAGCCTTCCACCGAAAGCACGGTTGTCCCGCTGTCCATCCAGCGCACCACGAGCTTTTCAGCGGCTGCTGCGGCGAAGCTGCCTTCGAGGGTGTTGAGGGCGAGATTTTCAGCGGCGTGGTAGGCGCGGGAGGCGAGGCCGGGGGCGGTGGTGGCTTTGTGGAGGGTTCCGGTGATGGTCTGTCCGGTGGGGCGGGTGGAGCGGTCGCCGAGATCGGCGGCACGTTGGGCGGCTTGTTGGACGATGGGGCGCAAGGCGGGGACCTTGGCGAGGAGGCGGGCGAGGGTGGTGTGGGAGAAGGCTGGGGAGGTCTCTCCGAGGGCGGCGAGGAGGGTGCCGTTGGCGAGGGCGGACTGGATGCGCAGGGCGTCGGGGGCGGTGGAGCGGAGGCTGGCGAGGCGTTCCTGGTTTTCCGCGCTGGCGCTGAGGAGGAGTCCAGAGCGAGGACGAGCGGGAGCACCTGCGGCGTGGCTGACTTACACGCGGGTGGAGTTGACCTCGTGGCCGCAGAGTTCTTCGACGATCCGGGTGACTTTGCGCGTGGACACGCCTTGCACATACATTTCGGCCATGGCGAGGTTGAGCGCCTGCTCGCTGCGCACGCCGCGTTCCAGGGCGCTGGGGTAAAAGGGCACGCCATCGCGCACTTGGGGCACGCGCAGCTCGACTTCGCCGACTCGTGTGACCAGGGTCTTGGGCTTGAAGCCATTGGCGCGACCAAGGCGCTCGTCGGTGCGCTCGTAAGGTTGCGCACGCAGAGTGGCGGAGCGTTCCTGGAGCATGGCCTCGTTGAGCAGGATGCGAAAGCATTCGGCGAGGCTGGCTGATCCCTGAGAGGTGAGGAGTTGCAAAACGTCGGAGAGGAGTTGAGGCTGGTCTGGGTGGGGCAAGAAAGGGTCAGCAAGAAAGGGTCAGGCGACATGAAGCACGGAAAATCAAGGGTTTCAGCGTCATTCCCTGGGGAAAAGTGAGTTTGGTATGGTGGCGGTGCCATGAGCACCCCATCCCACACACCACCCTCCATCGTCACCGAAGCCGCCACCTT
>JAEUHJ010000063.1 GCA_016795375.1 Verrucomicrobiaceae bacterium
AAATCCAGCCCCTTTCCCATTGGCATCAAAGCCCCCCCAGCCGAAAGGCATTGGAGACTGTTCGCCGCTTCGAGGGCTTGCTTTCCGATACTGTGGGCATCAAAGCCCCCCCAGCCGAAAGGCATTGGAGACGAACATCAGGGAGTTTGGCTTTGCGGGACTTGCGCTTGGCATCAAAGCCCCCCCAGCCGAAAGGCATTGGAGACTGGCAGGGGCAGGGGTGAAGTTTGAACACATGGGCAAGGGCATCAAAGCCCCCCCAGCCGAAAGGCATTGGAGACCCGATGGTGACGAGCGCGAGTGCGTAGGGGTTGCGCGTGGCATCAAAGCCCCCCCAGCCGAAAGGCATTGGAGACGGTGGTGGGGATGTGTGCTTTCATGGCTGTGATTCGGTGGCATCAAAGCCCCCCCAGCCGAAAGGCATTGGAGACGCGAGTTATTAATGAAAAAGGTTTGACGGTACAAAAAGGGCATCAAAGCCCCCCCAGCCGAAAGGCATTGGAGACAATTTCAGGTAACGGGCGACTTCCATGACAGGCCATGGGGCATCAAAGCCCCCCCAGCCGAAAGGCATTGGAGACTTCATCACGCGCACTAAACAGTAACGCATCAGCCACATTGGCATCAAAGCCCCCCCAGCCGAAAGGCATTGGAGACAGCAGGGTGCGAGTGCTGTACTTTGCAGTGATGAAGCTGGGGCATCAAAGCCCCCCCAGCCGAAAGGCATTGGAGACCTCGCGGTATGTTCCAACTTCATCCTGTGTGTGTAGGCATCAAAGCCCCCCCAGCCGAAAGGCATTGGAGACTCGGGCCTGGTGGGGCCAAGATTCACGCGTTTCAGCAGGGGCATCAAAGCCCTCCCAGCCGAAAGGCATTGGAGACACAACTGCCGGAGGGAAGGTGCTGAGAGCGATACCGTCGGCATCAAAGCCCTCCCAGCCGAAAGGCATTGGAGACGCCTGTCGGTGCCAGTGGCGATCTTAGCGATCAGTTGTGGCATCAAAGCCCCCCCAGCCGAAAGGCATTGGAAACGCCGCTTAATCATTGCGCATTTGCGTTTGATTCAGCGCTTCCCTAAAGCGCCGCAAAAGAAGAAACCCGCCCCGGAAAACGGCCCAAAGCCGCCGCGAAAGTTCCAGACCTCAACCAAGCAACAAAAGATCTCAAAGAAGAGCCGGAGTCGCCGCGCCGAAGACTGAAATCACCGTCGCGGCGATGCCCGATCGGGCCTTTTTCAAATCACCGATTTATTCGGTTCATCAGGGAAGTTCGTGCGTGACTGGCCGCCCGCAGGGATGAGGGGGGATGTCCAGCAAGCATGGAGGAACTGGGAATGGCAGAATGGAATGGAACCCGGGGCGGCGTCCTGCCCGCCGCATGGTCTGCGCTCTGATGCCGCTGGCAGCACGCTCATGCCTTTCCTCCATGCCGAGTTCCGCCATTCTCCCTTCTTCCATCCAGCCCGGCGTCAAACCGCGCGAACTTCCCGGATGAACCGAAATAGTGGTCCGCGCCTCCGGATCCCCATGCGGTGTTTGGATGGCCGGCGGGCGGAATAATCGCTTGCCAAAATACCGGACACGCGTCCAATATACCGCCACACCATGAAAGCACTCGTCAAAGCACACGCGGAACGCGGATTGTGGCTCCAGGATGTCCCGGAGCCGCAGGTCGGCATCAATGATGTCCTCATCAAGGTCCGCAAGACCGGCATCTGCGGCACGGACCTGCACATTTACAAATGGGACGCCTGGGCGCAGAAGACGATCCCCGTGCCGATGGTCGTGGGCCATGAGTTTGTCGGCGAGGTCGTCGCCGTCGGCAGCAACGTGAACGACTTCCATCCGGGCGAGATCGTCAGCGCCGAAGGGCACGTCGTCTGCGGCCGCTGCCGCAACTGCCTCGCGGGCCGTCGCCACCTGTGCAAGGACACCGTCGGCATCGGCGTGAACCGCACGGGTGCTTTTGCTGAATACATCAGCGTGCCGATGACGAACGTGTGGCATCATCGTGAAGGTGTGGACGAGGAGGTCGCGAGCATCTTTGATCCCTTCGGCAACGCCGTTCACACAGCGCTGGCCTTCGAATGCCTCGGCGAGGACGTTTTGATCACCGGCGCAGGTCCGATCGGCATCATGGCCATCCCCGTCGTGAAACATGCAGGCGCGCGGCATGTCGTCATCACCGACGTGAACGACTACCGGCTCGATCTGGCCAAGAAGATGGGGGCGACACGCGCGGTGAACGTGAAGAACGAGAAAATCGCCGACGTGCAGAAGCAGCTCGGCATGAGGGAAGGCTTCGACGTGGGCCTCGAAATGAGCGGCAACGCCGCCGCTTTCCGCGACATGATCGACAACATGTGCCACGGCGGCAAGATCGCGATGCTAGGCATTCCCAGCGAGCAGATCGCCATCGACTGGAACAAGGTCATCTTCAACATGCTCACCATCAAAGGCATCTACGGCCGCGAGATGTATGAAACCTGGTATCAGATGAGCGTGATGCTGGAGAGCGGTGTGGACATCAAGCCGATCATCACCCATCGCTTCCACCACACTGAGTTCGAGAAAGGCTTCGCGGCGATGGAAAGCGGAAATTGCGGCAAGGTGGTGCTGGATTGGGCTTCGTGACCCCCTCGCCACCGCCAGAACTTGTTTTCGGCCTTTAACTCGTTACGCATCTGCTGATCGCGATCACCAGCGCCGCCGCCCTGATGCCCCGTTGCTTGTCTTCCATCAACCCCACACGCCCCACCATGAACCGCCGCTCCTTCCTCAATACCGCAGGCATCCTCACCGCCGCCGCCCGTGCTGCCGCGCAGGACGCACCCAAAGCGCCTGAAGCCCCCAAACCCGCCTACACCGGCCCTGTCTTCAAGATCGGCAACATCGGCTGCGGCGGGCGCGGCACCTTCGTCACCGGCATCATCGCTGAAAACCCCGGCCTCAAGCTCACAGCGGCCTGCGACTACTTCGAGGACAAGGTGAAGGCGTATGGAGAGAAGTTCGGCATCGCCGCAGACAAGCAGTTCACCGGCCTCGACGGCTACAAAAAGATGCTTGAGCATGTCGATGCCGTCGCCATCCACAGCCCGCCGTTTTTTCATGTGCAACAGGCCATTGATGCCGTCGCCGCAGGCAAGCATGTGCTCATCGCCAAACCGGTGGCCATCGACGTGGCCGGTTGTGAGACCATCCGCCAGCTCGCGAAGGACGCGGCGGCGAAAGGCATCGTCGTGCTGGCCGATGTGCAGTGCCGTGGTGATGCCATCTTCCAGGAAGGCATCAAGCGCATCCATGACGGAGCGATCGGTGATCTCACCTTCGGCGAATGCCATTACGAGGCCGATTTGATCCCGCTGCAAAGCCAGGAGGACACACCTGAAGCCCGCCTCAAGAACTGGATCCGTTTCCGCGACCTCGGCGGCGACATCATCACCGAGCAAAACATCCACGCGCTCGACATCGTGAGCTGGGCCTTCGGCCGCCCCACCCGCATCAGCGGCACCTGCGGACGCGGAGGCCGTCCTGACAACGTCGGTGATGCCAGCGACCACTTCGCGCTGCTCTTTGAATTCAAGAAAGGCGCGGTCACCTTCGCCTCCCGTCAGTACACGGCCTGGGGCAGCCCCTTCCTGTGTGACAACCGCTTCGTCGGCACCAAGGGCGCGTTTCAGAGCAAGTTCGGCGGCCGCGTGATGATCCGTGCCGGCAAGGAAAACTTCTGGGGCGGCGGTGAATCCAAAAACCTCTACCGCAGCGGCAGCGTGACGAATGTGGAGACCTTCCGCGCCGCCATCGCTGACAAGAATCCGAACGGCAACCCCACCATCGAGGGCGCGGTCGAGACAACACTGCTCACGCTCTTCGGCGAATTCGCCGCCAAGGCAGGCCATGCCGTGACATGGGACGAATTCATCGCCGGGGCGAAATCTTCAGCGCCCGATCTGAACGGATTGAAAGCGTGATTGGAGGCGCAAGCCTCATGCACCGATGCCTGGTTGCGGAGGCGGTGCGGTCCATGCCGCCTGCCGCCGTTCACATGCCCCCGCCCTTCTCCTCTCCGATGTCAAAAAACCTGCCCGCCACGCCCCAGGCCAGGTCGGTGCGCGGCAGGATGCCGTCACCGCCGGTGTAGTAACGGCTGAAGATGAGGTAATTGTCCCGACCGACTCCCGTGCTGGTGCCGGCGGAGAAAATCGCGGCCACTTTCAGACTCAGCGAGCCGGCGATGCCGTGCTTCTGCTGCATGTGCGCACGGAACTCGGCCTCGTTCGGATTGGTCAGGGCGAGGACGACGAGCAACGCGACGAGAAGGAAGATGATGAGTCTCATGACGTGGGCTTGGTTGGTTTGGAGGAGGATGACGGCGCGGGAACTTTCGTTTCAGCTCCGGCACGTTTCCACTGAAATGATCCCGGCGTGGCGCCCGGCACCTCGATCCACTCCCCCGTGCCGGCCTGTTGCGTGCGCAGCCGCCACTGCTCGGACTCGACCTCATGCAGCGGACGGTTCGACTCCTTCGCCTTCCGGCGCATGAGCAGCATGCGGTCCTCGTTCTCTGCCGCGACGGCCTTTTTCATCTGCGGCCCCCAGTCTCCGGCGGGCACCTCGCGGACGACGAGCATGCCGCGGTGATCCTCCCCCACGAGCTGGTTGTTCTTCAGCGTCTGGATTTCCTCCATGCGGTTGCGCATGCGTTGCGTGGCCTCGCCCGCGCTTTTCGCCGCCTCCTTGTCCAGCGGCTCGTCACCACGATACTGGTAGATGTCGAGCCGCATGTTCAGGTTCACCTCGAGCGGCTTCGGCGTGGTGAGCGGCACTTCCGGGAGCGTCTTGCATGCGGATAGCCAGAGCAAAATCCCCGGTGCGGCGGCACACCGGAGCAGCTTCGTCATCGTGCATCCGTCATCCGTCATTGCTGCCCGCTGTCCGGCGCGGCTCCTCCTTCCAGCGGTGGTCATAGACATTGATGTCGATCTTCCGCGACCCTCGCGGGCCGGTGAAGCGCAGGTGTCCGCGCCCTTCGCGTCCGTAAAAACGTGCTTTGCCATCAATGCTCCCATACTCGAAGTCGCGCAGCGTTTCCAGCCCGATGCGGGTGAATTGATCCGTGATGTCCCCCTTCATCGCCGGCGGCAGCTCCGCGATCATGTCATTGAGCGCCTGGATGCTGAACTTTCCGCGCGAACGGTTTTTGAACTCCGCGTCCGCCTGGTAGAGCTCGTTCATGTTGCCTGTGGCGATGACTTTCCCCTCCGCCGCGCCTTCGAGCAGCAGGTATTGCGGAAACAACGCCCTCGTCACCGGCCCCAGGCTCACGTCCACCCCGGACAACCAGCCGTCCCAGGTGAAGACCTCGTCGAGGTAGATGTTGAAGGCGCCGTTCACATAACCGCCGTAGGCCTCGCCGCCAAAGGAGCCGTAGATGCCGCGCACATCGTAAGTCACGCTCAAGTGCGCCTTCTCCATGTGCAGCTCCTTCCAGCGCAGTTGCTCCATCGTGAAAGTCTCCGTCAGGTTGTTGTTCCGGTCCTTCATCGGCAGATTGAACCGCACATGCCCCTTCATGCCGCGAAACTCCAGCTTGTGCTCCGGCAGCGCGTAATCATCCGTCGGGATGTCGAACACCGCGTCGAGCTGGCCGCTCTCCAGCTTTGTGGTGAAGCTGAATGGAAACGGCTTGCTGAAACCACGCAACGGCACGCCCTTCGGCGCCAGCAGCAGGCGTCCGTCGCTCACGGCCAGCGTGTCCACGCGCCAGCCGGGTGCCACGGGGTCCGGAGGCGCGGGCGGGCCGAACCGCGCGTCCGGCGGCGGCGCCTCGCCCTTCATGATCTTGCGGTAGTTCTCCACATACCAGAACAAGTCCTCGCCCACATACAGCAACGGAGAAATGATCTCCACGCGGTCGATGCGGCGGTGCAGCAGCCCGTCAAGCGTGTAATTCACATGGATCACATCCATCTCCGCCACCGTGCGCAGCGGCTCATGCGGGGACGGCACGCGCAGACGCGTCAGCACGATGCGTTGCGGCTCCGCATTCTCCGCCAGGCCGTCGAGATCGAGCGGCGTCTCATCCGCGCCGAAGGTCACGTCAAAACGCACCGGCGGCAGGCCGGGCGCGATGCTCATCAGCGTCACGCCGAGTTTTTCCACGTCGATCCTGCCCGCCGTCCAGCGCGCGGCGGCCGCTTCGGCCTTCTTCTCCACCACCGCGGCATCTCCGCTGAAAAGCGTCATCAGCGCATCCCCCACCTCGATTTGCCCGCCGGCCAGCTTCAGGCTCTCCAGCCTTCGCCTGCCCCACATCTCCGGCAGCGCGGCCACCGCCTCCACGTTTTCCAGGCTCAGCACCGGCAGGTTCGCCCGCTTCGGCACACGCACATGGACATCGACGACGCGCAGATGCTGCCTCGCTTCCTTCGTGCTCACCTCGAACCGGGTCGTGGCCTCCACGCGCTCCGCCAGCTTCATCGCCACGTCCATCGCCCCGTTTTTCACGGTCAGTTGCCCGAACTGCATGCGCTGCCAAGGCTTCGGCTCCGTGTTTCCAGACACAGGCTTCGCCGGCTCACCCGCCATCTTTTCAAACCACGGTCCGTTCTCCGGTTTCAACTCAAGGCGCGGTGAATCGATCAGCAGGGACTCCACCTGCCACTGCTCGCGCAGTTTGTCCGGCACCACTTCCAAAGCAGCGCTCTTCATCGAGGCGAAAGGTGCCAGCCGCACACCCGGATCAGCCCCGCTCCACCGCAGCGACACATCCGCGACCTCCAGCCGCTGCTTCGCCGCCGAACGCACGCCTTCCGGAGAAATCTCCAGCGCCTGCAATCTCGTGCTCCAGCCAAATTCGCCTGCCACGGGACAAAGCCCGGTTTTCGCCAGCATCACCCGGCCGTCCTTCACCTCCAGCGCGTCCACCCTCACCTGCCACGCGGATTTGGAAGACGCTTTCTCCTTCGGCAGCAGCACCTCCTCCAAATCGCGCGTCCAGTCGATCACCGGAGACAGCACCCGCCCTTCACGCACATGCCACAGGCCGCTGGAATCATGCGACACCTTCAGATCCACCGCGTCCGCCTTCATCGCGCCAGCGTCCGCCATCGTTTGCAGCCGCAGATTTTTCAAACGCACCTCATGCGTGCCGCCCGTGTGCAAACCCGCGGCGGAAAAAGTCATCCCGCTTCCAGTCCAGTCGATCTCGACGCCACCACGCAACGGCAGGTTGAAGCCGTTCAGCCACGCCAGATCCACCCGCCCGCCGTTCAAAACGCCTTCCTGCACTTCGATTTTCTCTCCGCTCTTCACCGCCTTCACCCGCAACACCTTCAAAACCTCGCTTCCGCGATAAACCACGTCCTCCACCTCGACACCCGCCGCCTCAAACGCGCCCTCGGTCGTTCCGCCCTTCACCTGGCCACGCACCGTCGCGTTCAGCACCGGCTTGTGGTTTTCATCATGCAGAACAACCTTCGTCTCGGCCAGGTCGAGCACCTCCAGCCGCCAGGGGCTCGAAACCGCCGTCGCGTCATCTTGCGGCGGTGAACCGCTTTGCAACAGCGCCAGCGGCAGGTCCAGCGCACCGCCGAATATCTTCACCACGCCGAGATTCCGCGTCCGTAACTGTCGCAAACCGGGCCGCCACTCGATGCGCTCCACCTCCGCGAGCCGTTTCGCCGCCGGCACATGCGTGGCGCGCACCTCCCGCGCATGCAGCGCGCCGTTTTCCCAGTCCAGCGCGGTCAGTTGCACCCGCACATCACCGCCGAGCCGCAGCAGCAGCGTGTTCACCAGCAGCACGCGCTCTTTCCACGCCCACCATCCCAGCGCCGCCGCCAGCACCAGCACGATCACAACGAAACGCCACGCCCACCGCCACCAGCGGCGGCGTTTTTTCGGCGGAGAGTCCGGTTTCACAATTCAGCCAGACTTCATCATCAATTCGTCATTCCGCATTCTGATTCGTCATTTTTTCCCCGTGATCAGCCGCGCGCCCTGCGCCCGCGTGAAATAGGACCACACCCAGGTCAGGAAGACGGAGACGCGGCTGCGGAAGTTCATCAGGAAGATCAGATGGATGAACACCCACGCGAGCCATGCCATGAGCCCGCTGAACTTCGCGAAATGCACGTCCGCCACCGCGCGATGCCGCCCGATCGTCGCCATGCTGCCGCGGTCCCAGTAGGCGAACTTTTTCAACGCCCGCCCCTCGATCTGCGCCAGGATGTTCTCCGCCACATGCGCGCCCTGCTGCAATGCGACCGGCGACACGCCCGGCAGCGGCTTGTGGTCCTTGCCGGGGCAGTGTGCCGTGTCACCGATGACATAAATGTGCGGCGCGTCCGGCAGGTTCAGTGTCTCGCTGATTTGAATGCGTCCCGCGCGGTCAAACGTGCCCGGCAGCGCCTTCACCAGTGGCGACGCCGCGTTGCCCGCCGCCCAGACCACCGTGCGCGCATGGATGAAGCCCTCGTTGGTGCGCACGCCGTCGGCATTGATGTCCTGCACGCTCACACCGAGTTTCACGGTCACGTTCAGATGATGAAGCTGCGATTCTGCCTTCCGCGAGAGGTCGGCATCGAACACCGGCAGCACGCGCTCCGCCGCGTCGAGCAAGATGACCTGCGCCTCGCGCGGATCGATGCGCCTGAAGTCTCGCAGCATCGTCTCGCGTGCGATTTCGGAGATCGCACCGGCCATTTCGACACCGGTCGGACCTGCGCCGACGATCACGAAGGTCAGCAGCCGCTCACGTTCGACCGGATCGGTCTCCGCCTCGGCCTTTTCAAACGCCAGCAGCAGACGGCGGCGGATGTCGAGCGCGTCTTCGAGCGTCTTGAGCCCGGGCGCGAACTGCTCCCACTCCGGGTGCCCGAAATAACTATGCCGCGCCCCGGTGGCGACGACCAGGTAGTCAAACGGCACGCTGCGCCCGCCGGCCAGCACCAGTTTCTTTTCCAGATCGAAGCCCGTCACATCCGCCATCAGCACCTCGACGTTCGAATAACGCCGCAAAATGCTGCGCACCGGCTGCGCGATGTTCGCGGGCGAAAGTCCCGCTGTGGCCACCTGATACAGCAGCGGCTGGAACAGATGATGATTCTCGCGATCCAGCACCGTGACCTGCACCGGCGCGCCACCGAGCGCCTTTGCCACCGCCAGGCCGCCGAATCCGGCGCCGATGACCACCACACGAGGGTTTGGGGAGTTTGTGCTCATTCGTTGGTTCACTAGCAGGTCCGGGGCCGGTTTGCATGGCGATGTTGCTGCAATCTCGCCATCGGTCCCGACGTTGAACGCAGACCAGTCATGATCCGCGTTTTCTTCCTCCTTCTCCTCGGTGTTCTAAGCGCGCACGCTGGAATCGCCGGCAAGCGTCCGAACATCATCCTCGTGCTCACCGACGACCAGGGCTACGGCGACATGAGCTGCCACGGCAATCCCGTGCTCAAGACGCCGAACATGGACCGCCTCAATGCCGAGGGCGTCCATTTTGAGGACTTCTGCGTCAGTCCCACCTGCGCACCGACGCGTTCCGCGCTGCTCACCGGCCGTCACGAATTCAAGAACGGCATCACGCACACCATCCTCGAGCGCGAACGTCTCACGCCGGACGCCACCACGCTCGCGCAGGTGCTCAAAACGGCGGGCTACACCACCGGCATCTTCGGCAAATGGCATCTCGGCGACGAGCCTGACCGCTGGCCCAGCGCTCGCGGCTTTGACGAGATGTTCACCCACGGCGCCGGCGGCATCGGCCAAAGCTATCCCGGCAGTTGCGGCGACGCGCCGGGGAACAAGTACTTCGACCCCGCCATCCTGCACAACGGCATGTTCGAGAAGACCAAGGGCTACTGCACCGACGTGTTCTTCGCGCAGGCGAAAAAATGGATCGACAGCGTGAAGGGCAAGCAGCCCTTCTACTGCCACATCGCCACCAACGCGCCACACGGGCCTTATATCGCGCGTCCTGAGGACAAGGCGCTGTATGACGTCAAGGTCGATGGCGCTGATGCCGCAAACTTCTTCGGCATGCTGCACAACATCGACGAAAACATCGGCCTGCTGCTCGCGAAGCTGAAGGAATGGGGCATCGACAACGACACGCTCGTCATTTTCATGAACGACAACGGCGGCACCGCCGGCGTGAGGACTTACAACGCCGGTCTCCGCGCCAACAAAGGATCGCCGTGGATGGGCGGCATCAAGGCCAGCAGCCTGTGGCGCTGGCCCGGCACGCTCACACCCGCACCGGTGAACCAGCTCTGCGCGCACATCGATTTCTTCCCCACGCTCGCCGAACTCGCCGGCGCGAAGCTCGACGACAAGGTGAAGGCACAAGTCGAAGGCCGCAGCCTCGTGCCGCTGCTCGAAAATCCGAATGCCGAATGGGCCGACCGCCAGATCTTCACCCATGTCGGCCGCTGGCCGAAGGACGCCGATCCGCAGAAATACAAATTCACCAACTGCAGCGTCCGCACGGCACGCTGGCACCTCGTTTCCGCTGGCGGGGCCAGACCGAACGCCAAAGGAAAGGGCAAGGCCAAAGATGCACCCAAAACATCTGTTGGCCCCGCTTCAAAGGACGCCACCGCCATCGTCCGCGCCGGACCGGATCCCATGAAAGCCTCCTGGCAGCTCTTCGACCTTCAAGCCGATCCCGGCGAGCAAACCGACCTCGCCGCCGCGCATCCCGATGTCGTCAAACAACTCGCCGCCGCCTACGATCAATGGTGGGACAGCGTCCAGTCGATGCTCGTGAACGAAAAAGCCCCGCTCGCCGCGGAGAACCCGTTCAAGACGCTGTATCTGAAGCAGTTTGGGGGGAAGTGAGTCCGATCATACCCGCCAGGCTCTGGCGTCATTTTCAACGATGCCTCCAGTTCACGGTTGGAGGCGGCTGCGGAGTTCTTTGAGGACGGCGTTGCTCAGACGGAAGCTGGTGGCCTGCAAGCGTGTCACCGCGCTCTCAAAATCCACCAAACCCGCCCGTGCCGCGGCCAGCAGAACGTCGGCAGTCCCAGTTCGCGTCAGCCCCAGGGCGTCACAAAGCTTGCGGCCGTCTTTGTCATCCACGCTGAGCAGGGCGTTGTGGCGATGCTGCCATGCCAGCGAGATGACGGCGGCCTCGCCCGCATCCACACCGCTGGTTTTCGGCAGCAGCGGCACCGGATCAGGAACGATGACGAGCCAGCTTCCCGGGCGCGTGAATCATGGAGCCAACGCGCCAGACGAATGTGGATGGCAGCATTCCTTGCGCACGGTTTCAGGAGCGACGATCTGTCCGTAGAGTTGGTGCAGCAACTCCAATTCACCGATCTCCGCCAGTGCGGACAGAGGCGAGGCATCTGAGATGATGATCATTACCGCGAAACAGTGAAGGCAGCCGCCGTCTTCGCGTCCTTCAGCACCTCATCCGCCGACAGCCCCGGCCACGCCCCGCGCCTGGACAGCAGCTCCTGCGCCTGCCAGCGCGACTCCAGCCCCAGAAACGTGCGCACCTGCTCAAGGCTCAACGCGTTGAGCTGATACGCCTCGGCGGCGAACGCCTCCAGCGCCGTGCGCGCCGGATTGCCCATCTTCGCGGCCAGTTGCCCCGAAAACTCGTCGGGAATATCGAGGGTCAGAATCATGCTGGAGGCTATCACATTCTTTCCCGTCGGCAAGAAAAGCCCCGCTCGCTGCCTCCAGCTTCTTTTCACCCGCCCACGCCAAAACCGCCGCTTGCCAGCCCAGATACGTCTCCACCGTCCGCAGCGCAAAGCGCCGCACCTTCATCGTCTGCGCGGCTTTCTCCAGCCAGACTTCCTTGCCTTTCACCAGCTCGACACTTGCCTTGGGTTCATCGCAACTTGGAT
Source organism: Verrucomicrobiaceae bacterium (assembly GCA_016795375.1). Classification (GTDB taxonomy): domain Bacteria; phylum Verrucomicrobiota; class Verrucomicrobiia; order Verrucomicrobiales; family Verrucomicrobiaceae; genus Prosthecobacter. The sequence goes on from JAEUHJ010000063.1 coordinate 11,864, forward strand.
CTTGAAACTTGGAACCTGAAACTTCCCCCGCCGCCGCCCCCGCAGCGATGAAGCCCATGAACCCGGCAGATCCCCGTCGCCATGCAGGCAAACGCGCCTGCATCAAGAGTCCACGTCCGCGCAGTGCAAGCAACTCATCACGAGAGGCAAAATCAGGCGGTCAAGCCCCTGCCAGGAGCCACAAGAGCGCCCGATCAACAGCAGGTGAGCCGACCTGCCGCCCCACCGCAAAGAACAACCCCAATCCATGGCGACAAGTCGTGGGATACAAACCCCGATAAGGGAGTCAATCGCGCACAGCGGCTCAGTCCAACAGGAGTGTATCCGACCAGAAGGCGGCCCACACGCCTCCGGCAAAACGAGTCTTGCCTCCGCCTTCTGGTCGGATACACTCCTTCACGTTCGCCCAACTCAGAAAGTTCGCCAGCACACGCAAATGCTTCAGAAACAGAAGACCTTGTTGATAACAGTCTGCGGCCTCATCAGCTTTGTTGCTACAGTTACAGGATCGACAGGCGATAAACTATTCGACGACCTTTTGCGGTTCAGTGTCTTCTGTTACATAGGCTTTGGCACTGCTTCAGGTTTTTGGCTTATTTGTTTTGCAGTGTTTGCAGGAGAGAACCACAGTGTAAACCCGCTTAAGTCGAGAGCCAGATTGCAGAGTTTTTTGTGGTGTGTAGTCATGACTACAACACTTATTACACTTGCGATGGCAAGATCGAGCATTCGAGATCACGCTTTGGACGACAAAGACTTTAGACTCTTCGCATTTTGTGCCACGATAGCCATATTGTTTACCGTTCCACTCGTCATTCATGCAAAGCGCCATACTGATTGAGACCACATGAGAACAACCACCGCAAGAACCAGGGCAGATGCCTGGCAGATAGTGCATCGACGCTTCCCGCTCGCAGTCGCCTGATCCAGCGTTGATAGCCTGCAAAAACGCGGCAACCGTTGCCGATCGCCGCGTGATTCGTGATTTGAAATCAACCCAAGCCGCCGAGTTGTGCCGTTGAAGTACGATGGGCACTCCTGCCCGTCGGTCCGAGGACGCCGCCACATGACGACAGACAAGAGTGTCTGTCGTACTTAAAAACGAGGCGGCCATTGCTGACCGCCTCGCAAAGTGAATATGAACGAGAAACTGCGGGCAAGAGCGCCCGCATCACTCAGAGATACTCGTTCACCAAGTTCTCAAGCATTTCCTGGCGGCCGCTGCCGAGGAGTGGTTCGCCGTTGGCGAGGGTGTGGGCTTCGAGTTCGTCGAAGCCGACTTCACCTCTCTCGATTTTCGCACCGATGCCGGCGTCGAAGGTGGCGTAGCGCTGCTTGATGAAGTTGGCGAGACGGCCGTCCTCGATCATCGAGTGGGCGATCTTGAGGCCACGGGCGAAGGCGTCCATGCCGCCGATGTGGGCGTGGAAGAGATCGACAGGCTCGAAGGATTCGCGGCGGCATTTGGCGTCGAAGTTGAGACCGCCGGTGGTGAGACCGCCCATGCGCAGGACTTCGAGCATGATCTCGGTGGTGAGATAGATGTTCGTGGGGAACTGGTCGGTGTCCCAGCCGATGAGCGTGTCGCCGGTGTTGGCATCGACGGAGCCGAGGGCGTTCGCGGCGATGGCGACCTGCATCTCGTGGCGCATGCTGTGGCCGGCGAGCGTGGCGTGATTGGTCTCAAGGTTGAGCTTGAAGTGATTCATGAGGCCGTATTCGCGCAGGAAGTTCAGGCACGCGGCGGAGTCGGAGTCGTATTGATGCGTGGAGGGTTCACGCGGCTTCGGCTCGATGTAGAACTGGCCGGTGAAGCCGATCTTCTGCTTGTAATCGACGGCCATGTGCAGCAGGCGGGCGAGGTGGTCGAGCTCGCGCTTCATGTTGGTGTTCCAGAGCGTGGCGTAGCCTTCGCGGCCGCCCCAGAAGGTGTAGCCTTCACCGCCGAGGCGATGCGTGACGTCCATGGCTTTCTTCACCTGCGCGGCAGCGTAGGCGAAGACGCCGGCGTTCGGGCTGGTGGCCGCGCCCTGGCAATAACGTGAGTGGGAGAAGAGGCAGGCGGTGCCCCACAGGAGTTTTTTGCCGGTTTGCTGCTGCGCTTTTTCGAGTTCGTCGGCGACGGCGTCGAAGGCGGCGTTGCTTTCAGCGAGTGTACTGAGTTCTGGCGCGACATCGCGGTCGTGCCAGCAGTAGTAATCGACGCCGAGCTTGTCCATGAACTCGAAGCAGGCCCACACGCGGCGCTGTGCATTGGTGACGGAGTTGCTGCCATCATCCCACGGGCGCTGCGCGGTGCCACCACCGAAAGGGTCGGAGAGCGGGTTGCGCATGGCGTGCCAGTAGGCGACGCCGAAGCGCAGGTGATCACGCATTTTTTTGCCGCCCACGATTTCGTCGGCGTTGTAATGTTTGAAGGCGAGCGGGTTGCGGCTCTTCGGTCCTTCGAACTGGATTTTCTGGATGTCGGGGAAGGCTTCGTTCATGGCTGGACAGTCAAGGGAGACGGAACGCGTGGAAGTGCAAATGCTTCGTCATGGCGACGCAGGACATGTTTTGGGTCGAAATGGACGCCGCAGGGGCGCTCACAACGCCTTCTTGTTCGTCTCTTCCGCCATCCACACGGAGACCAGCGTGATGACCGCCATGAAGATGAGGTAAACCGCCACGGGCCACGGTTTGCCGCCGCTTTTGTCCAGCAACGCGGTGGCGATGAGCGGCGCGAGTCCGCCAGCGAGCGGTGAGGCGAGCTGGTAGCCGAGCGACGCGCCGCTGTAGCGCACGCGTGTGCCGAACAACTCCGAGAAGAACGCGGCCTGCGGGCCATACATCGCCGCGTGGCCGACGAGGCCGATGACGACGGCAAGGATGACGAGCGTGGTCTGCCGCGTTTCGATCATCCAGAAGAACGGAAACGCGAAGAGCATCAGGAAGAACGCGCCGCCGAGATAAACCGGCCTGCGGCCGAGACGGTCGGAGAGAGCGCCGAACCACGGGATGACGACCAACTGCACGGCGGAGCCGATGAGCACGGCGTTGAGCAGCATCGACTGCGACAGGCCGAGCTGCTGCGAGCCGTAGCTGAGCGCCAGCACGGTGAAGATGTAAAAAAACGCGTTCTCCGCGAAGCGGGCACCCATGGCGAGGAGCACGTTGCGCGGATGATCACGCAACACGGCGAGGATCGGCACCTTCGGCCCTGCGTCCTCCGCCTTCGCCTGGGTGAAGACGGGACTCTCGATGATCTTCAGCCGGATGAACATGCCGACACCGAGCAGCAGCACGCCGAGCAGGAACGGAATGCGCCAGCCCCAGGAGAGGAAGGCCTTCTCATCCATCGACGACACCAGCATGAAGACCGCGTTTGCCAGCAGCAAGCCCACCGGCACGCCGGCCTGCACCCAGCTCGCGTAAAAGCCGCGCCTGCCCTCGCCGCCGTGCTCGACGGCCATGAGCACCGCGCCGCCCCATTCGCCGCCGACACCGAAGCCCTGGATGAACCGAAGCGCCACCAGCAGCAGCGGCGCCCAGATGCCGATTTGATGATAAGTCGGCAGCAGGCCGATCAGGATTGTCGCCACGCCCATGAGCATGAGCGTGGTCACCAGCATCGACTTGCGGCCGATCTTGTCGCCGAAATGGCCGAACACGACACCGCCGACCGGGCGCGCGAAGAATCCCACCGCGTAGGTGGCGAACGCGGCCATCGTGCCGGTCAGCGGATCGAGAGACGGGAAGAAGAGTTTGTTGAACACCAGCGCCGAGGCCGTGCCGTAGAGGAAGAAATCATACCACTCGATGGTGGTGCCGATGAAACTGGCGATGACGACGCGGCGGATGTCGTTGGGTTGGGACATGGGCCGATAATCGGACGCGCCCGCAGCATTTCCAGAGGTTATCACACGAAATGCGCGCGCTCAGTCCTTCAAGCCGCGCAGGAATCGTGTGAAAAACACCGCCCCGTCCTCCACATCGCTCACCGCGATGAATTCGTCCTTCGTGTGAGCCTGCGCGATCGAGCCCGGACCGATGGCGATGGCAGGCGTTCCGGCGACGGCGAGGAAAGCGGCGTCGCAGAACCACGGCGCGCCGGTCAATCCGCCTCCGGCGGCAATGAGCTTCTTCACGAAGGGATTCGCCGGATCGGTGTCGAGATGAAACGCCTCGCTGGCGACGGTGACAGCGGCCGTCTCATCGATCTTCGTCACGAAATCTGTCAGCAGCTCCAGCGCACCGCCCGCACGCTGCAATCCAGGCGTGGTGCGGATGTCCAAGCGCAGTTTGCACGCATCGGCGACAATGTTGCTGCGCGTGCCGCCGTGGATCATGCCGAGGTTGATCGTGCTGGGGCCGAGCCATTCGTCCACGCCGCCCGCCTCGGCGAGAATGTCGCGAAAATCAGTGTCGAGCGCGGCGACGAGCTTCGCCATCTTCACGATCGCGTTCACGCCGAGTTCGGGCGTCGCACCATGCACGGCGACGCCCGTGGTGTGGATGTCGGCCCACAGGCAGCCTTTGTGACGGAACACCGTCTTCAGTCCCGTCGGCTCGCCGATGATGGCGAGGTCATAGCGCCCGTGATGCTTCGCGAAATGCTGCGAGCCGAGCTGGGCACTCTCCTCCGACATGAATCCGGCGAAATGCACCTCCACCGGCAGATCGGGAATCTCGTGACGCGTCTCATGCAGCGCCCAGAGGAAGACGGCCATCGGACCTTTCGTGTCGGAGGCTCCCCTGCCCCACACTTTGCCGTCGCGCAGCTCTCCGCCGAACGGATCGATCGTCATGCCGCCGACGCTCACCGTGTCCGTGTGTGGCGCGAAGAGGATGCGCGGCTTCGGTTTGCCGTCCACAGCCGGATTCGTGGGAAAACGGCCAATCACATTCGGACGGCCCGGCTCCACCTCCTCCAGCACCGCATGCGCGCCTGACGCCTCGAGAAATTCAGCGACAAACCGCGCGCACTTCTCCTCGCCGATGCCGTCGGTGCCGGGATCGCCGTCCGGATTCACCGAGGGGATGCGGACAAGCGCCTGGGTGAGTTCGACGACATTTTTCGGGAACGCTGACATCCCGCAGAGAGGCACAAACACGGGAATGGCGCAAGTCCGTGCCAGAATTGCGCCGCGATGCGCGAATCTTGTCAAATAGAGGCAGGCGCTGGCATTGTTGTAAAGCGCGTGCAACATACCCCGTTTTCCGCCAATGCGCTTCACCAGCCCCATTCTCACGCTCCTGCTTCCCGGCACCTGCGGAATTCTGCTGCATGCCGCCGATCCGGTGCCTCCCCCTGCCGTGCCCGACACACAGTCGAAAAGCGGGGTGACGATCTTCCAGACTGTCTGCGCCCAATGCCATGGCAGCAATGGGGAAGGCAAAATCGAACTGAAAACCCCGTCGATCGCCGGCAATCCCGCGTGGTACAAGAACACCCACTTAGCGAACATACCGGAAGGCCGCCGCGGTCATGACGCCGCCGACCCGCATTCCTTCATGATGGCCTCGATCGCAAAGGCGCTGCAGCCGGAGCAGGTGAAGGCTGTCGTCGCGCATGTGGAGAAGATGCCCGCCGTCATTCCCACCGGGCAGAACCGGGAGATGGCCGGTGTGAGCATGGATGAAGGCATGCGGCTCTTCCAGGAACGCTGCATGGAGTGCCACCGCTACAACGCCAGCGGCGAGATGACCTTCGGCAGCCCGCCGCTCACCGGCCTGCAGGCATGGTACCTGGAGGACCAGCTCCGAAAATTCAAGACCGGCAAGCGAGGCACGGCCAAGGACGACATCAACGGCGCGAAGATGGTTCAGATGACCACGCTCTTCATCGAGGATGATCAGATGCTGCGCGACGTGGTGGCCTACATCATGACGCTCAATCCCGAGCCGGAGGTGGCGAAAGAACCCGAGAAAAAGCCGGTCGAAGGCAACCCGTTCGAGGGCAAACAGACGGCGCAGCGTTGATCACGCCTTCAAACCGGCCACCACCTCGCCTTTGCTCAGCGCCATCGGCCGGCCGACAGGCGTCATGATCTCCTTGGAAAAGTCGATGCCGAACAGGTCCTGGATGGTCGCGTGCAAATCTTCGACATGAATCGGATTCACCGGTTCTTTTTTCTCTCCCTCCGGATCAGTGGCCCCCATCACACGCCCTGCGGCGAAACCGCCGCCCGCCACGAGCATGCTGAACGCATGCGGCCAGTGGTCGCGGCCGCCGACGTTGTTGATCTTCGGCGTGCGGCCGAACTCGCCGCCACAAATCACCACCGTGCTCTCCAGCAGGCCCAGCTTCTTCAAATCACGGATGAGCGAGGCATAGGCGGCGTCAAGGATCCTCACCTGCGCGGCCTGGCCTTCGAGATTGTTCGCGTGCGTGTCCCAACCGTTGAGCGTGACCTCCACGCAACGCACCCCGGCCTGGATCAGGCGCAAGGCGGTGAAGCAGCCGCGCCCGAACGGCGTGTCGCCATACACGGCGAGATCCCCGGCCGGAACGTCACTCACGTTGAAGACCTTCAACTGGTCGGAGGTCATCATGCGGCGGGCGCGCTGCATGGAGAGCTGGTGCAGGGTCTTGCCCTGGTCGAGATTCGGTGCGCGCCCTTGCGCGAAGGCACCTTCGACCACGGACAGGCCCTCCATGCGGCGCTCCATGCGCTTGTCATCGACGCGGGCTTTCACGTCCGGCACGGGCTGCTTCGGATCATACATCTGGAACGCATCATACTTCGCCCCGAAGAAACCGCCGCGCGCCGGCCACTGGTTCGGCAGGATGGAGACATGCGTGGGAATCTCGATCTTCGCCTCCGGCAGCTCGTGGCAGACGATGGCGCCGATGCTCGGATGAATGAGCGTGGGATCAGGCCGGTAGCCGGTCTTGATGTTGTAAAACGCGCGCTCGTGATCGCCCTCCTTGCTGACCATCGAACGGATCAGTGACACGTCCTGCATCACGCTGGCGGTTTGTTCGAGTCCGGCGGCAAATTCGACGCCCGTGATCGCTGTGGGGATCGTTTTGATGCCGCCGCCGATCTTCGTGGCCGGATGCGGATCAAAGGTGTCGAGCTGACTCGCGGCCCCGCCGAGCCAGAGCAGGATCACCGAGCGCGCGGGCTTGCCCTTCGGCGCTTGTTCAGCCTCGACGGCCAGCAGATCGGCCAGCGGCGTGAGCCACGAGACGCCCGCAACGCCCGTGCCGCGAAGAAGGGAGCGACGGGTGAGATGAATGTTGTTTTGGCAAAGAGAGGTGTTCATGACAATGACGAAATCAGAATGGCGAATGACGAATCAAATCCGAAGTCTGAATGACGAACGAGAAACAAGAGGCGACTGGAGCTTGGAGCATTCATTCGTCATTCTGGTTTCGGATTTCGTCATTCCCACTTCGCGGGTCAATGGTTCCATGAGAACTCGGTGGCGTTCATCAGCGTCCAGAACAGGTCGGATAAGATGTCGCCGCGCGACCTTCCCTTCCTGGCGCCGGTCAGCAGCTTGATGAAGTAGGCGCCCTCCTCGGCCGCAGGACGCCGGGTGAAGACGGACAGGTAGGCGGCCTCCACCGCGGTGGCATTGTCCGGCGCGAGCATGCTGATGCGCGTGGCGGCGTTGAGCAGCGGATTGACCCGGGTGTTCTCGCTGATCATGTTGCCGTTCATGAGCAGCAGCCGCTGCGGGATCGTGCCCCCCGCATCATCAAAGGTGTCCTCGCCGGAGTCGCCGTAGCGCTTCACGAAGTTCGCCACGTCCAGATCACGCTTGATGCGAAGCAGCACATGCGTGTCCGCGTCGATCGTGCCCAGCGACGACGCCTGGATCACGCTGCCCGCCATCTGCTCCGGCCGCAGCCGCGTGATCGGGAACGCCGCCCAGGCGGCCTCCGCCTCCGGCGTGACAGGGTGCGTGGGATCGGCGGAACAGCTCGACTGCTGGAACACACGCGTGGCCGCGATCACCCGGATCAGGTGCTGCAAATCGCAACCGTGCGCGATGAAATCGTCCGCCAGCAGCTCCAGGCCCGGCGGGAACGGCCCTTCGAGCGGGATGTCATCCACCGGAGAGATGAGCGGGCGGTTGAACAGCAGCGCCCACATGCGGTTCACGATCGTGCGTGCGAAGGGCTTGTTCCCCTTCGCCGTGACCCATTTCGCCAGCCTGTCACGCGGCGTGCCCTTTTCTGGCAGCAGCTCCGGCTTCCACGGTACCATCGCAGGCACCACCTCCTCCTGCATTTTGCCGAGGTAGCGAAATCGGTACTTCTCCTTCGGGTCGTCCCGCAGTCCGTTCAGCGAAAAATCGGTCTGGCCGAAATACGCGGCCAGCTTGTGGAAGTCCTCCTGCTTCCAGGTGCTGCCGAGCTTGCCGTCGTGGCACTGCACGCAGTCCATCTGCACGCCGAGGAAGGCGCGGCTCACACGCGCAGCCAGCTTCGCCTCATCGGGGCCTTTGTTGCCCATCTGGTTCGTCACCGTGATGAAGTTCACCTCCGGACTCGTCGTCCACACACCATTGGCATTGATCAACGAACGCACCACCTGGTCGTAGGGCCGGTTCTGCTGCAACGCGTCGCTCAGCCAGTCCACCAGCCGGCGGCGGCGATAAATCAAGAAGGGGCCATTCTCGATGCCGACGTAAACGCGCACCAGCCGTTCGGCGAGATAATCGCTCGTGCGGCGATCCGCAAAAAGCTGCGACAGCCACCACTGCCCCATGTCGGCGATCTTCAACCTTTCTATCTCACGAATCTCTTGAAGTGACGGGATGCTGCCCGTCAGCGCCAACGACAGACGCCGCACCAAGGTAAGATCATCTGCCTTCGCTGCAGGTTGAAGCTGTTTTTGTCCCCAGTCCGCTTCAAAAGCCGCATCCACCGTTTTGGCTGCGTCCAAGACGGACTGTGACTGGTCCATCGTCATTCCCACATAATGCTTGGACAACTTTCCCACCGGCGGCTTCAGCAGTTCCACCACGCCCCAGGCCGCCGCTCCACCAATCCCGACGACCACGACGACATGACGCAGCCGGGGCAGCCAGCCTGAGAGGAAAGATGCGGGATTCATGACTTTGCGCTCCGGAGAGCTGTCTTCTAACACGCAGCCGGAGCTTCGGTTTCCTCACAGATTTTGCAACCCTCCTGCCGTGGTCAATCCTGTCTCTTGAGATTGAGAACAGTGCGTGGACGGCCTGCGAACGGATCCGCAGCCGCTCCAATCTTTGACGCTGCGTGCCTGTATCACGGGCGGCCCGGCATACAAGTCCGACCGGTTTCACATCGGAGCGGCGAGACGGGTGGAAAAAACCGGACATTCATCCCTCATGTCAGATCCTTCAGCCAAAACGTCAATGTCTTGGGTGATTCGGCCGCCTCGTTGGTTTCCTTCCAGGCAAACGTGGCCTGGAGCCCGGGGTGCCGCACATAGCCCTGGTCGCGCCAGAAGCCGTCAAGCGGGCGGTAGCCCGCAGGACGCAGCGGGTGGTCGGCGGGACGATCCATGGCGCAGAAGGCGCTGATCTTCGAGCCGAGATGACGGGCGTGCGCCTCACGACGCGCGAAGAACTCCTTCCCGACGCCCTGGCCGCGAAACTGCGGCAGCAGGATGGATTCGCCAAAGTAACAGATCGTCGCGAGGTCATGGCCGGCCTTCGCAAACGCCGCCTGGAACTCCGGCCCTTCGTCGAGCATCGGCAGACACGTCGTCGCGCCGACGACGCGGCCGTCATCGAACGCCAGGACGACCAGGCTGGCGGCTGAACGCAGGTAAACGCGCAGGTAGTCGCGCTCGTATTCAAGACTGCCGTCGTAAAGATACGGGTATTCGCGAAACACCGTGATGCGCAGGGCTCCCAGCGCGTCGAGGAAGGGCGTGAGTTCGGAGCCGTGGAAGTTCTGGAGGCGGAGCATTGGGAAGCGAGGGAGCCGCACCAGCGGCAAAACCTTCAACGGTTGCAACCGGCATTTTGCACGGGACGGCTGTCATGCCACGGCTGCCCGCAGCCGTCTGACGACCTCCGCATTCGACTCAAAAGCGAACTCACCGAGGGGAGCGTCGTCCAGCGGAAGTACCAGGGTTTCCATCACCTCGGCGGGGTCCGCCTTGAGGCCGTCGAAACAAGGCACACGCGCGACATAGCACAGGTCGAGCGTGGGCCAGACGAAACCTTGGAACAGGTAGCGGTTGTTGAGCGTGCAGAGGTAAGTGAACGCGCTCGCAGCGATGTCGAGGCCGGTTTCCTCGCAGGTTTCACGCGCGGCGGCCATTTCGCCGGTTTCTTCAGGTTCGATCACACCACCGGGCAGGCCGAGTTTGCCAAGGCCGGGCTCATGGGCGCGGCGGATGACGAGGATGCGATCCTGTGCATCGAGGATGAGCGCCACGGCGGCGGGAATGGGCGTGATGAAGTGACGGAAACCACAGCGCTCGCAGACGAATTCGCGGACGCTCTTGTTGATCCAGTCGTTCGCGCCGCAAGCGCTGCAGAATTTGAAGGGAGACTCAGCCATCGCGCGATCCCTGCCGCCGCTGCGCCTGCCATGCCAGCAGAAACACGAGGGCGCAGGCCGACTTCATCGCCAGCAGCCACCACGGCTCCCACCACGCGCCGGTTTGCACCTCGATGAGATCGGAGACGCCGAACACAGCGAAGGCGAGCGGCAGCAGCCAGCGCCACGGCCTTGCCATGCGCAGCCGCAGGGCCAGAGCGATTGCCAGGACAAACCACAGGCTTGCCTCACCGTAGTTGAACACGGCATGAAACGACGGTGATTCACGGTCTGACATCGCGGCAGGTTTCCAAATCGCCATCGGGAAGGCAAGACGTGATTTCTTTGCAACGTCTGCTGGCGGCGGCTGCTTCTCCTGCCAGAGTGCGGCCCGCCCTGCCTCATGTCCAACTCACTCCTCCAGTCCTGGCTGCGCCTCCCCGACGGGGAACGCCATGACATGAACGGCACCTGCAGCATCGGCCGCGCACCTGAAAATGCCGTCGCGCTGGCGGGTACCGAGGTCTCCCGCCGTCACGCCATCATCCAGGCGCAGGGGGAGCGCGAGTTCTGGCTGGTCGATCTCGGCAGCGCGAACGGCACCTTCGTGAACGGCCGCCGTCTCTCACAGGCCGTGCGCCTGCACAACGGCGACATCATCCGCATCGCCGGCCACGAGATGGAGTTTGCCACGGAGATTCTGAGCGCGATGCACCCGGCCGGCCAGCAGGTGATGGCCTCGACCATGATCCACATCCAGCAGGCTCAGTGCTGGCTGATGGTGGTGGACATCATCGGTTCCACGAAGCTGGCCCAAAGCATGTCCGCCGCCGATTATCCGCGCATGACGGGCACCTGGTTCAAGAACTGCCGCCAGATCATCGACGATTGCGGCGGCCACATGTCGAAATATCTCGGCGACGGCTTCTTCTGCTACTGGGATGACACGGATGACGGCGTCATCCAGGTGCGCCAGGCCGTGGCCCGTCTCCATGAGGCGCAGCGCAAGGCCAGCCCGCCGTTCCGTGTCGTGCTGCATTTCGGGGGGGCCGCGCTCGGCACCGTGCCGACGATGAACGAGCTCAATCTTCATGGGCCGGAGGTGAACTTTGTCTTCCGCATCGAGAAAGTGGCCTCCTCGTTGAAGCAGGACGTGCTTTTCAGCGAGGCCGCCACGAACAGGATGAAGGCGCAGGACGAGGTCCGCTTCGTCGGCGAATGTGGCGTGGATGGTTTCTCCTCGAAGTACAAGTTCTTCACGCTGGGGGCGTGATCAATGCGGACGCGCCCCTTGCGCCTGACCGCCGGGGGAAAGTTCATTCACACCGGATGTCATAGACGAGCACCTTCTTCGCCAGCGGCAGCAGGGTCTGCTTCACGGCGCTCACATGCACCGGATGCTTCTCGTAGGCATCCATGTCGGCCTTGCTGCCGAAACGCATGATGAAGCCGACGTCGAAGCTGTCATCGACAATCTCGCGATCACTCGGCACGGCGGGGCCGGCGTTGAGATGCTGGATCTCCTTGATCCCGGCCTGGAACTTCCGCGCGGTGTCGATGAGCGCGGCGCGATCAGCGGCATTGCCGGGGCGCTTGAGCCAGACGAGGACGATGTGCTCCACCTTGCCCCCTCCGGTGGTTTTGTGGCCGAAGGGACAGGTGGTGCAGGAAGCGGAGAGGAATGACGCGAGGGCGAGGATGAGGATGTGTTTCATGACATGCCCAGTCTGGCATGACGTGAAATTTCCGTCGAGATGTTTGCGCAAATTCAGGCTCAGGGCCGGATCTCCTCGCCCGTGGCCGCGTTGGCAAGGGTGATCTGCTCGCGGTGGAAGGTGGGGTCGCTGCGGAAGGTGAGGCGTGCGTGGTATTTGCGCTCCAGATCGACGAGCAACTCGCCGTCCTCGGTCTTCAGGCGTGTCATGACCTCGGGGTGGACGATGACGAGGAGCTGGCGCTGGTCCTCCTTCGCGCGGCCCAGGACGCTGACGAGGCGGCGCTGAAGCTCGACGCTCATGGTGAGTGGCGTTTTCACCTGGCCGTGGCCTTTGCAATACGGGCAGGGTTCATAGAGCGTGGTGCCGAGGCTTTCGTTGAGGCGCTGGCGGGTCATCTCCATGAGGCCGAACTGCGAAATGGGCAGCACCTGGGTCTTGGCCTTGTCGCGTTTCAGATGCTCGTTCATGGCCCTGGACACGGCCTGCTGGTCGCGGCGGTGCTTCATGTCGATGAAATCGACGACGATGAGACCGCCCATGTTGCGCAGGCGGAGCTGGCGGGCGACCTCGGCGGCGGCTTCGAGGTTGGTTTCGAGCAGGAGCTTGTCCACGTCCTTGTGGCCTTTGTTGCGGCCGGTGTTGACGTCGATGGCGACGAGGGCCTCGGTCTGGTCGATGACGATGTAGCCGCCGCAAGGCAGCCACACCTGGCGGTAGAAGGCGTTGTCGATCTGCTTCTGGATGCCGTAGTGCTCGAAGATGGCGCTCTGCCCCTGGTAATGGTTGATGCGGCGTTTCGCGCGTCCGGAGATGTGGGCGGCCATGCGCTGCATGCGCTCGACGGTGGCGGCATCATCGCAGGCGACCTCGTCGATGTCCTCGGTGAGGAAGTCACGCACGGTGCGCTCGACGAGATCGGGTTCCTGGAAGCAGCAGACGGGGGCGTTCTGGCCGTCACGCTTCGCGACGATCTGATCCCACTCATCGAGGAGGATGTTCAAGTCGCGCACGATGTGACGGGCACGTTTGCCGGAGGCTTCGGTGCGCAGGATGATGCCCATGCCTTCGGGCAGGGTGATTTTTTCGATGATCTTGCGCAGGCGTGAGCGTTCCTTCGGATCCTCGATCTTGCGTGAGATGCCGCAGGTGTCGTTGAGCGGCATCAGGACGAGCAGACGCCCGGCGAGGGAGATGTTTGTCGTCACACGCGGCCCCTTGTTGCCGACGGGTCCCTTGGTGACCTGCACCATGATCTCGGAGCCGACGGGATACAGGCTGGGGATGTCCTTGGCCTCGATGCGCTTCTTTTTCTTGCTGCCACCGCGGTTGATCTCCTCCATGCCGGCGTCGAGCGCGGCTGGGATGGCGTCCCAGAAGTGCAGGAAGGCGTTTTTGTCGAAGCCGATGTCGATGAACATGGCCTTTAGCCCCTGCTCGATGTTGCGGATGCGGCCTTTGAAGACGCTGCCGATGAGGCTGTTGGTGCCGACGCGCTCGATGTTGTATTCCTCGACGGCGCCCTTGTCGAGAAGGGCGACGCGGTTTTCGAGCTTCTCGCAGTTGATGACGAGGCGCACGCCGCTCCTGATGTCGCGTTTGCCGGTGAGCAGTTCTTTGATTCTTTGGACGAAGGTTAATGCCATGATGTTGAAGTCTCCCTGAAATGACGCGGCTCCTCAGCGGTTGAAGAGCTTGCGGAAAAATCCGCCGCCCTGGGTGGGCGCGGACGGTTTGCTTTCCTGGGGGCCTCCACGGCTGAAGATACCGACCCTGCGCACTGGCACGGCCTGGGGTACGTTCTGTCCGGAGCTGCTCCCCGCCGATCCCGCTGAATCGGCCTTCCGCCTGATGTTGGGCGTCGCGCTCACACGCGGCGCGGCATCATCAGACGACTCGGTGCCGGACGCACCCGCGCCCGTGTCACCATCCTCATCCGTGCCGGGCACCAAAGGCACCCCGGCGTCGGCATATTGGACCATGGGAATATGATTGAAGTGGCCTTCGGCCGGCGGCATCGCCTCGATGGCGACCTGATAGCCGTTTTCGAGGGCCAGGCATTGTTCGAGCACGCGGCGCGCGACAGGGGCGGCGCAACCGCCGCCAGATTTGCCGTTCTGCACGAGCACGCAGACGGCAAATTTTGGGTTCTGGTACGGAGCGAAGCTGATGAACCAGGTGTGGTTGTCATCGACCTTGCTGCCACGCGCGTCGCGACGCCAGTTCTGGGCGGTGCCGGTCTTTCCGGCGACCTCGACTCCGGTGATGCGCGCCGACTTCCCGGTGCCGCCGGGATCGTTGACGACCTTCCACATGCCTTTGCGGATGATCTCGATCTCATCTGGCTTCACGCTGGCGGAGAGGTCGCCGCGCAGGCTGGGCGGGTTGTCCAGCACGATCTTGTCGTGATCCATGACACGTTTGAGCAGATGCGGGTGCCAGGACTTGCCGCCGTTGGCGACCGTGGCGGTGACAGAAGCCATCTGCAGCGGCGAGGCGAGCACCATGCCCTGGCCGATGGAGGTGTTCGCGGTGTAGCCGTCGCTCCAGCGTTCAGCGGGGCGGTTGGCGCGCAACCAGTCGGGGTTCGGCAGGATGCCGCTGTCCTCATCCTCGAGCTCGATGCCGGTCTTTTCGCCGACGCCGAGGATTTTGCCCACCTTGGTGATGTTGTTGATGCCGGCGGCGTTCCCGTAGCGGTAAAAGAAGCAGTTGCAGGACTGCTTGATGGCGTCGCTGAGGCCCAGCGTTCCGTGCGCGCCGCCGCTCTGCCGCTGGATCCAGCACTGCATGGCCGTGTTGCCATAAGTGACGGCGCCGCTGCAGTTGAAGGCGGATTTTTGAATGCCGGCGAGGCAGCCCGCGAAGGAGATCGGAATCTTGAAGGTGGAACCCGGAGCATGGCCTTTCACGGCGCGGTTGAGCAGCGGCACAGTCTTGTTTTCGAGCAGGGCGTCCCAGTCCGACTGCTGGATGCTCGGGATGAACTGGTTCGGATCGAAGGATGGCACGGACACCATCGCCAGCACCTCCCCGGTGGCCGGATCGATCACGACCACGGCCCCGCGGCCGATTTTCCCTTCACGCAATGCCTTGTCAGCGATGATCTGCATGCGGGCGTCGAGCGTGAGATGGACGTCGTTGCCTTTGCGAGGCTCCTGATACTCATCGTAAACCTCCCCGACGGGGCGGCCGCGCTGGTCGCGCTGCATGACGCGCACGCCGGGTTTGCCGCGCAGATGACTGTCGAAACTTTTTTCGACCCCGGCCCCGCCGAAATCATCCGGCACATAGTAGTCCCAGCCCTTGCGCTCCTCGACGGAGACGCGCTGGTCGTCCGGCAGGCGCACATAGCCGAGGATGTGGCAGGCCAGCGACTTGAGAGGATACACGCGTGAGGCGCGCTCGGCCACGGTGACGCCGGGCAGACCGAGGTTGTGCTCGGCGATGCGGCTGAACTCGCCGAAGGTCAGATCGTCACGGTAAACCCAGGGCACCGCGCCGCCGAAGCTGCGGTAATGCACGCGCAAGGAGTCCACCGAGTATTCCTTGTGAACGCCCATCTCCTGCATGCGCGCGGTGATGGTCTCCTCAAATATTTTGTAGATGTCGATCTCCGGCTTCTGCCGCCTGATCCCCTTTTCGACGATGTCGAAGGTGATCTCGGGGATGGGTGCCTTGAGCATTTTGGCGACACGTCTGTATTCCGTGACGACCTCCGCGAGATTGATGCGCACCTCGAAACTGGCCTTGTTCGTGGCGAGCACGACGCCGTTGCGGTCCTTGATCTCGCCGCGCGGGCCGGGAATGCGCGCGCGCTCCTTCTTCGCGCCGGGGATCATCTTCGCGAACTCCTCGCGGCGGTCGATCTGCAGCGACCACAGCCGGAACACGAGCAGCCCGAACCCGCACAGCATGGCGAGCGTGAACAGGTAGAGGCGGAAGCGGTATTTAACGACCATCGAAGCGGTACCTCAGGCCTTCGTATTTGATTTCATAGCTCGACAGGCGGGCCAGCGAGTAGAGCAGCAGAAAGATGAGCGGCGACGCCAGCATCGCAAGCAGTGTGTCAGTGATCATCTTCGACCAGACGCCGGCGGGGAATTGCAACGAGCCGCGCAGAAACGTGATGATGAGATACTGCGAGAGCAGCCAGAGAAAGGTGGCCACGCCGACCATGAGCACCGGCAGCTCCAGACGTCCGCGTTTGAACAGAGGACGGATGCCCTGCATCAGTGTGCCCAGCATGCCGAAAAGCACGATGGAAAGGCCGAACGGCAGCGGGTGGCTGCCCGCGCCCAGCTCCAGGTCCGCTCCAGTGCCGAAGACATCCTCCGCACCCATGAGGCTCTCCACCGCGCCCGGGAGATGGCGCGCGTCCCAGATGAAGCCCGTGATGAACGCCAGTGCCAGCATGACCGGAAACGGCGCGGCCACCGACGCGCTGAAGAAGAACACCGCAGGCAGGAACAATGTTGCAAACTGGGCGATCTCCAGCCCCGGAATGAACTCCTGCACCATGAAGGACAGCAGCAGCAGGATGATGGAGATCGGATGGAAAAGCATGATGGATCAGGGCTTGGCGTTGGCGGATGGCTCCGGAGGTTCCGGCACCGGCTCGGCGGCCTGCATTTCGATCACAAAAACGTAGTCCAGGGTGGAGAAGTCCACGGCGGGCTCGACGACGGCCTCCCCGGAAATCTCCCGGTTCTCGAAGCGTTTCACACGTCCCAGCAGCAGGCCGGGCGGAAACACGCCGCCCTCGCCGGAGGAGTAAACACTCGCGCCGGCGTTGATGTTCGCGTTGCGGCTCAGGAAACGCAGATGCAGCTCGGGGCGCACCTCCAGCGCGGCGCGCTCTCCGGCCAGGATGCCCTGCTCGAGCGTGCCCTCGACCTTCGCCGAGACTCGGCACATCTCGTCGGTCAGCAGGATCACCTTGGTCATGTGCGGAGCCAGGGTGGACGTTTTTCCCACAAGTCCGACGGAGGTGATCACCGGACTGTCCGTGCCCACGCCGTCCAGCGAGCCCTTGTCGATGATCAAGTTGTTCCACCAGGTGCTGGAACTGCGGCGTATCACCTTGGCCGCGGTCATTTTGAACGGCGCGGCCTGCTTGAATCCAAAGAGCTGGCGCAGCTTCGCGTTCTCCTCGATGACCTGAATGTACTTCTGCTGGATGATGCGCAGGCGCTCCAGTTGCACGCGCTGATCATCGTGCTCGCGCTTCAACTCAGACACGTTGACCTGCGGGGCCACGGCGGACTCCGCCGCCTGCTCCATGGCCGCGCTGGAGTGAATGAACGGGGACAGCAGGCTCATGACACGGGCCTGGATCTGCCGGGTCGTCGCCGTGTCGAACGTGAACACGGCGACAAGCCCTGCCACGAAGACGAGAAGCGCGAGGATGTTGAGCTTTTTCATGATCGGCCTTTCCTCCCGGGTTGGACGCGGTGCTTGTCGGCGGACTCCTTCAAGCCGTCACCGCATGGCCCGGAACGAAAATCAAACTTCGGTCGTGCTCACTTTGCGCAGGAACTCCAGCTCGCTGAGCACGCGGCCCGTTCCCTCGCCCACGGCGCTGAGCGGATCCTCCGCCACATGCACCGGCAGCGCCGTTTCTTCCTGCAGCAGCTTGTCGAGACCGCGCAGCAGCGCGCCGCCGCCGGCCAGCATGATGCCGCGGTCCACGAGGTCGGCGGAAAGTTCCGGCGGGCAGCGTTCCAGCGTCGTGCGCACGGCATCAATGATCGCGTTGAGCGGCTCCAGCATCGCCTCGCGCACTTCCTGGCTCGTGATCGTGATCGTTTTCGGCAGGCCGGCCACCATGTCACGGCCTTTGACCTCCATCGTGGTCTCCTTGCCCAGCGGGAAGGCCGAGCCGATGCGCAGCTTGATCTCCTCCGCCGTGCGCTCGCCAATCATCAGGTTGTAGGCGCGCTTCATGTAATTGATGATCGCCTCGTCAAGTTCGTCGCCCGCCACGCGCACGCTGCGGCTGTAAACGATGCCGGAGAGCGAGATGATCGCCACTTCCGTCGTGCCGCCGCCGATGTCCACGATCATGTTGCCTGCGGCCTCCTGCACAGGCAGGCCCACGCCGATCGCCGCAGCCATCGGCTCTTCGATGAGATAAACTTCACGCGCGCCGGCCTGCTCCGCGCTCTCCTTCACCGCGCGCTTTTCCACTTCCGTGATGCCGGAGGGCACTGCGATCACCACACGCGGCCCGCGCATCTTGCGTCCGCCGCCCTGCACCTTGCGGATGAAATGGCGCAGCATCGCCTCCGTCACGCGAAAGTCGGCGATCACGCCATCCTTCAGCGGACGAATTGCCGTGATGCCGCCAGGTGTGCGCCCCAGCATGCGTTTCGCATCATCGCCGACCGCGACGACCTCGTTCGAGCCGGTTTTCACCGCCACTACCGAAGGTTCGCGAAGAACGATGCCGTGATCTTTAACATAAACGAGTGTGTTTGCCGTGCCGAGGTCGATGCCGATGTCCTGGGCGACAAATCCAAAAAGTTTGCCAAGCATTGAGAATAAAAGGGAAAAGGTTGAAAGAGGATGGATGCCAGAACTCAGAAGCGCCGCGGTGAGTTCTAACTTTTTTGAGAATCACGAAAAGCAACGCGGCGAGCGAAATTCTAGCCCCAACAAAGCTAAAACCGCCTGAAAACGCGTCAAGAGAAGTTTCTAAGAAGGGTGGAAATACCGTTCGTGAGGAGTTTCAGGGGCAGGCCAGCCGGTTTGCCCGGATTTGCCCTTGGCAGACCTCATGAATCCCCCCGCTCAACGCATCCTTCTCCGCCCAATCAAGATTCGTCGTCGTGATGATCTTTTGCGTGCCGTTCGGCAGCAAGCCCAGCAAAGCCCGTCGGCGATACTCATCCAGCTCGCCGAAGACATCGTCGATGAGCATCAGCGGAGCCTCGCCGCGGGCTTTTTCCAGGACATGGGCCTGGGCGAGCTTCATCGAAAGCACAAACGACCTCTGCTGCCCCTCGCTGGCGAAACTGGTCGCATCACGATCATTCAAATACATCGCGACCTCATCGCGATGCGGCCCGAGCGCCGTCGAGCGCGCACGCGCCTCTTCATCACGCATGGCGAGCAACGAATCAAACAACGCGCCCTCATGCCGCATGAACTCGATGCGCGTCCTTTCATTCCCCTCGCTCAAATGCGCATGCGCGGCGGAAACCTGCGGATTCAGCGCTTCGCACAGTTCCGCGCGTCTTTGCCACAAAACCGCCGCAAAGCCGTCCATCACCCGTGCAAACGCATCCGCCTGTTTCCACGCGATCACCGCGTCGCGCTTCAAAACATAGTTCCGGCCTCGCAACGCGCGCTCGTAGCCGCGCAGCGCATGCAGGTAATCTGGAAACATCTGGCTCGCCGCGAAGTCCAAAAAGCGCCGACGATGCTCCGCGCCACCGCGCAGCAGATTCATGTCCCGATGGTCCATCCACACCACCAAACCGGCCGCCGCGAGGTAATCCGCCGACTTCCCGCACGTCACGCCATCCAGCGCCAGACGCCGCGAGGTCGCGTTCTGGGCATAGCGCAGCCGTTTCCCGCTCCACACCGCCTCCACGAGGCAGGTCGAGGCCTCAAAGCGCACCAGCTCGCTCCGGTTCGCCGTCCGCGGCGATTGCAGCCGCATCAGCACGCACGCCGCTTCAATCAAAGAAGTCTTCCCCTGCGCATTCCGCCCCACCAGCAGCGTCACATCTGGATGCAGCTCCACCCTCGCCTCGGCGAAACAGCGGAAATCACGCACAAACAGGTCGGACAGCATGGAGCGCGGAGCTAAGGGCAGAGAGCGGAGAGCCGCAACTTTTCATCACGGGCAACTTCCCGTCAGGCATCATTACAGCTTGTCACAAGCACTGGCCTCTGCTGCGATGGCGTGATGAAGTTTCCCGAAAATCGACCCGGCGCTTTCTGGCGCAGCTTCGCGATCGTTGTGGTCGTGACAGGCGTCTATGCGCTCACGGCACGTCTGCTGTTCCCGGCACTCGGTCATCGCTACAACATCATCTCGGTCGGATTCATTTTCGGCATGCCGTTCGCCTTGGGTGCCTTGGTTTGCTACTTGGGCTATCGGCTGGATTCACCACGCCCCTTCTGGCATCGCTGGGCTCCCATGCTCGTGATGTGGCTCGCCGTGGCAGGATCATGGGCGGTTCATCTGGAGGCTTTGATGTGCTTGGTGGTAGCCTTGCCCATCGTCCTCCCGAGCGCCACAGGAGGTGGCTGGACGATGCATCTCAGCCTGCAAAAGCGCTCGAAGGACAGGCTGCTCGTCAGCTTGGTCGTTCTGCTGCCTTATGCCGTGGCCCCAGTCGAGTCCTGGTGGTCTGCCCCGCATGAAACCCGTGTGATGACGGACTCCATCCACATCCGGGCGAGTGCCGATGCCATCTGGAAGCAGATTTACCAAGTCCCCGCGATCCAGCGCGAGGAACTTCCTTCCCAATGGATCTACCACCTCGGCTTTCCCCGGCCCATCGAGGCGAACATCGACCGCGAAGGCGTCGGAGCAGTCCGGCACGCCACGTTTGAGAGGGAGGTGTCCTTCTTTGAAGTCGTCACCGACTGGCAGCCTGCCAAGAAACTCTCGTTCACCATCAAAGCAGACCCCGATTTCGTGCCCCACACGGCTTTTGACGAACACATCATCGTCGGCGGTCGGTTTTACGATGTGCTGGATGGCACCTACGAGATCGAACCCGGGAGCGATGGCGCCTGCACCCTGCATTTGTCCAGCACTCACCGGCTCTCCACGCCGTTTAACTGGTATGCAGGCTGGTGGAGCGAATGGGTGATGAGCCAGATCCAAGGCTCCATCCTCGAAGTGATCCGCAAGCGATGCGAGGCCGCCAGTTGAGTCTGCCACCAGCCTTTTCTGTCCTCTCTACCCGCCGCCCTTCGCTCTCCGCTTGATTTCAGTGCCTCCGCACGGATGAATCGCGCCCCATGTCCACCTTCCGCACCGTCAAAGGCTTCCGCGACTTCTTCCCTGAGGAATGCGCGACGCGCAATTACATCGCCGACACCTGGCGCGTCGTCGCGCGTCGTTACGGCTTCGTCGAGTATGAGGCGCCCGTCGTCGAGAGCACCGACCTGTTTCGCAAAAAAAGCGGCAACGAAATCACCGCGCAGCTCTTCTGCTTCCGCGACAAGGCCGACCGTGAGATCACGCTGCGCCCGGAGGTGACGCCGTCGCTCGCCCGCATGGCCACCGCACGTCAGCGCGACTTCAAAAAGCCGATCAAGTGGTTCCAAATCGGCCCCTGCTTCCGCTACGAGGAGCCGCAGGAGGGCCGCGGCCGCGAGTTCATCCAGTTCAATGCCGACATCCTCGGCGACAGCGGCCCCGCCACCGCCGCGGAGCTCATCTCGCTGGCCATCGACACCATGCGCGAGTTTGGCGTCAGCGCCGACGACTTCATCATCCGCCTCAGCAACCGCGAGATCTGGAACGGCTTCCTCGCCGAGAAAAACATCGCCGCCGAGCACGCCACCACCTACCTCAGCATCATCGACAAGATCGAGCGTGCGAAGCCGGACGAGACCGAGAAAAAACTCGGCGAGATCGGCCTCACCACCGCCGAGGTCCGCGCCTTCATGGCCTCCACGGATGAAAATCACTCCGCCTTCGCCGAATTGAAGGCCAACCTCAGCGCCCGCGGCCTCTGGCAGCACATCAAGATCGACGCCACCATCGTGCGCGGTCTCGCCTACTACACCGGCGTCGTCTTTGAAGTCTTCGACCTCAAGCACGGCCTCCGCGCCCTCGCTGGCGGCGGCACCTACGACAAGCTGTGCGCCCTCATCAGCGATGGAAACGTCGATATGCCAGCCGCAGGCTTCGCCATGGGCGATGTCGTGCTCGGCATCCTACTCAAGCGCACGCCCGGAGCGCAAATGAAGCTCACCAGCGCCCTCCTCGCCGCCAGCAGCATCGACGCCTTCGTCGTCATCGCCGATGAAGCCCAGCGCCCGCACGCCCTCGCCGCCATCCAGCAGCTCCGCGCCGCTGGTGTGCGCATCGACTACCCCTTCGCCGCGCAAAAAGTCGGCAAGCAATTCCAAGCCGCCGAAGACCGCAAAGCCCGCTTCGCCCTCGTCTTCGGAGCCGAGTATCCCGAGATCATCGTGAAGAATCTCGTCGCTCGTTCGCAATCCTCCGTGCAGGTCGAGAATCTGGTCGAAAAGGTCCGGGCATTGCTGCAGACTCCGCCGGTCGGGCCGCTGATCGCCTGATCATGCTTTCATTCCATTTTTATGAACACTCTCAAGAAGCATTGGCACTGGCTGCTGCTGATTTTTATACCCCTGTGGTTGATCGGAGTGATGGCTGAACTGCAGGATGCCCGTCTTTTGGAAAATGAAAGCGTCACCGTGGAGGGAAAAATCGCCTCCGCCAAATGGCATGCCAGTCGGGGCACCAGGACGCTGGCCTGCAATGTCGCATGGAGCTATCAGAGGCGCGAATACAGCCAGGAGTTCAGGTTGCCGAGCACTTTGG